>JAKJFO010000001.1:0-69166 GCA_022704885.1 Candidatus Rifleibacteriota bacterium | reverse complement strand
TTACCGAATTTCGCACACAGCTGGCCGCAAAGCTTTATGGCGGTCTGGTTAAAGGCGATGAAGTGTTTATTTCTGATGGCGCCAAGTGCGATATTGCGCGCCTGCAGACGATGTTCGGCAGCGAAGTGACTATTGCGGTGCAGGATCCTTCGTATCCGGTTTACGTCGATGGTTCAGTGATCGCCGGAGTTACCGGCCCTTACGATCAGTCGCGCAGCCAGTTCGACAAGATCGTTTACATGAAGTGCTGCCTCGAAAATGACTTTTTTCCTGATCTCGACAACCAGCCACGCACCGACCTGATTTATTTTTGTTCGCCGAACAACCCGACCGGGGCAGTTGCCAGCTGCGAGCAGCTCAAAAAGCTCGTCGCTTTTGCCCGGAAGAATCGCTCGATAATCATCTTTGACGCGGCTTACAGCGAATACATCAGCGACAAATCTCTGCCGAAAACGATTTTCGAAATCGACGGTGCGCGTGAGGTTGCGATCGAAGTCAGTTCATTCTCAAAACCATCCGGCTTTACCGGAGTTCGCCTGGGCTGGACAGTAGTGCCTGACCAGCTCAAATTCGAAGACGGCACACCGGTTCGCAACGACTGGAACCGCATCATGACCACCCTGTTCAACGGCGCCTCTAACATCGCCCAGTATGGCGGTATGGCCGCACTCGAAGACGAAGGACTGGCCGAGATGAAGTGCCTGGTTTCCTATTACATGGAAAACGCGGCGATCATCAAAAAGGCACTCGACGCAAAAGGCCTCAAGACCTGCGGCGGCGTCAACGCGCCATACGTCTGGGCGCATTTTCTCGGCCGCAAATCCTGGGATGTCTTCAGCGAAATCCTCGAAAAATGCCAGATCGTCACAACGCCTGGCTCAGGCTTCGGCCCCGCCGGCGAGGGCTTCATCAGATTCTCGGCCTTCGGCCACCGCGAAGACTTTATCGATGCGGTAAAGCGCCTCGAAGTTCTCTGATCAAAACTTATCAAATCTGTTTATGAAATCATTAAGAGAACTCTTCAGAATCGGTAACGGTCCTTCAAGCAGTCACACCATGGCGCCTCGCAAGGCCGCCGAAATTTTTCTCGAACGCCATGCTTCAGCAGCTTCCTTCGCGGTTACGCTTTACGGCAGCCTCGCTGCAACCGGCAGGGGGCATCTGACCGACACCGCCATTCTTTCAGTTCTCAGGCCAAAAGCGAAAACCGAAATCATCTGGCAGCCAAAGATCGTTCTTCCACCTCACCCGAACGGTATGAATTTTAAAGCCTTCGCTGATGACGGCAAAGAGATGGAAAGCTGGACAGTGTTCAGCGTCGGTGGCGGAGCACTTTCTGACGAAAACGGCAATCAGGTCGGAGTCGAAGAGGGCGAAGGTGTCGAAATTTACCAGATGAACACTATGACAGAACTGCTTGCCTGGTGCGAAGAAAAGGGCAAAAGTTACTGGGAATACGTTCAGGAATGCGAAGACAGCAGCATCTGGGATTATCTCGAAGAAGTCTGGCTGACGATGAAAGCTGCAATCCAGAGGGGACTCGAAGAAGAGGGCTCGCTGCCTGGCCCGCTTAACCTCAGAAAAAAAGCGGTTTCTTATCATGTCCGCGCCAGCGGTTACACGCAGACCCTCAAGTCGCGCGGACTCGTTTTTTCTTATGCTCTCGCTGTCAGCGAAGAAAACGCCTCAGGCGGCAAAATCGTTACCGCGCCAACCTGTGGGTCGAGCGGAGTTGTTCCGGCAGTGCTCTATCATCTGCAGACCACCAGGGAATTCAGCAATGCCCGCATTCTGCGCGCTCTAGCCACCGCCGGCCTGATCGGCAATATCGTCAAACACAACGCTTCTATTTCGGGTGCCGAAGTCGGCTGTCAGGGCGAAGTCGGCGTAGCCTGCGCAATGGCAGCCGGCGCAGCCAACCAGCTTTTCGGCGGCAGCCCCGCACAGATCGAATACGCAGCTGAAATGGCCCTTGAGCATCATCTCGGCATGACCTGCGACCCGGTCTGCGGGCTGGTTCAGATACCCTGTATCGAGCGCAACGCGTTTGCCGCAGCCCGCGCGCTCGACGCCAATATTTTCGCAACCTTTTCCGACGGCACGCATCGTGTCTCTTTTGACAGGGTCGTCGAGGTCATGAAAGAGACCGGTCACGACCTGCCCTCGCTCTATAAAGAAACCGGCGAGGGCGGCCTCGCCAGAGATTACCATCAGATGAAATGAAACATCTCGCGATATTAACAACTGCCGATCAGGCAGTTGTTTGACGTTGCAGATTGGCTGCGTTAGACTGAACGGGATCTTTAAGTTTGCAGCAGCAATAAAGGATGCTCGAATGAATAGAGTTTTCACAGCATTGATTGCTTTTATTCTGTTTTTTGTCGTCACGGCCGGGTTTTCTCAGGAAGTCGGAGATGCGCAGAGTGGCGCGGAAAAAGCTTCCCTGCCAAATGGCTTCTACCTCATCCTTGAGGAGCAAAGCGATTCAGCAAAGTTTGCAAAGACGGCTGACGACGAAGTCATCGTCACCTATACCCTCGATCACCTGGGCGTAACCGGTCAGCCGGCCCGGCATTTCCGGGTAAAGAACCGGCCGGATGTGGGTTTCAGTCCTGAAGCAAAGCCCGAAGTCGGTGACAAGGTTGCGGGAAAAACGACTCTCAACGTGGTTCTTGGCGAGGGTAATGCCAGAGAATTTCAGCAGTTCACCGCAGCCAATGTCGATCGGGCGGTGGCGATCATAATAGCTGGCAAGGTTGTTACTGCCCACAAAATCAGAACCGAAATCGTCGGCGGCAAAATTCAGATTACGCGCTGCGGCGATGACGCCTGCGAGCAGCTTTACCTGTGGCTTAAAGACACAGTTGCAAAATAAGATGTTGTCATGATGATTCAAAAACTTTGTGACATGAACGGGCACATGGCGGCCGGGGGGGTTGAGCTGCTTTTTGGCGCGCAGACTACTGGGAAACAGAGCCGCGATGATATCAGAAATTTTGTGGCGGGACAACCATCGATGCCGATGACGCAAGGCGCCTGCTGGCGAACGGAACTTTGCGCTGCGGTCTTATCAGTGCTGATAACTGCACGGTCGGAAGTTACGAGCTCAAGCTCGATGGTTCTGACGGCTGGATCGAATCTGTGTGCCTGCTGCCCGCTTCCCGCGGGCATGGCTACGGTTGTGCCGCTGTCGCCAGCCTGATAGAAATGCTGCGTCAGCTCGGCTGTGAGACGGTGAAGCTGTCGGTTATCGATGCCAACCAAAAGGCGCATCGGCTTTATGAGCGCATGGGTTTCGTTGTCTACCGCGTCCTTTCCCGATGGTATGAGAAAAAATGAGCGCTCTGATCAGTGATTTCATATCCTTTGATCTCATGGCCGTGTGTGTTATTATTTCATGAGAAATTGCTTCTACACAAAGTTGTAATGAGCCGAAAAGGCTCATGAGAATATGCATGGGAGGGAAAATGAAAAAGTTATTGTCGGTAGTTCTGTTTTTTCTGCTGGTATCTGGCCTGAGCGCTTTTGAAGCGGCGGCGCAGAGTAAAAAGGATGACATACCTGTCAGCCAGTTGCCCGCGGAAGTGCTTGAAGTGCTCAACGAGTATGTCAGGATATTGAGCTCGGAAACCCTTGAAAAATGCGCCGAGGCGTTTTTCGCAATTGCCGGCGGCAGCCTGGTAAACCCGGCCGGAACAGCTCTTGACATCGACCTGCCAAGGTTTTCGCTCAAAAAAGACTATGACAACTTCAAATTCTATGCCATGCCGCTCGAGATAACCCGCGTAAACAAACGCTACAGCAATGGCGATGGTTACGGCGACAGCGCGATTGCCGGCTGGATGTACAAAATCTGGATCGCCAAGAAAAAAGGCGGCGCAGGCCTGCCAGCCCCGATTACTATCATGGTTCCCGAAAACCACCCGACCATCAAAACCCCAAAAGTGATCGGTATCGGCAGCCTTTAAGCAACCGGATCAGTTATCGCGCGATTTTCTGGATCCTGCGACCTCGCAGCGGGCAGGAAGACGAACAAGAAAGCAATGCTCCAACATCGTAATCCCTATTGTCGCAGGTCTTACGCCTCACCGAGAATTACTGAAACTGCAATTTTAATCAAGCATAAAACAAACAAAAAATCTTAAATAATCGTTTATTGTCTTATATTTTGCTTAGAAAACAGAACGGGCCGTGTTAGAATTCGGCAAATAATTTTTCGGAGGTCTCTGTGAAAGTTTTCAGTCGTTTGATTGCAGCTCTAATTGTTTGTTCTGTCGCTTTTCTGGCGGGTTGTATGGGCGGAAGCGACAACGATACCGGCTACTCTCCCGTTCTGACCGGCGAAATTCTGGTTTCTGCCTTCGCCGATTCCGGCAACAAGGCTGACTTTGTCGAGGCTCTGCGCAGCAGCGAAAAAGCGGCGCTCAGGACTGCTATCAGCGAAGGTTTTCAGGCTCGCGTTAAAATCGATGACGGCGCCCCAGTCTATTTTAATCTTGATCTGTCTGCTGACAGCAATACGCTCACTCTGGCAGAGACTGCCGTCACTTCTGTATCTCCCGGAACCCACCGGGTTACTGTCGAGATTGTTGCCAAAGGCGCCGCTGCCGATGCTCCGGCTATCATGAAGCGCATTGGTCATGCTACTGTAGTTGCCGGTCAGACCAATGACTCTGACATCAAAAATGTTGAGATAAACTATGATTCAACGGCTAAAGCTCTGGTATACGAGGCCTGGTCGCAAAACACCAGCAAAACCATCGATGAAATGTCGGTTGATCTGAGCGCCGTAAAAACTGAAATTCAGAAACAGATCATTGCCGCTGAAAAGATCGGCAACACTGTGAGTCTTGATATAACAGCAGCTGCGCTGAAAGGCGCGATAGACACCGCTGTCGCCGCTATCAAAATCATTGAAGTTTCGCAAACACGCTTTTCCGGCAACTACCGGGCGTTTTTCGTTAACGCTCTCGGTTCTATCCGCTGGGTTGGCGTCAGCGACGTCTCCGTAGTCTACAACAGCGATCTGAAAAACAGCGATGTCAGCGAAACCGTTAAGGTAAAATCCGACGCATCACTGGTTGATGCAACCTACACCGTAACCGAGAGCAGCGGCGAACTGACCTTCTCGACTGTCACCAAAAATCGCGGCTCAGTTGCTACTTCAGGCAATGTCGCCATGGTTCATGTTTTCAATAAAACCCCTTATATTGGCCTGTTTATCAAGCAACCAACCGCCGCTACCAACGCCACACTCAAAGGCACCTACAACGTGTTTGAATATTCTGACGCCGTCGACGCCTCTTTCAAACCGGCGACACCGGGAGTTCAGGCGTATTCACTCAGCTTCGACGGCGAAGGCGCATTTACCGTCAAGTCGTCTTACAATCCAGACTCGCTCGCAAGCGCTTTTACCGCCGGAACCTATTCTGTGGCCGGAGGCGGCCGGATCACCTTCTCAAGCTCGAAAACCGAGTATGCTCAGGTCGACCCTGATGGAAACCTGTTTGCCTTTGTCAGCTATCAGGCCGGTGGTCGCTGCGTTTTCGCAGTTGGCGTCAAGCAGAATTCTGATTCAACCTGGAGCGGCAACTTTGTTGAAGCCGCTGTGAAGAGCAGTGCCGAAAACAGCACCTATGCTTCATATTCAAATGGCACACAGGTGGCTGTTGCCGGCAATTCTTACGCTCAGAGTGACGCAAAGACCGAAAAAGCCGAAGCAGATGCGCTCAAAACACTCGAATTCACCATCAGCAAAGGCGCCATAACTCTGACCGGCGTCGATGCCCGTGCCGGAGTCGATCCGACCGGCGAACTCTACTGCATTGTCGAAAAAGGTGCTGGCAGCGCTCGCAACTTCTATTTCGGCGTAAAAAAATAAGCGAACCTTCCGGCATGGTCGGGCCATGCTGGAAACCTGTGAGTCCCCCGGGCAGCTCCTGCCCGGGGGATTTTTCTATGTCTAAACATTTCTCATTCGATGAGAGCCTGCAGCTACGCGCCAAACTACTGCTTTGCCAAAGCTGAATCGCATGGTGAAAAATGGTCATTGCGAGCGAAGCGAAGCAATCTTTTTGTCCATGGGATTCGTCGGGGCTGGCGCTGACAGACCACTACTGCGGTGTTCGGCTAAACGCAACGCAGGGGTTCAACATGTTGAACCCCTGCGTGAAAGACCATATACAATCTGCGTCAATCGGCGTAATCAGCGGTTTCTTTTCTGACTGTAACCTGTGATGTTACAGATGTGCCTGCAGACCGAGATAGCAAAAACGGCCAGGCGCCGGCACGGCGTAAGAGGTTTCGTAATTGCGGTCGAAAAGATTGTCGATGCCCATATAAACATGCAGAGAATCTTTTCTGATCGGCTTTGACAGCCTGATGTTGGTCAGGTTGATTTCGTTGAGAGTCGCTTTCTGATAAGGCGCTTTCTTCGAATAAAAGTTCTGCCCATCGATGTGCAGAAACTCGCAGTAGGCCTCGAGTCCGTTTTTCGCGCTATAGGTTCCTGAAAACGAGAACTTGGTTTTCGGTCGATACTGTAACTCATCGCGGCCAACAGTCGAGTCAACTTCTTCGCTGTCCATAAGAGTCAACGCTGTTTTCAGCAGCAGCGGTTTTTTACACTGGTGTTTCGCCGAAAACTCGATACCTTTAAAGATATATTCCTGAATGTTCTGGTAGAGAGGGCTTGGGTCGAGCTTTTCGATGTAATTCTCGACAGTGCTGTGAAAGAAGGTCAGCCCGCCTGAGGTCTTATCGTTAAAGTTGTGAGTCAGGCCGGCTTCGTAATTTCTGGCCTTTTCGAGGTCGAGGTTGGGATCGCCGCTGACTGCATCGTAAAGCTGCTGAATCGCCGGGAACCTGATTTTGCGGGCGACGGCAAGATGAGCAGTGGTTTTGTGGCCAAATTCTTTTGAGATACCGAAGTTGAACTCATTACCCTGCTGGTCATCGCGGTCAGCACGTTTCTGCCAGTTCAGACTGCCGCCGGCAGTTATTTCGACACGGTTGCTGAGAGAATGATTGTATTCAATTGCAACAGCACGGTTTTTCAGGTAATGGCTGTTGTTAAAAGCCCTGATTCCATAGTTGCCGTCTTTTACGACAACGTCTCTGATGCGGCCGTAGGCATCCCAGTCGCTGCGCTCAGATTTGAGACTCAGTATCAGCGATGAGTGGTCGCTGGTCGTGCAGATTGCCTGCAGGTTCTGGCCAGTGATCTTCGTTTTGGAAATCTGATGAAAGGTGTTTTTAACCGTGAAGTCTGACATGCCGGAATAAGTGGCATCGTCGTAGCCGTTGGTTTCTTCTTCACCATGGTTATAGTAGTGCCAGAGCTTGAATTCCCAAGGGCCTGGCGCGTCATAGGCAGCGGTAACCTGGGCCAGGTCGGTCAGCGACAGATCTACCCTCTCGAATCTCGCGCGATTGGCGAACGGGTCGGTGTTGTCGTTGATCGTTGAGTGCGGCAAACCATATTCGACTTTGCTCTGACCGAGAGTGACACCGTACGTCCAGCGGTCGGAAGGAGTCAGACCGACTTTGAGCAGAAGCGAAGTTCGGCGCAGGTCACTGTTTTCTCTTCTGCCACCGTCTTCGGTGTTAGTTGGCCTGAAATCGTCAGACATCTCGTAGCCGTTGCGCAACTCATTGCTCAAGCTCAAAAAATAATCAAAATCACCTTCCTGTCCGGTGGCGCGCATCAGACCATACTGCTGAATCCGGGTGCCGGCTTCGGTCTGCAGAAACAACCGATCTTTCTGCTCTTCGCCTCTTCTGGTAATGATGTTGATTACTCCGCCGAGGGCTCCTGACCCGTACACAGACGAACTTGTTCCATATGAAACCTTGATTTTTTTGATGATTTCGACCGGAATCAATCGCGGATCAAGCTGGCCATCATAGGTCGAGTTCAGTGGAACACCATCGAGCAGAAGGGTGACATGGCGCGAGCGATAACCGCGAATGTCGAGACGCGGAGAACCGCCGTTGCCGACTCTGACATTGATGCCCGGCAACAGTTCAAGAGCCTCATCGAGAGTTCTGACGCCACGCTGGTTCAGCTCTTCTTCGCTGATGACGCGCAGGCGACTCGAACTTTCTATTTCGGGTCGGCTGTCTTCGACGACGATTTCTTCGAGCTTGAAGACGCCGGCATAAGAAGACTCGGCGGCCGAGGCAGTTGCAGCTGCCAGCAGCAGGCAAAATAGTATTGTCAGGGCGTGTCGATAACTCATTTGTTTCTCCAAAGAATTAGAATCTTCAATTGAAACAAAAAATTACAATAAATACCTGGTAATTACAATAAATAAAAACCCCGGCAAGACCGCCGGGGCGACAATAAAATGGCTTTAGCGGCTGAGATCAGCCGGAAATGTTCTCGGGTCTGTGCTGGCGCGGCTTGAGCAGGCGCCAGATGCCGTAACCGATCAGGCCGGCGCTGATTCCGAAAATAAGATGCAGGATTGCAGACTGAGCGATGCCGGCAAGCACGAAGCGCTTGGCGGTAGCGCTCACCGAGGCTTTTCCGATGATGAAGACAAATTTAACCATATGCGCGAGAGCACCGGCGATCATAGCTCCGAGCGGGCGTCTCAGATCAAGCAGTGAACTGCGCGCGGCAAGATCGAGAACTATGCCGGTGCTGCCGTAAAGCCCGATATTATGGAGCAGAGAATGATTGAAGCCGGCAGGTATGCCCCAGAGAGCCGTCGATACGCCGAGCGCAAAGCCAACTCCTTCGCGCTGAATCAAAGCACGGCCAGCAACCATTACACTGAGCCATAGCAACGCGCTATGTCCTGAAATTCCGAGATCCATCGTCGCTTTTTTGCCTGCTGCAACCAGAGCACCAAAAATAACAACACCCAGAATCTGCAGCAGCAGATTGGGCGAAGTTTGCCCGCCCAGTTCAATCGCGGTTTCATGCTGATGAACGGTCATACATTTGTCAGTCATTTTTTCGTTCTCCTGTCATTTTGTGTGCTCTTTCGGCCGGAACCCATCTCTCTTTGCCGCTGTCATCCACCAATCTTGTCACTCGCAGAATCGCCTGCCAGTCGATGAGAGTCGGTCTGATCCAGTCGAGACTGTCAATTATTTCGTCGCCGGCAAGCAGATTGCCGTTTTCGTCCTGAACCGCAACGATGCCTGATCTGGCAAGAATCTCGGCAACAGTAAGAATACCCTTGAGCTCTCTGATGCCGGACACTTCTACGAGTCGACCATTGTTGCCGGTCGAACGCAGGCCTACGGCCGACAGTGCGCCGATAACGCCGCCGCCGTCTCCGCCGAGTTCTTTTAAAAAAATTCCGTGTTTTCCGGCAAGCGCATATGCTTCGCTTTTACTGAGCAGTTCTTTTTCGGCGCGCCAGCCAAAACGGTTAATTTCTTCACTGATCTGAGCCTCTTCGCAGATGCACAGGCCCGGGTCGGAGCCTTCCTGCCAGCAGCTTTTCATGTGTTCGATGCAGGGTTCGAAGAACTCAGAGAGTTCAACATCACTTTCTATGGCGAGACCCTTGCTGCTGTTATGCGATGTATAACGAATCTCGGGGTGAACCAGCAGCTGGTGCCGACTGACACCGAGTGAATGCCCTAGCTTCAGTTCTTCGATGCGGGCGCCAAGCCCACGGGCAACCCGGCCGGTGCCCACGCTTTCGAGGTTGTCGGTGTCGTCGATTCCTATGTAAACAAAGCGTTTCATTCGATCTCCAGCTTGCTGACATCTACGATCCAGTCGTCAAAAGCCAGCTCGGGCACGACCAGCTTGGCGGTGCCGCGTCGCGAGTAGCTGAGAATGATGCGTTCATGCATATTGTCTCTGGTGATCGTGTATTCTGCTGTAGCTATTCTGCCCTTGGCATACCCATGTACCGTTATTTTCTGATAATCACTGATTTTGAGCGCTGTCAGCAAATCGATCAGGCGGGGTCCACTCTGGGGCTTTTCGACACCGGGCAGCGTCAGATCGACAGATTCGAGACCGGTAAGCAGCTCAGCTCCGGCCGTCGCAATCTGCTCGCCACTTCGAAAAACTGCGATGGCACACTGCGACGCCGCTTCCACCCGTTCCTTCTGCTTTTCTACCGGCTGGGCCGGACAATGTACAGCACTGCCCAGCAGAAGTAACATCATTAAAAATATTACGGCGCGCGTTGGCCAGTATCCGCGGTGTTTTCGCATTTTTGCTCCAGAATCTGCAAAATATTTACAATCGGACATATATTCTAACTAATACTAACCTCTGATAACCATGCTGTCAAACAACAGAATCGACAGAGATCATGATATTGAAGCATCTCCTCTTTATTTGACATTCTGTGACTGTTCTGTGTCCTGCAAAACGCAGTGTAGAGCTTTGTCAAAGTTGAATGTATGTTTAAAAATCGTCATTGCGAGGAGCGTAGCGACGAAGCGGTATGCCGAAGGCATAAGCCAGCTCTGAGCTAATCTCTCTGACTGTAAGATTGCCGCGTCGGGCTGAAGCCCTCCTCGCAATGACGAATAACACCAGATTCAATGTTGACAGACCCGAATAATCAGCGGGTTTTGCCTTTCGGCTGAAAATTGCTGAACCTTTGCAGGGCATGAGGTATAATAACTGCGAATCTCACGCGAGGGGGAGTCTGATGCGTATTCTGTCTACTAAAGAGGTTTCTGCTTATCTCAATATCAACGAAAAGAAGATTTACCAGCTGGTTAAAGACGGTGAAATCCCCTATACGCGTCTTGGCGGCAAGATTTTGTTTGCTCAGGAGATCATCGACCGCTGGATTCACCAGAATACCGAGCTTGAAAAAAATATTCTGATTTCTGGCAGTGATGATCTGTTACTCAGAGAAATAGTCGATCATTACAACCGCGACCATGAGAATACTGTGTTTTGCGCGATGGTTGGCAGCGTTAATGGCATTAAAGTTCTCAAAAGCGGCCGGGCCACCATGAGCTGCGTACACATCGCCGATCAGGATGGCAATTATTCGCTGTCGTTTCTCGATCGTTATCTTGACCGCGAAAACTATGTAGTGATGCGGCTGTTCAAACGTTGTCAGGGCATCTATCTGCCGCCCGACAATCCGCACGCGATAAAAACATTCAAAGATATTTTCAGCAGGAAACTGCGCTTTGCCAACCGCAATCATGGATCTGGCACCCGCATTCTTGTCGACCAGCTGTTCAAAGAGCTTGGCATCAATATAAGAAGCGATGCAAACATGCCACCTGACGCACAATCGCATATTGGCGCCGCGATGAAAGTTCTGTCAGGCGAGGCCGACGCCTCATTTGGCATTCAGAACGTTTCAGAAATGCTCAAGCTCAAATTCATACCGGTTTTTGAAGAGCCATTCAACCTGATCGTGCCCGCCGATCAGTGGGAAAGCCGTATCGTGCGCAACTTTATCGACTTTTTCGACCAGACCTGTCTGCCCGGACATCTTCAGAATCTGCCTGGTTACGATATCTCAGAAATCGGTAACGTCGTCTGGAAGCCAACGTCGCTCGCCGACTGAAAGTTATTACCCCCACTGGAGGCTCTACTTAAAGCAGAGCCTCAAAAAAATCCGCGCCAATCTGTGTAATCCGCGGCTTCTGTCTATTGACCGGCAATTGCTGAAATGAACGGCATATAATTCATAAAAATGATAGATATGTGATATCATGAATGAAATTCATGCAAATGAGGGAGACACGCTTGCCGGCCAGTCGTCACGGAGACATTGACCTGCAGCCACTTTTAACCTTTCATGTGGCTGCCGGTTCAGTTACTTTTACCGAAGCGGCTGAGCGTCTCAACATCAGCCAGTCGGCAGTCAGTCATGCCATTCGTAAACTCGAACGCAATGTCGGACAACAGCTGTTTGCGCGTGACCAGACGCCGATTCGCCTGACCGAAGCGGGGCAACAGCTGTTCGAAACCTGTGAAAAGATATTTCTCGACCTGCAACGATGCCGTGACCAGCTGCAGCAGGAACCCGGCAAACCTCTGACCGGCCGTTTGCGTCTCGGTGCGCCGGTAGAATTTGGCAACAGCGTGCTGGCGAGAAGAATAGTCCCTTTTCTAAAGGCTAATCCGGGCATCGAAGCTGGCTTCACCTTCAGTCACGAGCTGCTTAAGCCTTTACTGGCAGACGATCTCGATATTATCATCGACTCTAAAACTCACGTCAGAGATGATTTGATGAGGTTTTCACTATTCAGAGAACGCTATGTGCTGGTAGCTGCGCCATCTCTGTTGGCTGAGCAGCATATTGACTGCCTGCACGACCTCGAACGGGTGCCATGGCTGACTACCGATGCTGCCGGGAAATGGTGGCAGCGCCTTCTGGTGCAGCTTTCCGATAATACCAGATTGAACCCGCACCGCCTTGTGCCGGTCAACCACCTGCGCGGAATGGTTCAGCTTGCAGTTTCAGGTCTCGGCGTTGGTCTGGTTCCGGCCTACTGCGTTCTTAACGAAGTGAGAACCGGGCTTTTGCGCGTGCTGTTTCACGAACTTCAGATAAGCGAAGATCGTTTCTACCTGTACTGCCGGCAACAGCGTTGCGACAATCTTAAAATTCAGGCGTTTTTAGCCTTTATGCAAAATTTGAAACCTGAAGAACTCGGCGAAATCTCGCATAAATAGTCCATATCAGCTACTTTCAAGATCAACATGAATTGAATTCATGTAAAACATGAAATTGCTTCAATTGACTTTATATCCCTGCGGAGACTAGCATTTTTATGCCGCTCACGCGTGGTCTCAGGCTTATTCCATAAGATCTCGGGAGCAGCAGAATAAACTTCAGGAGGAAGAGATGCTGATTTCCATTGATGGAAAGCAGGTGCAGGCCGGGCAGGGTGAAACCATTCTGCAGGTTGCACGAAAAAACGGCATATATATTCCCTCCCTGTGCTTTCATGAGAAAGTCGGGGTTGCGGGAAAATGCCGCGTCTGCGTCGTAGAGGTAGAAGGGATGCGGGGTTTGCAGACTTCGTGTTCGGTTCAGGTGCGTGAAGGCATGGTCGTCAGAACCGATACCGAAAAGGCGCGGCAGGCTCAGAAACTTGTTGTCGATCTTCTGCTTTCGAGCGGAACCCATGATTGTCTTTCATGCGAACAGAACGGCAGATGTGAACTGCAGGATGCCGCCTATTTTCTGGGAATCGAGCGGCCGTCTCTGTGCTTTCAGGATTTTGAACCGCACTCAGATGTCAGCTCGGAATTCGTCATGGTCGACCACAACAAGTGCATTTCATGCGGACGATGTGTAGCCGGCTGTCAGCACAGCGTTGTCAACAACGTTCTCGAATTCGGTTACCGGGGTCACAACGTCGAAATCGTGTTCGATGACGCCAAACCCATGGGTAAATCGACCTGCGTACAGTGCGGTGAATGCGTGCAGCTGTGCCCGGTCGGGGCGCTGACCGAAAAAAAGGCGCACGGCAAGGCCCGCTAGTGGGAAATCAGGCATGTCAGAACTACCTGCCCATATTGCGGCGTCGGCTGTCAGCTTGACGTTCAGGTAAAGGGCGAAGAAGTCGTCAGAATCGAAGGCGTCGAAGGCGCCCAGCCTAACAACGGCTCTCTCTGTGTTAAGGGACGTTTCGGTTATGACTTCATCTACTCGGGCGACCGCCTGACCAGCCCGCTGATCAAGGAAAACGGCGAGTTTCGCGAAGCTTCATGGGATGAAGCACTCGATCTGGTCGCTGACCGCTTTAAAAAGATCATCGCCGAGTCCGGGCCTGATGCCATCGCCGGCGTAAGCTGCGCCCGTTCGATCAACGAAGACTCGTATTACATGCAGAAACTTTTCCGCGGAGTGTTCAAGACCAACAACATTGACCACTGCGCGCGTACCTGACACGCGCCTACTGTTGCCGGTCTGGCAACTTCATTCGGTTCAGGCGCAATGACAAATTCGTTCTCTGAGTTCGCAAAAGCAAAAATGTTCTTCTGCATCGGCACCAACATGACCGAAGCACACCCGGTCGCCTCTTACTTCGTAAAACAGGCGGTTCAGAAGGGAGCCGGTCTTATCGTCGTCGATCCGCGCCGCCACGCGCTGGCCGACCATGCCAAAATTTACGCGCCCCTCAAAGTCGGCACCGATGTGGCCTTTCTCAACGCCCTGATGCATGTTCTCATCAAAGAAAATCTCTACGACAAGGAATACGTGACGAACTGCTGCGAAAACTTCGACGCCCTCAAAGCTGCGGTCGATAAATACCCGCCTGAAAAGGCTTCCAAAATCTGTGGCGTCAGCGAAGAAATGATCGTCGAAATCGCGCGCACGCTTGCGGCAAACCGGCCGGCGATGGTCTGCTACACGCTTGGTATCACCGAGCACACCTGTGGCAAGAACAACGTCATGTCGGTAGCCAATCTGCAGATGCTGCTGGGAAATGTCGGGCGTGAGTGTGGCGGCGTCAACCCGCTGCGTGGCCAGAATAACGTGCAGGGTGCCTGCGACATGGCCGCCCTGCCTAACGTATATCCCGGCTATCAAAAGGTTACCGAACCGGCAATGAAGGAAAAGTTCGAAAAAGCCTGGGGTGTCACCGGCCTTTCTGACAAGGTCGGCATCATGATTCCCGATATGCTCGAAGGCCTGCCGAAAAAGAAGGTTCGCGCCTTCTACGTCTTTGGCGAAAACCTTGCCAATTCAGAACCCAATATCGCGCACGTCGAAAAGTGCCTTGAATCGGCGGAATTTCTCGTCTGTCAGGATATATTCCCGACCGAAACCACTAGATTTGCTGATGTCGTGCTGCCGGCCGCGGCCTGGGGCGAAAACGAAGGCACCTTTACCAGCAGCGAGCGCCGTGTCAGCATGGTGCGCAAGTTCAAGAGCCCGCCCGGTAAGGCCATGCCGAACTGGTGGATCTTCAAACAGATCGCGAAGCGTTTTGGCCAGGAATGGAAATCAGAAAGTGCCCGCGAAATCTGGGATCACGAACTTTCGGTCGAAGCGCCCGCCTATGGCGGCATCAAGTATGCGCGCATCGAAAACGACGGCCTGCAGTGGCCCTGCCCGAACGTCGAGCACCCCGGCACGTTCTATCTGCACCGAGACGGCAAGTTTACCCGCGGCAAAGGCATGTTCATGCCGGTAGAATGGACTCCTCCGGCAGAAGTGCCCGACAACGAATATCCCTTCGTGCTCAGCACCGGCCGCCGCCTCTATCATTACCACACACGCACTCAGACCGGAAGAAGCGGCATGGATGCGATTCTACCGGAAGAAACCGCGGATATCTCGCCACAGGATGCGCAGCGCCTCGGCATTGTCGATGGCGATAAAATCAAGGTCAGTTCGCGGCGCAATCACGTGCAGGTTAAGGCCAGAGTCAGTGACCGTATTCCGCCGGGTCTGGTCTGGATGGCTTTCCACTTCCGCGAAGGCAACGCCAACTGGCTGACCAACGATGTTTTCGATCCCGAAACCAAAACCGCAGAATACAAAGCCTGCGCTGTAAACATCGAAAAAATCGCATAACCCTCGAAGCAGATGGGGCCGACGCCCCATCTGCCTTTTCTTCTTTCAAAAAACAAGGACAAGTGTGAATCTTATGAATATCGGCCCTCTCAGCTTTGAAGAATACGAAACCAGAACTGTTGCTTTTCATGGATGCATGTCGCCCGGCCTTCTTATCGGTGGCTTCATGGTCGAGTTAGCCACGCGCAGTCTGCCCGCCGACGCTCTTTATGATGTTATCAGCGAGTCGGCCAAGTGCCTGCCAGACGCTGTGCAGTTGCTGACCCCCTGCTCGATCGGCAACGGCTGGCTCAAGATTCTCAAAATCGGCCGTTTTGCGCTGACATTTTACGACAAACACAGTGGTGAAGGCATCAGGGTTTATCTCGACACCGATAAGCTGCAGCAATGGCCTGAGATCAGAAACTGGTTCCTCAAGCTGGTTCCGAAGCATGAGCAGAACACACAACTGCTGATGGCGAAGATAAAGGAAGCCGGTTGCGCTATTCTTTCGAGCCGCCGGGTATCTATCGATGTCTCCAGATTTCAGAAAAAGAAGGGCAAACCCATTTCGATCTGCCCGAAGTGCAATGAGGCTTACCCCGGCGAACACGGAGCCATCTGCCGGGTCTGCGCCGGAGTCCTCGGCTATTTCAGCGAATCCGCCACGCAACAACCTGCAAAAATGCTGGCCGCCTGAACAGATTCGAAGAAGTTTTTTCTGTACCGGATAATGTGTTAGAATTTGATAACATTATCTTACAGGAGAATTTGAGATGAAGATCAGTGCAAGAAATGCTTTGAAGGGCGTTGTTAAATCGGTCGAGATCGGCGCAGTTAACGCCGAAATCGTTGTGGAAATCGCTCCAGGCAAAGAAATTACTTCGATCATTACCAAGAAATCCTGCGAAAACCTCGGCGTCAAAGTCGGCAAGGAAGTTTATGCCGTGGTCAAAGCTTCGAGCGTGATGATCGGCACCGATTGACCAACAACGTTGCGGCAAACAGAATAATCGAATGCCGCACCATTCTTTTGCTCTGGATTGTCAGACCACTATAGGCTGAACAGCTTTTTTATAAAGCGTTGCAGCCAGTCTTCGCGCGTCTCGACAACATGCTCGACAGACTGATAGTTGCCCTTTTCATCGAGCAGGCCAAAGCCTTTCCAGCTCTCGGGCAGACCGAAAAACTCTGATTCGCCGATCTTGCTGCTGAACCAGCGGTGGTAATGCGCGAAAAACCACTTTTTTGGCTTGAAATGCTCGATAAGTTCACTGCCACGCTCGAACCCGGGTTTACCGTAATACTCCATGCCGGGTGCGTTCGGCACGCCAATGCCGGCCGGGCAATCATGCGTGAGAATATAATCGACTTCATCGGCCATGTGCGCGAGACAGTGGCTAATATCACAATCTCTGATTTCTGAGCCCGAAGGCGAGTTCAGCGCATCCATGTAGCGTGCGCCGCCGAGCGACAAAAAACGTCCGTTGCAGATCTGCGTTACCTTGCCGCGCGCCAGATGATTGAGATGATGACTGTATTTTTCGATAAGACGATCGAACTGCGCGAATTCTTCATGGTTACCGTCGATAAAATACAGCTTACGCAGGAAATCGCCGCCCTCCTTGTCGAAAAACTGCCGTAGCGGCTGTTCGTAAATACCAAAATCACCAAGTACGATTACGGCATCGAGTACGCGGTCGATCATCTTTTCGGCATGGCGTATCTGTTCGTTGATTACGTGATACTGACTGTGTACGTCGCCGGAAATAAGAATCATCAGGTTTTAACTCCTGTCGTGCCAGTAAAATCGTAGCTGAGTCGAACCTGAAAGTTCTTTATCTGAGCGAAAATCTCTTTGAGAATCTTCTGATTTATCGTAGTGAGGTTCTCAGGCTTGATCAGATTATCTGGATTAAACCCCTGGTCGGTCTCTTCGACCTGATTCTCAAGCCTGATCGTCATCAGATAATTGAGTGCGCGTTCAAGATCATCATAGCTCTGACTTGTCAAAATCCCAAGCTCACTGAGTGCCTGCAGGCGTTCGTGCGTGTTGCGCGTGCGGACCCCATATTTTAGCGCATAAATGCGGGCAAAATCTACTACCATGCTCAGAACACCCTTTATATCAAGCACGTCGGCGTGATGCCCGCGGGTTTCGAGAATGAAATCGCCAAAAAAACCGAGCGGCGGATCGAATTGCAGAATATTTATGGCAAGCAGGAAATAAAAGCGTGGGCTGTTGGCCAGTTCGCTTTCGAGGTGCTTCTGCAGGTGATCGACCAGCCAGGTTGAACGGTTGCCAGGTTCAGCGATTGCTCTGAAATCGAAAAATATCTTGGTCTGCAGCAGGTCTTTGGCTTCGAGAGTGTTGATCCAGGCCGAAAAATTTGCTTTCCATTTCGCGAGTGGCTGGCACCACGCCTGATTTTTTGCCATGATGTCGCCATCACAGTATCTGTAGCCTGAACGATCGAGCAGCGTGCAGACCTTGTTTCCGAGTTCGAGAAAATATTTCTTAACCGATTCTTCTTCGCTTTCAGCAACGTCGGCAAATATGATTGCGTTGTCCTGATCAGTGCATAGAGTCTGTTCTCGTCGACCCTGACTGCCCAGCACCATAAAGCAGTATTCGGCCGGCGGCGGGCCCAGCTTCTTAACCGACAGCTCGATGGCTTTTTCGAGAATGAGGTCTGAAACGTCTGTTATCAGCCGATTCAAGTGACCGACACCGATCTGATTTTTGATAAAAATGCGAGAAAGCTCTGGCAGCAGCCGGTTGGCGGTGGTCAGCTTTGCTTCGTTGTCGATGACCTGAATTTCGCGCAGCAGAATCGTTGGCGAATAATTTTGCAGAAAGATAAAGCTGTGATTGTTGACCAGACCGGTCGGCGCGCCTTTGTCGTTGATTACGAAAACATGATTGAAATCGCTTTTTTCGATTTTGAGATAAACATCGAAAAGCAGTGCCGATTCATCGACAAAGACAGGTGCTTCGAGCTTGATGTCGGCAAGAGAAGTAGCCTTTAGATCGTAACTGCCTGAAAGCAGAAACTGAATGTAGGTCTGCAAAGAAAGCACACCTCTGATGCCGCTGCCATCTTCGACGAGAACAGCATCGATGCCATCGGGCTGAAAATGCCGGGCGACCGAATGCAGAGTTTCAGCTGGCGAGCAGATGATTGCCGGCAAACTGGCGATATCAGCTATGCGCTGGTGAAAATAGAGAAAACTGCGTTGCAGTTCTTCGAGCAGCCTGTCCTGGCGTATAACCCTTTCCTGCTGAACGGTAACCTCTGAAGCGATCATGAGGAAGCCTGATTTATTGCCCTGCGGAATACTCGACAGCAACATCATTACCCGATAACGTTCACCGTTTTTCTTTATCAGGTAGGTTTCATACTGATGCGGGTATTCTTCGCCTTTGACCAGAGCTACTGAGTACGGGTAGCCAAGATTCTTTTCGGCCGGCGACATTTCGACGACTTCGAGTATGTTTTTCTGCATGAACTCTTCGGACGAATAGCCGAGCAGTCTGAGCATGCTGTTGTTGGCAAAAAGCTCCTGCCCGCATAACGACATGATCATGTATTCACCGGCTGATTCAACCAGCATGCGGTATTTTTCTTCGCTTTCACGCAGGCTCAGTTCAGCAAGTCGGCGGCGCCTTTCCGATAGAAAACTGCCAACCAGCAGAAAGGCGAGCAGCCCGGTTGTAATCAACAGTATCGCAGTTGAAAAGAAGATCAGATTATTTCTGATCAAGGCGATTTCGTTACGCACATCGTTAAGATAGACACCGGTGCCGACGATCCAGCCCCAGGGTTCGAAACCCTTTACGTAAGACAGCTTAGGTGAGATTCGGCTCGGATCGTCTTTCCATTGCCAGAGATATTCAGCGTAGCCGGCATTATGGGCCTTAACGATTTCGACGAATTTAACGAAAAGCCGATTACCGGAAGGATCGGTGACGTCGTTGAGATCTTTGCCATTGAGGTCAGTGCGGTAAGGGTGAATGATCATGCGGGGCTGCATGTCGTTGACCCAGAAGTAGTCCTTCATGCCCTGCCCGTAGTGAAGGTTCTGAATCGATTCTATCGCCAGTTTCTGCGCCTGCTCGCGTGTCATCACGCCGATGCGCTCGTCGTATTCGAAGCGGGCAAGAATGTTCCAGGCAGTATTGGTGAGCTCCTTGATCATCTCCCTTTTCTGATCCATGATGCTCTTTTCGAGCGCTGGAAGCATAAAAAAGAAGATCGCCATCACGAAAAGCGCGATAGTCAGAAGAGTCGGGATTACACTGCGAACCAGAAAATACTTCATGCCGGTCCTCGCTATACTCTTATGCAAAACTGTTCTACGTCAACTCTGGATTTCAGCATAACAAAAAAGCGCCGTCGGGCATAGCTGCCCGACGGAACTTTATGTCAACAGAGCTCAGGCTACGGCCGTTTCCGGCATCTTTTCCTGACCGGGCTGCGTCATCAGCGATACGATAACCAGGGCGGCAAAGCTGATCGGAATCGAGAATATGCCGGGGTTGTCGATCGGAAAAGGCGCACTGGCGGGGTCGAGGCCATATATTCTAAACATGCTGGGCGAGAGCAGAATCATGCCCATGGCCGATACGACGCCGACGATAATCGAAGCGATGATGCCGCTGGCGGTGGTGCGTTTCCAGAACAGCAGCATGATTATTGACGGCAGGTTGGCCGAGGCAGCGACTGAAAAAGCCCAGCCCACCAGGAAAGACACATTGGTGCCTTCGAAGAGTATGCCGAGAATTATGCTGACGATGCCGATGGCCACGGCCGAGATCTTGCCCGCTCTGACCTTGCGATTTTCGCTGAGATTGAGGCCGAGGTAGCGATCCATAAGATCATGCGCAACTGCCCCGGAAGCAGCTACGATCAGGCCGCTGACCGTGCCGAGAACGGTAGCGAAAGCAATGGCCGAGATGGCTGAGAACAGAAAGGTTCCAAACGATCTTGCCAGCAGTGGCGCTGACATATTGTCGTCGAGAAGGTTGACGGTGCCGTTGGTCATAGCGCCAAGGCCCATGTAGAGAGTGAGCACGTAGAAAGCGCCGATGGCCGCAATCGCTACGATAGTAGATTTGCGCGCTGCCGCCGGACTGGGAACCGTGTAATATCTGATCAGGATGTGCGGCAACGAAGCGGTGCCGAGAAATAGCGCGAGCATGAGCGAAACGAAGTCGAGTTTCTGCAGCCAGGTGCCTTCGACCTTGAATTTCAAGCCCGGACGCAGTATGCGGTTGCCAGGCACGAGTCCGGCAACATATACCGTCACCTGATTGTCGTCTTCGCTGAATTTGATCGCTTTCCAGGTCTTGACGCGGGTGTCACGATGTCCGATGTCAGCGAGAAATTCGGCTGGGCCAACGGCGCCGGTAGTGGCTTCTGCGCCACTTTTGCCTTTGATCAATTCGAGATTGCCGACCTGACGCAGATGGTTTTCAGCCGAAGCCGGACTGCCGTTTATCAATCGGCTGCCATCAGCTTTTACAACGACCGACTGAGTTTCATGCAGAATTACCTTGCCGGTGATAGCACCGGCCTGCTTATGCCACCAGCTGGCCTTTCCGTCTTTCAACAGATTGCAAATCTGTAAAGCCAATAATCTTTTTCAGGCGATGCGTACGGCCACAATGGTCAGGTCGTCGGCAAAATAGTTGTGGCCGACAAATGATTTGAAATCATTTACGAGCAGGCGCAGAAAAGTTTTTGCCGAGTTTTTCGGCAGTTCACGCAGAGCATGTATGAATTGCTTGTCGCCATATTGCCAGCCATGTTTGTCGCGACCTTCCGATAAACCGTCAGAATAAAACAGAAAAAGGTCGCCGTAGCCAAATTTGACTTCGAACTGCTCGGCTGCTCGCGGCATCGGAATTCCGATCGGAAAGTTGCGTCCTTTCAGCGGCTTCCATTCATCACTGGTGGCTGAATACCATAAAGTCGGCACATGGCCGGCATCGACATAATTGAGTGTGTACTGGTCGAGGTCGAAACGGACGTAGACCATGGTTATGAACTTGTTCAGCTCGCCCAGCTTTTCGTGCATGTTGTTGTCGAGCGCCTGCATTATCGCTGCCGGTGTCGGATCTTCGCTCTGACGACGAGACAGGTTCCAGATCACGCGACTCAGGCGGTTGCGGGCGCCAGCTCCCACCAGGGCGGCATGCACGCCTTTTCCCATCACATCGCCAATTACAACGTCGAACTTTGTTGGTGTAAACTTGAAAAAGTCAATAAAGTCACCATCGACGCTCTGCGAAGGTATGCTTATCGATGCCAGTTCGGCACCCTGCATCTCTGTAGGAATTTCTTCAAACAGCAGAGTCTGTTGGATTTCTCCGGCTATCTGAATTTCCTGCTGGCGAGCTTCCTTTTCGATCTGTTGCAGCTGATACTGCCTATAGCCGGCTGCCAGCGATCTCTCAAGGTTTTCAAGTGAGCAGGGCTTGGTCATGAATCTGAAGATGTTGCCCTCGTTAACCGCCTTGGTCGCGATCTGAAAATCACCTTCGCCGGTCAGCATCATGCGTATGCTCTCTGGCGCAAGGTTAATCGTATTGGCAAGAAAAGTTATGCCATCCATGCGTGGCATGTTGAAATCGGCAACGATTATTGCAAATGGCCCGTTCTCGCGAATCTCATGCAGTCCTTCTTCGCCGCTTACGGCGGTGATGAGGTCCCAGTTGCGGCGAAGGCCGCGACCGTAAGACGCCAGAACATTGGGCTCGTCGTCTACCAGAAGTATTTTCGGTTTAACTGTTGCGTAGTTCTTCATGAAGTCTTTTTGCCTGATTAGACCAGGCGGGTAACATATTTTTGATTTTACCCTGACTCAGCAGAGTTTCGTCAAACTTAATTTCATCACCGGCTTCGCGGCAGAGCATCGCGTTTGCCAGATATGTCGCTGCCAGAACCCGTGAAGTTTCACCTGATATCTGGGTTGGTCGATGGTGGCAGGCAACCGCTTCGACGACCGGGTCAGGCAGACCCCAGAGTCCAAGCAGATAGCCGCCGATTTCGGCGTGCGAAGTTGAGTATTCAAGATATTCGGCATCTGCAAACGTTAGATCGTTGTTCTCTGACTGCTTCCAGGTCACCGTGTTGAAGTATTTCGGCTGTTCGAGCAACAGCAGCTTGCCGACATCGTGCAGCATGCCGGCAAGAAAGGCATCTTCCTGAATTCTGCTATTGCCACCCAGATCTCGTGCTATTTCTCGACTCAGCCTGGCGGTCAACGAACTGTGCGCCCACATGTCATCGAGCGAAAATCCCGGAAATTTAGAATCAGGAGCTGCAAAAAACAGCTTTACATAAAGAATCAACGACTTAAGAACATTCAAACCAAGCATCGCCGCTGCTTCGCGTGGATTCGAGACCTGGCGGGGCAGTCCGAAAAAAGCTGAATTAACAAGATGCAGAACTCTTGTCGTCATTGAGACATCGCGGGCGATAATGTCGCCGAGTTCGGCAATCGAGACCAGTGGCGACTCCATGGCGCGCAGAAGATCATGATAAAGCTGCGGCAGGCTGGGAAGATACGGCATACCACTGATTATTTCACGCAACTCGCGACGGTTAAGAATTTTGCGCAGTTCGGCGGCCTGCTCGATGTTTGCGAGCAGCGTTTCTCCCTTGCATGGCTTGGCGAGAAAGCGGTGTGCCGACTGGGTGGCACGCAGAATAGTTTCGGCCTGCGCATCGGATTCACTCGAAAGCACGATTCTGATAACGTCAGGATAGAATTTTTGAACGGCCTTGAGCAGATCGGCATCATTTTCTATCGTCATGTTCAACTCAGTAATCATTGCATCAGGTTTGAGTTTGCGCATAATTTGAATTGCCTCACGGCCATTGGCAGCATAACTGGCCGACCAGGTCGGGCGTAACGCTTTGAGCAGACGTTTATAGGCATCGAGAGCATTGGTGTCCGGATCGACGAATAAAAGTTTGTAGGGAATCATACTCCTTCTCCGACGTTTTCGCGATCAGGCTGCCGGTGAGGCAATACCACGGTAAAAGCTGTCCCCTTGCCTGGTTCACTTGCAAAGCTGATGTTGCCGTTGTGCCTGTTTTCGACAATATGGCGAACCAGACTGAGGCCAAAACCGGTTCCAGCACCAGCTTTCTTGGTGGTGAAATTTGCCGTGAACATCAGCTTCTGATTTTCTTCAGAGATGCCGGCTCCGTCATCTTCGACCCTGATCTCGACCTTGTCTCCGCGCGCTGCGGTGGTTACTCTGATGATTCCACGATCATACGCGCCTGAGTCTTTCTTTTCGGCAACGGCATGCGCTGAGTTGACTACGAGATTGAGCAGAACCTGATGCACTTCATCGCGCGAACAGAAAAGAAATGGCAGATCTCCGGCCAGTTCCAGCTGCAGATCTGCAACCTTTTTCCACTCATGCCTCGATATAGTACATGCCGTCTCAACACATTTATTGATATCTGTCATCGAGAACTCCCGCTGTGAGCGGTGCGAGAAGTCCTTAAGTGCAAGCACTATACTCGAAACCATGTCGATACCTTCGATTGACTGCTCGATGGTTTTGCCGATCTCAGTCTGCAGATAATCAGGCTCGACTTCTGCCTTGATGCTGGTGAGTTCCTGCCACACCGAATCATCGAGCTTTTCGCCGTCCTGAATCTTCTGCAGCAACTTGCAACAGCAGTCCTGCAACCTCATCAGATCTTTAAAAGCTACTTTCAGAAAAGACAGATTGTGTTCGAGATAGTGCATCGGAGTATTTATCTCGTGCGTTATTCCCGAGACCAGACGCCCCAGCATCTGCAGTTTGTCCAGGTCTGGTGGCAGTTTTCTGTTCAGTGTATCTTCCATCGCCCGCTCTCTATTCGATCTTCGCATTTCGAAGTTGATACAAAATACCAGATTTCTAAAGTATTATACCGCAAACTTTCAACCCCCGCCGCAATTTATCAGCAATTCTCGGGAAGCTGTATAACCAGCACCAACTGAGCTCATGATATTGCGGCAGCGCTTAAAATTAAAGCCAGGGAAGAAATGAAAGTAATCCGCCGATTTCACAGATTTCACAGATTGAAGTGAGGACGCCCTTCATCTCTTTATCGCTATCGGGTCTCGGGATCGTTATCGATTTTCTCTTTCCTTTTTTCTCTTCGTCTTCCGTCGCTATCTGCGCAATCTGTGCAATCTGTGGACGATCTTCATCTCTGTGTCTCTGCGGCTCAGCGTGCGCTTCTTCTTGTTGAGGTTGACGACAGCCGCAGCCGGGAGGTATAGATATCTCATCCTAAAATCGTAATCGTAATCGTAATCGTTCTCGTCCTCGTTCTCGGCCTCGTTCTCGTCTTTGTCCTCTCTTCTTTCTCGATCGGATTACGAATGTTGTCAGAGGTTTGCTGATGAATGATCAATGGTTTGCCCGAATCGCAGATGAACTCAAAATCAATACCCTGCAGGTGATGTCGACTGCGCAGCTGCTCGACGAAGGCGGCACCGTGCCTTTTATCGCACGCTATCGCAAAGAACGAACCGGTTCGCTCGATGAAGTTCAGATTCAGACGGTCAGAGACCGGCTCGAACAGTTCGCCGAATTCGACAAGCGCCGCGAAGCTATCGTCAAGTCATTGTCCGAGCGCAACCTGCTCACTGACGAGCTGACAGCCAGAATCGACAAGGCCACCAATCTCAGCGAACTCGAAGATATCTATCTGCCCTATCGCCCGAAAAAGCGCACACGCGCCACCATTGCCCGCGAAAAAGGTCTCGAAGAACTGGCTCTGATTCTTTTAAAACAGGCCCCTGATCTTGACCCGGCCGCTGCTGCAGCTGCTTTTGTCTCGGCTGAAAAGGGTGTAGAATCAGCCGCCGACGCTCTTCAGGGCGCACGCGACATCATCGCCGAAACGGTGAGCGAGAATGCCGAAGTCAGAGCCGCTTTGCGCGAATTCTTCGCGGCTGAAGCCGTGCTGCAGTCGAAAGTCGTTAAGGATAAAGAGACCGAAGGCGCAAAATTTCGCGATTATTTCGACTGGCAGGAACCGGCTGCAAAAATTGCCGGACACCGCCTGCTCGCCATTCTGCGCGGCGAAAATGAAGGGTTTCTTAAAGTTTCGATTCAACCCGATGCCGAAAAAGCCGCGCGAACTCTTACCAGATTCTATCGACAGGCTTTCTGTCCGGCCTGGGAGCAGGTTCGCGAAGCCATCGAAGATTCTTACAAGCGCCTGCTTTCTTCGTCAATCGAAAATGAATTTCGCAAACAACTGCGCGAAAAGGCAGAAGAAGAAGCAATCAGAGTGTTCGCCGCCAATCTGCGCGAACTGCTGATGGCACCACCACTTGGTCAAAAATCGGTTCTTGCCATCGACCCCGGCTTTCGCACCGGCTGTAAGGTGGTTTGTCTCGACCCGCAGGGCAAACTGCTCGAACACGATGTCATCTTTATCTCGCAATCCGAGCAGGCTCGCCTGGCTTCAGTGATTCTTGTAAAAAAGCTCATCGACCGCAACAAAATCGAAGCCATCGCCATTGGAAACGGCACCGGCAGCCGCGAAACTGAAGCATTCATCAAAAGTCTTCAGCTGCCGGCCAGTATTCCAGTGGTAATGGTCAATGAAAGCGGCGCGTCGATCTACAGTGCCTCTGAAGTAGCGCGCGAAGAATTTCCTGATTACGATGTCACCGTGCGCGGAGCTGTATCGATTGGCCGCCGCCTCATGGACCCGCTGGCTGAACTGGTTAAGCTCGATCCCAAAAGTATCGGCGTCGGGCAGTATCAGCATGATGTCGAGCAGGGCAAGCTGAAAAAGGGACTCGATGACGTGGTAATGAGCTGTGTCAACGGCGTTGGCGTCGAGGTGAATACTGCCAGCCGTCAGATATTGAGTTATGTCGCCGGTCTCGGCCCGCAGCTTGCCAAAAACATCGTAGCCTGGCGAGAAGAGAACGGCCCCTTCAAAAACCGCCGGCAGCTCAATAAAGTGCCGCGTCTTGGCCCGCGCGCTTTCGAACAGGCGGCCGGCTTTCTGCGCGTGCGCAGCAGCGACAACCCGCTCGACAACAGCGCCGTTCACCCTGAAAGTTACAAGATCGTCGAAAAGATGGCTGCCGACCTCGGCTGTTCGGTTGGCGATATCATCAAGAGCCAGGAACTGCGCAACCGCATCAAACTCAAAGATTACGTCAGTGAAGAAATCGGTATTCCGACACTCAGCGACATCATGAAAGAGCTGGCCCGCCCCGGCCTCGACCCACGCGACAAATTCGAAGCATTTGCCTTTGCCGAGGGCGTCAACGAGATCAAAGATCTTGCACCCGGCATGTTGCTGCCCGGAATCGTCACCAACGTCACGCAATTTGGCGCCTTCGTCGATATTGGCGTACACCAGGATGGTCTGGTTCACATCAGTCAGCTCTGCGACCGTTTCGTCAAAGATCCAGCCGAAGTCGTCAAAGTGCAGCAAAAGGTTAAAGTGCGCGTTCTCGAAGTAGATATCCCCCGTAAACGCATCTCTTTAAGCATGAAAAGCGAAAAGAAACCCGCCGAAAAGTGGTAGACTGATTTTAAACAAATACCGGCGGGTCGCCGTTGGCTGCAGGTTCGCGCGCCGGCCTGAAAAACAGTGCGACGGCAGCGCTGACATGGCCGCCGACCAGGATTATGCACGAAGACAGGTATATCCACAGCATAAAGGCGACCACGGCCCCAAGCGAGCCGTAGACCAGGCTGTAGCTGTCGGTGCCGAAAGACAGATACCAGATAAAGCCACGCTTGGTGACCTGCAATGCCAGCATGGTAAACAGAGTGCCGGCCAGCGATTCGCGCCAGCGCACCAGCGAATTCGGAATATACTTGTAAAGCATCAGCAGCAGCACAAAAATCGTTGTCTGCGGCAGATATTCGATCATAATCTGATTGAATCTGGTCATCTCGGCAAAAAGTGTTTCGAGATAAGTCGGAAAAATCCGCGGCAGCACGTCGAGCAGCGTATTTGTTATCAGCGACAAAATCAGAAAAATCACGAGAATGCCGATCATCATCAGCCCGATCAGCCGATCGATAAGAAAATGCCGGCTTTCGGCCAATGTCCAGGCGTTGTTGATGTTCTGCGCAAAGCCGGCAAAAACAAGTGTTGCCGACCACAGCAGCATGGCGGTACCAAGCAACCCGACCGCGCCGCTGGCTCGAATCAGATGCTGAATGTTTCCGGCCACCAGCGATTCTGAACCAGGCATATATTCTTCGGCAAACTTGAGAATCTGCCCCTGTACTTCGGCGCTCTGCAGAAATGACGAGCTAAAGGCGATCAGAAACAGAATCAGCGGAAAAAACGACAGAATCGCATAGTAGGCAATCGCTGCCGCCGCCTCGGTGACCTTGGTTTCAACCACCCGGTTAAAAATATGTTTTACGAATTTCCACAGGTTCTGCATCTGTTTATCTGCCGGTACATTTGAATATCTGCTTAAATAGCACAGTTTTGCAAAACAGCGCAACTTCAACGTGCTTCCCGGAACGGTCGCAATAAATTTCTCTGTTTGCCTGTGAAGACTGTTTGTCTGTATCATGCTGTCAATAATTCAGTGAGGTGACCGGATGAAACTTCAAACCCGACAGGTGTGGCCGGTTTTTATGCTGCTCGTGATAACACTGCTCATAGGAACGGGCAAAGTCAGCCTGGCGTCAGACGAGCCACTGCCCGGCCGCCTGCGCATCCATTACCAGCGCGCTGACGCCGATTATCAGCGATTTGGCATCTGGTCGTGGGACGAAGTGAAATCGCCATCGACTGACTGGCCACAGGGCGCCGCGTTATTTACGGCGAGCGACTCGTTTGGAGTGTGGCTCGATGTTGAGCTTCTCGCTGATGCACAGCAGGTGAGTTTTTTAATCCTCGACCGGATTTCGGGCGAGAAAGAGGGTGGCAACAAAATGGTAAAGCTTACAGAAAACCAGAATCAGGTCTGGGTTAAAGAAGGCGATGACAACATATATGATTCGCCTGAACTCAAAATCAGCAACGATCTGCAGCTCGCAACCGTGTTGTCGGCAGGGCGTATCAGACTGCTTTTCAACAGCCTCGCCGGTCTCGACGATGCCGCCCTGGCTGCCAGGCTGAAGATAGTTGATAAAAACGGCAATGCCGTTAAGATCACTGCCTGTACAATTGATAAAGAGCAGGCCATTGTCGACGCTGATTTTACCGTCACACAACATCCTCTTAAAATCGGCTGGGCTGACGCAGATCTTGTCGCCAGCCTTGACTGGAAGCTGGTCGACGAACTATTTGCCTATGCGGGTGACGATCTTGGCTGCCGATACGCTGATGGCACCGCCACTATCAAGCTATGGGCGCCGCTTGCTGATAAAGTTGAACTGATTGTTTTTGCACGCGAAGACCAGAACCGCGAAATCGGGCGTATCGTTATGCAACGCGGCGAACGCGGCGTCTGGTCGGCAACGATCGGTAACGACATTCCGACCGGACTGGCTGACCCGCGTGGTTTTTATTACCAGTTCGAGGTCGATAACCCGGGTCTGGCAGCCAAACGAGTCCTCGACCCTTACGCACGCTCGATGGCCGCGGTTACGGTCGATGCCGCCGGGCAGTCGGCCGGCAGCAGTCGCGACTT
Organism: Candidatus Rifleibacteriota bacterium; assembly: GCA_022704885.1. The sequence goes on along the minus strand of JAKJFO010000001.1, from coordinate 40,046 downwards.
CGTCGGCAAAGCAGCGGTCGTTGATGTCGCCGCAGTCGGCAAAAAGCCGGTTCTGGCCAAAATCGACGGTTACGCGAAGCGCGAAGATGCCATAATTTATGAAGTTCACATCAGAGATTTCACCTCTGATCCTTCGATAGAGAAAGACCTCAAGCATCGCTGGGGGACTTACCGTGCCTTTATCGACAAGCTGCCCTATATAAAATCCATGGGCGTAACCCACATCCAGCTTCTGCCGGTGATGGCCTGGTATTTTGGCGACGAAACGCAGATGGGACAGCGTGAGCTGCATTATTCGGCAAAACACAGCAATTACAACTGGGGCTACGACCCGCAGAACTATTTTTCGCTCGATGGCGCCTACTCTGAAAATCCTGATGATGCCGAACTGCGAATTGCCGAGTTCAAAGAGCTTGTCGATGCCATTCACGCGGCCGGAATGGGCGTGGTTCTCGATGTGGTCTATACGCACATGGCGCAGGCCAGCTTTTTAAACGATATCGTGCCAGATTATTATTTCTTCAGAGACAGCAAAGGCACTTTTGTCGGCGATTTTGGCAACAACCTCGCGACAACCCATAAGATGTCGAAGAAGCTGATGGTCGATTCAGTCAGGCACTGGTTCAGGGAATATGGCATCGATGGCATGCGCTGGGACATGATGGGCGACGCCACCAGCGATGCCGTGCAGGAAGCGTTCGACGCCGCCGCTGCGATCAACCCGCAGGCCCTGTTTATCGGCGAAGGCTGGCGCACGTTTAAAGGACATCTCGAAGATCCGACGCTTGCCGGCAAAGCTGCCGACCAGGACTGGATGGCGCACACCGACAGCGTCGGCGTTTTCAGCGATGAAATGCGTAATGAACTCAAGTCAGGCTTTGGCTGCGAAGGTGATCCGATGTTTCTGACCGGCGGGCCACGCAGCATTCAAGGTCTGTTCAACAACATCAAGGGACAGCCATCCAATACTCCGGCCGATGCACCAGGCGATATGGTTCAGTATATCGAGGCACACGACAACCTGCCGGCTTACGATGTTATCGCTCAGTCGATCAAAAAAGACCCCGAAATAGCCGAAAACGACCACGAAATTCACCGGCGCCTGCGCCTCGGCAACCTGATCATTCTGACGTCACAGGGCACAGCCTTTTTACATGCCGGCCAGGAATACGGCCGCAGCAAACAGTGGAAAGGGAATAACACTCCCGAACACAAGTTTCATGTCTTTGCCGATGCCGAAGGCAAACCTTTCAAGCATCCGTATTTCATTCACGATTCTTATGACTCAACTGATGCGATCAACATGTTCGACTGGGCCAAGGCAACCGACGCTCAAAAGTATGCGGTTAACCAGATAACAAGCCAGTATACCCGAGGTCTTATAGCCCTGCGGCGTTCGACCGATGCTTTCAGGCTGGGCAGCAAAAAACTTGTCGATAAAGACGTTCAGCTGATCAAAGCCCCCGAAATTCTCGCAAAAGACCTGGTGATCGCTTACAGCTGTCGTTCGACCGCCAACAGAGTTTATTACCTGTTCATCAATGCTGACGAAAAATCACGCAAACTGACGCTGGACATAGATCTGACCGGAAAAAAGGTTCTGGTAGACAAAAAAACCGCCGGAACTGAAGCTATTGTCAGTCCGACGGGTTTTTCGCTTACTGCCGCCAATATAACGCTTGAGCCTCTTACTGCTGTCGTCTTTGCCGACTGAATCAGTTTTGGGTTTAGCTCGTCAGTCCGGCAATTTTGCTGATTCGTTGACTTCAGAGTCAGGCAAAGCCTTTTTCGGGTTCGGGGCCGGTGAACTCGTTGAAGAACTTGTAGATGTCGTCTGCGTTTTCGCTGATTTCGATGCCTTTGGCGAGTCGCTGCATATTGGAGAGCGATTCTTCTTCTGATTTGCCAGAGGTGACCGCCTGGCTCACCGTGGCAAAATACTGTTTGAGGTTGTCGGTAAGGCTGACTGAAGAACCAGAGTAATCAGCTTTTTCAACGCCGGCGAAGCCTTTGTTGAACGCTGTGAGCCCTGCCGTACCTGTCTGTTCGACTGTCGCAGTGAAAGCTCTGTTAAAACCATCTACCAGTGCGCTGTCGTTCTGCCCCATAGTGCGGGCCAGGCCGGCGAAAGCACTGTTGAGCGCCGCAGGATCATTGTTGGCGGTATATGAAGCACTGTTGACGAACCTTGTCAGCTGCAGCGGTTCTCCCGCTGTACTGGCGCGTTGCATCGCCGTCTGAAACCCTTCGAATGCCTGCATGTCACCACTTTTGCGAATAGTCTGGCTGACATTGTTGATTTTGCTGCCGGCGGCAGAAATGTTGGCGGTGCTGTTTCTGGCATTCATGGCAGCATTGAGCAGCTGCGTCGAATCTTTGAGCTGATTTGGCTGAATGGTTGAAGACGACAGATTTTGGAAAAGAATCTGTTGAAGATAAGGATTGTTTACCGGGCCAATAGCCATATTACGCCTCCATGCGTGTACCTGTATCAGATCCCTCTAGTATAAGAATAACCGGTACACCACTTTTTGTCCAGAACCACCTGAACTTTGCCGGTTACATGCCCTGGGCTGCGGTGCCGGCGAGCATGAAACGGTCGAGTTCTGCTTTGAGAATATCGTAAACATATGGCACCTTGAAAACTTCACCATCGTTACCACTGATAAGGCTGTCTATCGCGCTCTGGGCACTGGTCTGTGCGGGTCTGGCAAGAACCCTGCCGACTGCTTCCTTTTTGCGGCGTTTTTCGGCCAGAACTGGCAGAAGGGGTTCATACGGTGTAAAAGGCAGATTTTCGATAAACTGGTTGAGATAGCCGTTGGCAGTCACTACCGATATCAGCAGCAGGTCTTCTGAAGGCACGTCACGGTCGTGATGCTTCGCCATGGCTGGCCAGAGATAGTCGGGCATACCGACTTTCTGTGCCATCAGCATGCCGAGTTCCTGGTGATCGACGCCAAAAACTTCGATTTCGGCCTCACAGACCGATTTTTTGTCGTTGCGCACCTTCATGGTGGCCCGCGCGTATTCCTGACTGTCGTAAAAACAGAGCGCGAGGGCACCGATATCGTGCAGCAGGCCGGCCGAATTCATGCGGCTGAGAAGGTTGATATCGACACCGATAAGCCTGCCGATCCAGGTAGCCAGATGCGCGCAGCGACGCATATGCGCGAGTTTTTCGCGCTGGTTTGCGAAAACCTGAGCAAAGCCCTCGAAGGTTTCCTGCAGAATTATCTCTTTGATGCCATCGAGGCCAAGATAAGTCACAACTGCCTTGAGATTCTCGAACGGCATACGTCGCGAAAAAACCGCGCTGTTAGCGATTTTTAGCATGCGCATGACCAGTTTTGGGTCTTTGCTGGTAACTTCTTCGATGTTTTCGAAGGTGACTTTCGGGTCGCGCAGCATATTGAGCAGTTTGTTGGCAGAAGACTGCATCAGAGGCATGTTTTCTACCTGTCTGAGGATTTTCTCTAGATTGCGCTCGCCATTGACACGGCTTTGTGCAGCCTGAAGTTCGTTGAACTTTTTCGTTTCGGGCAAAGCCATTTGTATCTGCCCGTCGGCGCGCGCCACCACCAGAAGCCGGCCAGAAGACGAAAGCTCGGCCATTTTGTCGGTAAAACTTTCATGCAGAACCGCGTTTTCCTTGAGCGAAAGAATTACGTAATCGCATTTCGTAAGCAGTATACCAAGGGCTTCTGCTACCTTATGGTCAGGCGTTATCACGTCGCCGACAATCATTTCAAAAACATTGTCGCCATGGTTTACAATTTGAAAGGGATATTGCTCTGCCATAATTTTGTCTCCGACAACAACAGGAGCTGCTGTCAACCCGCTTTACAGATCTCCGGACTGCGAGGCCATAATGATGTTATCGAGTTCTTCTTTGAGCATGGCACAAACTCTTGCTGAGCTGAACAGATCCTGGGCCGGTTCTTCGCCTTCGCTGTCTTCGGCGTCGACCGTTTCAACCGGCTTTGCCGGCTTTTTGGGCGGGCGAAGACGCATGTTCTTCTCGCGTTCTTCAGACAGCGTCGGCATGAATTTTTCGTAGTCAGTCGAGCAGACCTGCTCGATCTGCTCGTTCAAAAAGCCATTGGCTACCATGACCGACATCGAAATGAGATCGTGTTCGGCAAAATCGACATTGTGATGGTTTCCGGCCGTATTGGTAATATAAGCCGGCAGCGAGAGTTCGATCGCAAGTCGTTCGCCGATCTCCTGATGGTCGAAACCGAATGCATCCTTTTCAGCTTCGCAGACGGCGATGCGTTCGGCCCGCAGCCTTCTTAGGACTCCGATATATTCAGCTGCTCCATGATACGACAGCGCCAGAGCTCCGATGTCATGCATAAGTCCGGCAGCCTTCATTTTGCCGATAAGGGCAAGATCGGCACCGATCAGCTTGCCAACATGTGCAGAAAGTGCGGCACAGCGGCGCATGTGAGAAAGTTTGTCGCTAACTCTGGAGAATTCACGGGCAAAAGTATTGAAAGTTTCCTGAATCAGTATCTGGCGAATACCTTCGATACCCAGAAATTTAACGACGGTTTTAAGGTCGTCTATTTTCATACGGCTGCCCAGAGCCGAGTTGTTGGCAATTTTAAGCATACGGTTGACCAGCATGAGGTCTTTATTGGTGACTTCTTCAATCTGCTCGAAAGTAACATCAGGGTTCAGCAGCATACGCAGAATATCGCTTACCGAGCCGGAAAAGGCGGGCAATTTGATGATTCGACCGACAACCGCTTCGATCTGGCGATCATTGCGAATTCTGGTGCGGGCGGCATGAACATCGCCAAAAACCCTTATGCCACGCAGAGGAAACGGGATCTGAAGCGGATCAGCCGCGACCACCAGCAGACTGCCCAGAAGCTTGATTTCGGGAAAAAGCGGTTCGAGAGCCGGGTGCAGCGAAGCAGCCTCGTTAAGCGTAAAGATAATAAACTGAAACTTCTGTGCCATTGCCTGAAGCACAGCAAAAGCCTTGTGCTGCGGAGTGATCGGCTCATCGACTATGATTTCGAGAATGTCGTCGGCGTGCTTTTTCAGCTGAAAAGGGTTCGGCGGCAAGTTCACTGCGCAGCTCTCCAGAAGGTGTGAGTTTACTTGTCAGATTCTAGCACATTGCCGGCGTGCTGTTAAGAATTATCAGACCAGAACCGAAAATCCATGCTCCGGCTCAGGAAAGTCTTTTCGAATAAGCTCTGGTACGCAATCAAACAGGTCGCGCTGCAACAGAAAGGTGAGATCATCGGCCAGGCCAATTTCGGTAACTGCCTTGCCGGCACCTGACATATCGAGCAGACGACGGTCGTCGCGGTAATAGCCATAGATGCCCAGTGCTGCCTGAGCGCCATCGCCCAGCTCAAAACTGCTCTGGGCCGAAATATGAGCCATCAGCTTCGTCACCAGAAAGCCGGCGCAGTAAGCGTCATCCAGCGCAAATTTTTCTTCGCGACCGGCGCAGACCAGCAGGACGTCCATGTTGCTGGTATTGGCAGTCGAATACGCCTTTTTCGTAACCGCCTCGGCATTTAGAAAACAGCCGAGATAGACGTGCGGTGCCATTACCAGATCGGCTACAGCACGGGTGCCATTGCTCGAAGTAAAAATGAGAACGCGGTCGTTGAGATCAGCGTTGAAATACGCTCGCGGACTGTTGCCGAAATCGAATCCTTCGGGAGCCACACCCTTGCGTTCGCCGCACAGAAGCGGGTGCACCGTCTGCTGTGAAGCAAATCTGGTCGCCTTCTGAATGGTTGTGGTGAGAATTACCTTGCGCGGCTTTTTCGACATGATCACGGTCAAACTCGAAGTTGCCCTGACGACATCGATGACAATGCATATCTTGCTGGCGAGAGCCTGCACTTCGGCCGGGGTAAAGGCTACGTCAATATGCATCCGTCAGTTTCTCCTGCTGATCAATTTGCTTTGATTCCGCGCTGAATAACAGTCTGACACAGCCTGATGGTTTCGCGGGTTTCCTGCCGGCAGCGGGCGATCTGCTCGAGCAGCTCGTGTTTCTGCTCAGAGGGCTGGTTTTTAAGAAGATTCATCAGCAGCGTGTCACGGCTGTCGTTGTTGCGGCAGAGAAGGTCAAGCCTCTCCAATACAAGATGCAACATGGTTTCGAGATGTGAATTGTTATCAGAGCTGGTTTCTGCAACGATCTGCTCGTCGTTATGTGCAGTATCAGGCTCTCCCAACAGCTCGCGCGCGCGTTTTATGCTGACTTTTTCATCTTTCAAAAGCCTGATGATCCGGCTGATCGTGTCGAGATGATGTTTGCGATAAATGCGGTGCCCGCCACGCGAGCGTTCAACGCCCAGCAGAACGGGAAACTGCTGCTCGTAATAACGCAGGGTATGAGCCGGCAGTCCGGTAAGTCGGCTTACTTCGGCGATTGAATACTGTTCAGCCATTGTTGATGTTGTGTTGTCTCAGAAAGCTTGCGCATTTTTCCGGCCAGCGTTCGGGGTGAGTGACGAGAGCTACGAATAATAGCAGAACGACGGTCAGTGCCAGAACAAACATGCTTAACCTCCTGGTAGATTTAAAAACTGGCAAAGGTGCTCATAGTATCGGAGCGATGACGAATTTTCTTAACCAAAATTTCACAAATCAGTCGCTGCTGGCGACAACAAAGTTGTCAGGATTAACCACTGCAGCAGCAAATATATCGCCGGTTTCAAGCAGAGAATCCCAGATGTTTCCGCTGGTTGCGGGCTTTTCGGCAATCGGTTTACCGGTTTTTTCAGCCTTGTCTTCCGACGCTGAGAGAACCGCCGGCACCGCATCCTGCTCTGGCGCTGCTTCCTGCGGCACAACAGCAGCGGATTGCCTGTCTGTCGGCAGAGGAGCAATCACTTCGCGATTGAATGCCACTACCGAGGTATCGACCGGCTGCCCTTTCAGATACCCGGCCAGCCAGCCGCAGACATCTATGACCGGCGGGTGTTCCGGACCCATGCTGAGAGGCGTCGGTTGATTGTACACACGTTCAAGCTGGTTGCGCAGACGATATTCGAGCTGATAAAAACGACGTTTCGTCTGATCGTCAGGGGAACTGGCAAGTTCGTCACCTTTAGCTCCCCATCTGAATTCTATCGAATGATAAGGATCGAAAGACATGTCGAACAGCCGGTTACTGACATCGTCAAAACTGAGTAACACCCGGCTGCCGATTGAATTGACATAACTGACCGACAGCTGCTGACTCAACATCTGGTATTGCTGCAGAAATGCGGCGGCCAGTTGTCTGGCGTAAGCCGGGCCGCCGGCAACATGATTCTGCTCAGCTTCGGCAATCATCTGGCGGGTGCGATCGTAAAACTCGCGAAATGCCACTTTCAGACGAGCATCGCGCGACGGCGTCGAGAATTCTTCCCAGATACCATCGGTGCCATAGATATTCCATGGCAGCGCGCCCGGGTGCGATCTTTTGCTGATGCCTTTTTCGATACTGAGATTGACAGCCACCGCGCGATAACTGATGTCTTCGTGCAGATCTTTCATCATAAAAGCAAATTCGCCGACCGGGTCGCTCTTTCTTGCGTCGTCGCAGAGCGAAAGTCTGACATACTCGTGGTAACCAAGACCCTGGCGACCCCTGGCACTGAAAGTGCGCTGGTATTGATCATCGGCAGAATAGTCTGGCAGATTATGATTGCGGGTTCTGATGATCTTGCCTTCTGAAGTATAACGAACCGGACGCCAGCGTTTGAAGCCGCCGCCGTTTTCCCGGCTGCCCCGGGTGAATTTTGCGCCAAACCAGGGTTTTGAAATGCTGCGGTCGGGATGCGCATCAAAAACCCGTATACGGCCGTTTTCTTCGACTTCGTAGACTACCGCAATATGTCCATCGGGGTCGTAATATATGGTTCCGGGTATGATCGACTTTCTGGTAATTTTTACCGGATAAAAGTCTGAATCTTCGATTTCGGCTGTGGTTCTGAAATAACCTGAATTGATGAGCACAACCTGATTGAACACCTGCTGTGGGGACTTGAAATAGTCCTGATCTTTGAAACTGGTGGGCCGGTTGCCCTTGCCGTAACGCTGGTCTCGCCCCCTGCTTGAAATCGATGCCGTGTAGCTGAAAGGTAATCGCAGCTTGTAGGCGACATAGGCTCTGATCAGGTAGGGCAGATCAGCGCAATCGGGGTAAAGGTTGAACTTTTTGTCTTCTTCGCCATAAAGCGGATTGGCTTTGGGATCTTTGATAAAACGATTAAGATTCGAGTATTTCGACCGACCAAGCGCGACGACAAAGTTGCTGTAAGCCTTTTCGTCTTCTTCTGACCAGAAATTGCGACTCAGTTTCCAGGCCGCAGCCTCAGCCATCAGGCTGCCCAGCAGCAGAAACAGCATCAGCACCAGTACGACGCGACCGGCTGAGAATCGCTTTCGGCAAATTGGCACAGATATCCGCTTCATATCACCCTGCATCGACAGCTGTCTCAGGTTAATTAATGATGAAAGTTCATTTCTTCTGCCCTGTCGTAATCGTAATCGTTCTCGAATATGGTGAAATTTGTTCAGGCTTCTTCCGATACAGATAGTGATGAAAGACAGCAGACTCGCCACGATTTTTGTGATCGTAATCTTTACCGCAGCATTCATGCTGAGCGGCTTCTCTCAGCCCACGCCCGAGTATTTTCCGGCGCCACTGAGCGAACCGCTGCTGGCTTTTTACTGCAATTTCACGACTTCTGGTATTTATGACGGCGGCGAAGACGCCGTGAATGCAGGTCAGGAAATTGTCGGCCAGATCGAGAGCCTGTGCATTGCGCGAGGTGCCGATAAGACCACCGGCAGTCAGATCAGAAAAGTCGCAGAAAACCTCCTGAATGACCGGATTCTGAACGGTCAGATCAGAGCTTACGAACTGTATTTGTATTTTTCGAACCGCCAGAATTATGCCATTATCGTGCGGGGCGAGTTCGATCGTCAGCAGCTTGCCAGAGCTATCGGCGCCGAAAAAACTCTGGTCGGCGAAAAATTTACAGCAGCCCGCCTGCATGCTCCAGCTCCCGGACTCGCCAGGCTTTATCTGCAGATTTCGACCGATGAGATACTGATCTGCCCCGATGATATCTCCGGTAATGTCGTCGCTCAGCTCGAAGCGCGGCGTAATCTTTTGAACCGTGAATTCGACGCTTTTGCCAAAATGGTCAGAGTGCGTCCAGCCATGGCGGCTGAAGTCAACGTGGCCGCCCTTCGCAATGATTATGCCGACAGTATTCCTGGCTGGCTCGCGCCTCTGCGGCATGCCAGGCTGATCGTCAGTTCGCGCCTTACCAAGCTGCAGCTGTTCGTTCCCGATGCTGATGAACGCGCGCAAATGCTGCAACAGGTCGAGAGTATGGTCGGTGGACTGCGCGAATTTGCCGGCAATCTCGTCGATTTTGCCGCCTCCCCGAGCGGAAACAGCATATTCATCGAAGCCCCGGCTGGTGAGGAACTTGAAAGACTTTTTGGCTGCCGAACTGTATCGTTTTTTTCTCACTTTTTCGTGCGCGCGCAGAAAGAACAGATCGTGATGAGCGCAAAGCAAAACAATGTCGTTACCGAATAAACAACAGACTGCTTATGCCATGCCGACAAAGCCGCTGCGCAACTCGGCCAAGGCCCTCATTCTGAGAGATGGTCAGGTGTTATGCACCAGAAACCACGATCTGCTTGGCGATTTTTATCTGTTGCCGGGCGGCGGTCAGAATCATGGCGAAACTCTCAAAGACGCGGTTATGCGAGAATGCCACGAAGAAGTCGGTGCCCGCATCGAAGTTGGCGACCTCTATTTTGTGCGCGAATACATCTCGGCCAACCATGAACTGGCTGAATATGATGACAGCATTCATCAGATCGAGTTCATGTTCTTATGTCGACTGCTCGAAGAACCCGGCAGCAGCGGAGCGCCCAGTCATGACGCGATGCAGACCGGCATCGAATGGTTGCCAGTCGCCAGACTCGAAAAATACAGATTTTACCCGGCTTCGCTTATTGCACCGCTAAAGGCGTTTCCACCCGCCGACTTCACCACCGTCTACCTCGGCGACACCCTGTAGTTATTCGTATCTGAAGGCTTCGATGGGGTCGAGCTGCGAGGCTTTCCAGGCCGGATAAAGGCCGAAGAAAATGCCAACGGCAGCCGAAAACAGAATCGAAATGACAATCGAAGCATTCGACACCACCGGCGTAAACTCAACGAAATACCCGATGATGGTCGACAGAACGTAACCGCCAAAAATACCGATTACGCCGCCAACACAGCTGAGAACAACGGCTTCGACAAGAAACTGATAGAGAATATCGGTGGTGCGTGCGCCAATAGCCATTCTGATACCGATCTCACGGGTGCGCTCGGTGACCGAAACCAGCATGATATTCATGATGCCTATGCCGCCGACCAGCAAAGAAACCGAAGCTATGCTGCCGAGCAGCAGAGCAATGATCGCCAGGGTCTGGCCCGCCATTTCAGCAATGTCATCCTGCGTATGGATCGAAAAGTCGGCATCTTCTTCGGTTTTTTTGTTATGCCGCCGCATGAGCAACTGATTGATTTCTTCTTTTGCTGATTCGACCGAATCTGCACTTTTGGCAGAGATCTGCAGCATGTTGACGTGAGTGATGCCCAGCAGGCGCCTTTGCACAACGACAAACGGCAGAAGCATCAGGTCATCCTGATCGCCGCCCATTGAGGCTTCGCCGCGTGATTTGAGCACCCCGACTACCGTCAGCGGCAGTTTTTTGAATCTTATCGTCTGCCCGAGCGGATTGAGGTTGCCAAACAGCTTTTCGACAACAGTTTCGCCGATAACGCAGACCTTGTGGCCACCGCGCACTTCGGCAGGCGTTAAAAACCGTCCGCTGCTCACTTCTCGTGACGCAATGTCGAGATAATACTCATTAACTCCCATAACACTGGTTGACCAGTTCTGATTGCCAAAAACAACCTGCCCGGAATTCCTGGCAATCGGCGTGACTTTGCCGACCGACGGACACATGTGCGCGATCGCTTCACCATCTTCGGGGGTGAGAGTGTTCATGCTGCCGGGAGGCCCGCGAAAACCTCGCTGGTGGCCGCCACCGGGCATGACCATAATCAGATTGGTGCCCATCTTCGAGATGTTTTCCTGAACCGAGAAATAGGCGCCCTGCCCCAGCGCAACCATGCCGACAACTGAAGTGACACCAATAATGATGCCCAGCGCGGTCAGAAATGAACGCATCTTGTTTCTGCCAAGACTGATGAAGGCAAGCTTGATGATACCCAGAAAACTCATGCTTCTTCCTCCCCGTTGTCGCCAGGTTTTTTGTGCTTTTTGAGCTCTTCTTTTGCATCAAGCCTCTCTTTTACCGGTTCATCAGAAAGAATTACGCCATCCGAGAGTCTGACAATACGGGTTGTATAAAGTGCTATATCTGGCTCATGCGTGATGAGTACGATTGAAATACCCTGACGGTTGAGGTTTTGAAAGATTCCCATGATTTCGACGCTCGAATATGAATCGAGATTGCCGGTCGGTTCGTCGGCGAGAATTACCGACGGCCGGTTGACCAGCGCACGGGCGATGGCGACACGCTGCTGCTGACCACCCGAAAGCTGATTGGGATGATGGTGTTCGCGGCCTTTCAGTCCGACTGACTCAAGTGCCTGCATGGCCCGTTCATGTCGCTCGTCGGCCGGGACACCGGCATAGACCATTGGCAGCTCAACGTTTTCGAGAGCGCTGGTGCGTGACAGCAGGTTGAATCCCTGAAACACGAAGCCGATCTTTTTATTTCGCACCAGCGCCAGCTGGTTCTTGCTGAAGCTCGAAACATCTTTGCCTTCGATGTAGTAGTTTCCCGAAGTGGGGCGGTCGAGACAGCCAAGAATGTGCATCAGCGTCGATTTGCCAGAACCGGAAGCGCCCATGATCGAGGTAAATTCACCAAGATAAAAGCTGATATTGACGTGACGCAGGGCTCTGACCGATACTCCATCCATGAAGTAAGTTTTGCAAAGCTCTTTGACTTCAAGTAAAGGCGTTTTCATGTTACAGCCTGATTGATGGTCGGCGACGCGGCTGGTTGCCTGAGCTTTCACCGTTGCTGCTGGCACCCTGAATACCGACTATAGCCTGATCGCCTTCTTTGAGTTCACCACCGAGAATTTCTATGTAATCCTGATTTGAGATGCCGATCTTTGCCGTTTTGTATTGCGGCCTGCCTGATTCATCGAGAATCCAGACCGGTAAGGTGTCGGTCGCCAGCTCTTCACGGCTTTTTCTGCCATTTTTGTCAGGGCGGGCAAAATCTTCTGGCGCCTTGAAATAGAGCGCGCGCGACGGCAGTCGCAAAACGCCTTCACTTTCGCCGGTGATGATTTCGGCGTTTGCGGTCATTCCTGGTTTCAGTGCAAGATCGTCGTTTTCGACCGTCACCATTACTGAATAAGTGACGACATTTGAGGTTTCCTGCGGCGACAACCTGACCTGATCGACAATACCCTTGAACTTGCGATTGCGATAGGCATCGACGGTAAAAGACACTTTCTGGCCATGCTTGACCACACCGATGTCGGCTTCGTCAACCGCGGTATCTATCTGCATTTTTTTGAGATCCTGAGCGATAACGAAAAGTTTGGGAGCCTGCAGGCTGGCAGCAACTGTCTGGCCTTCATCGACGGCGCGCGCGATAACCACGCCATCAATCGGAGAATAAATGCGGGTGCGATCCAGATTGATCTGAGCCACGCTAAGCTGTGCTTCCATCTGACGAACTCTGGCCTTTGCTCCTGATCGGTCAGCTTCGAGCGCCTCGAACTGCGCCATTATCGCCATTTCTCTGGCCTTGGAAGACTCGTGTTGAGCCTTTGCTGCTTCGAGAGAGGCTTTTTGCGATTCAAGAGTTGTGAGAGCTGAATCCTGCTCTGAGGCAGCCACCAGCTTGCGTTCGAAAAGTTCTTTGATGCGGCGGTGGTTGCGCTCAGAATCTTCGACCGCGACTTCAGCCTTGCGGATGTTGGATCGGCTCACCTGAATCTCGGCTCTGGCGGTAAGCAAAGATGCCTGCAGGTTTTTAGCCTGGGCTTCGATCCCGAGTTCTGTCGCCCGGGCGTTCTCGAGGTTGGCCTGAGCCTGCAGCAGCTGGGCGCGGTAGGTCGAATCTTCGAGCTGGGCAACGAGCTGCCCGGCTTTTACTTCGTCGTTGAAGTCGGCGTAAAGCTTCTCGATGTTGCCACTGAGCTGTGAACCGACTTCGACAGTGGTTATTGCAGCCAGCGAGCCTGAAGCTGAAATGAAGTTTCTGATGTTGCCGACGGTGATTTTGTCGGTCGAAAAAGTGCGCTTGCCATTGGTTTTGCCGGTCATATACCAGCCAATCAGAGCGGCCGGCACTACGAGCACTACAATTACCAGCATTATTTTGAATTTCATTGTTCAGCACTCCCGTCAGAAGATTCTTGGGCGATTTCAATGTGGCGCAATTCAGCTGGCAGCCGGCCGAGCACCCGGTCAAGTTCGCTCCAGGCAATCAAACCGTCAAAATATGAAACAACCTGACTGCCGCGGGCTCTCGCGTATTCTACGCGGGCATCGGTGATTTCGATCGGCGAACTCAGGCCGGCATAATAACGCGCTTCAGCCAGGTGCAGGCTTTCGCTGGCCTGCTGCACGAGATAGCTGGTGGCCTCATAGCGTTCTACCGCGTCAGTAACGCCGGTTAGCGAGTTTTCGAGCTCGGCGGTAACCGTCAGGCGCAGGTTCTCAAGAGTAGCGGCTGAACTGTCGAGCTGACTCTTTGCCGAATCGATGCGCGCGCGTGTCAGTGAGCCATCGAAGACAGGCCACGACATGCTGACACCCATGCCCCACTGCTGGTCCTGGGGCGAAACATTGCCCGACCAGCGATAGTCGGCTGAGGCCGAAAAACTCGGGCTCAGGCTTTTTTTAGCTTCTCTGACCCCGTAATCGGCAGCTTTGCGCTGAAAATCGGCCGATCTGATTTCGGGGCGCTCCAGGGCTTCCTGCAGCAACTGCTCTTTGCTGGCCAAATCGATGACAGGCAGATCTATATGTTCGAAACCGGCAATACTGATGCTGGTTTCGAGACCTATGGCGCGCGACAGGTTGGCGAGAGCAACTTTAAGCTGACTGCGCGCGCTGATCAAATCGACGCGGGCGTTGGCAACATCGACCTGGGCCCGGGTGATATCGAATGGTGGCTTACTGCCGACTTCAACAAAGCCTTCGACTTTTTCGAGGTGTTGTTCGTAGCCGGCGAGAGTTTCAAGGCGCACCTGCAGCAGTGCCTGTGCCTGCTGTGCTTTGAAAAATGCATTCTTGATGCTGGCGGCGACATCGGTGAGTGTCGATTCATAGCGGGCTTCTGCCGCACCAACTGACTCGCGGGCCGCCTTTTCCGAAAGCTCGCGCTGACCTGAGTCATAAAGAGTTTTTGAAACCGCGAGACTCTCAGAGGTGTTGTCACTCGAAGGCCGCGACGGTAGTTCACTCTTTGACCTCTGCCAGCTGGCGCGCAGCGAAACCTGTGGATCATGGCCCGCCCTGGCCTGCAGCAGGCGGGCTTTGCTCGAAGCAACCGTGCTGGCTGCGATCTTAACCTGCGGGTGCATGGCGACGCCATGTTTGAGGCAGTCTTCCAGTGTCCAGTGTTTTGCGGCGGTTTCGACAGTGCTGCTGGCTGTTTGGGTTTCTGCGCTGAGAGGGTTCAGCAAAGCCAGTGACAGCAGTATTGTCAGTAAAAATTCATTTTTTTTCATCTGTCACCCCTTATCACCCGTCGTCTGCACGGCTTTACTGCTGACCGCGGGTTGTCGCCGTCAATCGATTCGTTCATAGCTCACAGATTAACGCTTTATTACAGTTGAAGCAACCTTGCCAATGCAAAGAAATGTAAATAAAAACCCGGAGCCGTAATCGAGACGGCTCCGGGCTGGTTAAACAGCTATGTCAGCTCAGAATCTTGCGAAAACTCCGAAAGTCGGACCGGTGTATCTGAGATCAGCTTTGTCGCCGTCTTTTTCGATATCGTATTTGACGCCGCGGTAGCCGAGATCGACGAACCATTCGGTGTCTTTGTTCCCGGGGTTGAGCCTGAGGGCAAGGTTGATGCCGTAATCGTTATGCAGAGCATCGGCACCACCGGCATTGACTTTGATGTATTTGAGGTAACCCTTGAGCCAGAGATTGTCGCCAATCTGGCCGCCGGCTGCGAGACCAAAGTAAGGCACCGGGAAGGTTTCGTCCCATTTTTCTGAAAGAGCTGCGCCAATAACAGTATTTTCGTTACCACTTACGTTGATTTCGGCATTGCTGAATTTGACACCAAAAATGCCATCGAGATAGAAAACTTCGCGGCCCTGTTTGTCAGCCTGTTTTGAGCGGGTCAAATTGTGGTTGTAGGCGAGATCGAACCAGCTGTTCTGCAGTCTGATATTGGCGCCAGCCTTATAGTCTTTGTTTTCAAACCTGAAGGTTTTGGTAGTGGTGCCTGAATGATCATTCTTCATGTATGAGAATTCGAGTGAAGCGCGATGGTTAAGAACGTGCGAAACTCTGAAACCGAGGCGGCTTTCATCGCCAATCGTCGTTTCGCTGTCGAGATCGAGCGGAGTGCCATCGACGCGGATATCGCCATCAAGACTGCTTTTCCAGCCAAGCACTTCGATGCTGGTGACTTTGTTAAAATTGATTTTACCAGCATTGTCGGGGTGATAAGATTTATCCCAGGCAAAGCCGCTGACCGGAATAAGAATAGCCAGAACCATAACCAGAACCAGTTTTTTCATTCGTCTACTCCTGCAGAAAATATTGTGCAGATAATAGAGCACAATGCAGGCAAAGTCAATCCCCCCTGCGGACTTCCAGAGGTTCTGGTTCAAAGATAGCGATAGCGGTGAAGAGAAGAAAGAGCGCACTAAGACACGGAGACACAATTAAGAGAAGAAGAACGTCCACAGATTGCACAGACAGCGCAGATAGAAAATCAGAAAAAGAGAAGAGAGGGCAAACGTGCTCGTTGTCGTTGTCGATCACGAGAGCAGACAGCAATATCGATGAAAAGAATAAAGGTCTGAACAGTGCTCGTGCTCGTGCGCGTAATCTTAATCGTAATCGATTTTGTTTCCCGATTACGATTACGAGCACCGCTTCGCTGAGCACGAATGATTATTCGTGTCTTAGCGGCTTCGTGCGAGGTCTTTTGTCATGCCAGGCAGAGGTCAGAGCTGCAGGGGGTATTCGTCGGCGGCTGACTGGTCGAGCAGTTCGCCCTGAAACCAGGGTGGGCGGTGCTTCGAGTTGCGCAGCCTGACAAAAGCTTCAACAACGCCGGGGTCGAACTGGCTGCCGGCACAGCGTTTGACCTCTTCGGTCGCTTCAGCGAAGGTGAGCGGTTTGCGATAGGGTCGGCATGAGGTGATAGCGTCGAATGAGTCTGCTACGCAGATAATGCGCGAGCCAAGCGGAATATTCATGCCTGACAGACCGCTGGGATAGCCTTTCCCGTCGAAACGTTCGTGATGATGCTTGATTATCTCACAGACATTTTTGAGAAACTCGATCGAATTGAGAATACCGGCACCGATGTGCGGGTGTGACTTGATCGTTTCGAATTCGTCGTCGGTCAGTCGACCGGGCTTGAGCAGAATCTGTTCGGAAATGCCGATTTTGCCGACATCATGCAGCAGCGAGGCATGTCGAATGGTATCGACTTCGCTGCGCGACAACCCCATTTCGAGAGCGATACCGACGCTCAGATCAGTGACGCGGCGCGAATGACCATGCGTGTAGCTGTCTTTGGCATCGATGGCGGCGGCCAGCGATCTGATAGTTTCGAGGTAGACGTTGAGCAGGTTGTGATAAAGTCTGGCGTTTTCGATGGCAATAGAAGCCTGCGAACCGAGTGTTTCTAGCAGATCGAGATTTTCAGGGGTGAATGGCCCCTTTTTGCTTAGCACGCGTTCGCAGTTGATAACGCCGACAAGGTTATCTTTGTTGATCAGCGGCGCCGAAATAAGGGTCAGATCGGTTTTGCGTTTTAAATTGGGCAGTTCTTTGTAGTCTGCGCTTTTGCCGGTATTTTCGATTTTGATCGGACGTTTGAGCTGCGCGGCCCGGCCGGCAACACCTTCGCCAAGCCTGAGTCTGACCTCAAGAACTTCAGGGTCTTCAAAACCGCGGCTTACTTCGACATAGAGCTCCTGGGTAGTGTCATCGTAGAGCATCAGAGTGGCCCGGTCAGAATCGGTGATGCGCGTGGTCATATCGATAAAATAATTGAGAACCGAGTCGAGATCGAGCGACGAGTTGACCGCCTTGCCGAGTTCCTGAATCAGGCTGAGTTCGGCAACCTGCATATCGGTTTTTTCATGCAGACTGGCGTTGGCAATAGCCTGCGAAATCTGCCCCGAAATGCCAAGCAGCAGGTTCTGGTCGTCTTCGAAAAAAGCTTCACCGCTGCGCTTGTTGTTGACGTTGAGAACGCCGAGCAGCGCGCTGTCGTGCATGATCGGTACCGAAAGAACCGATCTTGTTTTGTAATCGAGGCGGCCATGGTGGTTGGCGAAGCGAATATCTTTGGAAACATCCTTCAACAGCACCGGCTTGCGATTCTGCGCAACCCAGCCGGCGATGCCTTCCCCGACCTTTACCTGAATCTGCCCGACCATATCTTTCGGCAGGCCAATGGCAGCGTCAAGAGTAAGAGTCTCTGTAAGCGGGTCGTAGGCCATCAGCGAACAGTTTTCGACGTTCATGACTTCCTGGACTTGCTGCAGAATGGTGTCGAACAGCTTCGAGATGTTGAGAGTCTTCGAAACCGAATAACCAACCTTGTATAGAGTCGACAGGTAGTCGAGTTTGCGCTTTGAATCGTTGAACAGGCGCTCGTTTTCGAAATGCGACGTGATGATGCGGCCAATGGTGTTGAGCAAATCCTGGTCGGAGTCTGAGATCGGGTCGGACTCATCGGTGTGATAGATCGACAGAGAGCCGATGAAACGATTGTCAGAAGACATCAAGGGCACAACCAGTGCAGCTCTGGCAAAGTGATCGAGAAAGTTGCATTTCTGGATAGTATTGTCGCGCTGGATATCCTGGATGAGCAGCGGCCGCTGCTGGGTTGCCACCCAGCCGTGATAGCCCTTGCCATTAGGAATCGTCAATGAGTCAAGTTCTTCGGGAAGCCCGGCAAAAGCATGCATGACCAGCTCTTCTTTGTCGCTGTTATAGAGCATAAGAGAGGCAGCGCTGCAGTCGAGAGCGTCACATACTTCCTTGAGGGTATTGCAGTATCCGACCCGGTCGAGAGTGCGAGCTGACAGAGATTCAGAAATACTGAATACGCGCGAGAGTTCTTTGAGCTTCTGGTTCGAGTTCGCCAGCAGTCTCGCGTTTTCGAGCACTTTGGTGACCATCGAGGCCAGTGTGTTGAGAGAAAGCACGTCATCTTTCGAAAAGGCGTTGAGCTCTGAGGAATCAACAGCAACGACGCCAATCAGATTATCGCCGACCAGCAGAGGCACGGCCATTTCTGAATATATGGTTTCGGGAGTTTCGATGTAGCGGGGTTCAAGCAGAACGTTAGGTACGTTAAGAGCTTCTTTGTTGCTGGCAACCCAGCCGGTGATGCCTTCGCCGAAGGGAACTCTGATCTTTTTTACTTCCTGTGGGTATTTGCCTCTGGCAACCGCTACCTCAAGATAGTTTTTGCCCTCTTTGCGCAGCAGCAGAGCACCACAGGTGGCGCCGGTGATTTCGATTGCGATATCCATCAGAAATTCAAGCAGGTTCTGAAACTCAAGGCTTGAATTCATGATGTTCGAAGCTTCTTCGAGAACCGAGAGAATCTTCTCTTTGCGGGCAAGAGATTCCTTTTCAGCGGCGAGGTCGATCATCTGAATGAAAAAGCTCTCGACCGATTCAACTGCAGCTTCAATCTGCTCTTCGGTCATGACCGGCAGCTTCTGTTTGCCTTTGTATTGCGACGCTGAGAAAAGGAAGGGTCCCAGTAGTATGGCGCCATAAAGATGGCCGCGATACTCGAGCTTCATCAGCCTGACCTGTGAGCCGTCAGGCCGCTCGATAATTTCGGTAGTCGGATATTCAACAAACTCAGAGGCATCGGCCATGCCTTTGAAAACATCTTCGAGCTTGCCAATGACGGCTTCGCCGCGTTCATTGAACGGCACTATGTTGAGGCCAGTCAAACGGCGAAAGCGACTCAGAAAACTTTTGAGGTTTTCGCGGTCGCAGATTTCCTCGAGATAGATTTTCTTGACCATTTTGCGATAACTTTCTTTTTACTCAATACGTGCAGTAATTAACGGTCACAGAAATTATGTCTGCAGGCTGATTATCAGCCGATTTCAATTACCGAATTCTTGCCTTCGTATTTGTTTTCTGCAGACTTGTCCTGCTTCGGATCGGTAACCCAATCGGTATCGTTGATTACGAACTGGTATTCATGCTTGCCCGGTTTGAGATTGATGCGGGTTTTCCAGGTGCCGTTTTCAAGCGTCATCGGATTGGCATCCTTGTTCCAGTCATTAAAAGTGCCAACGATAGAGACTCTGGTCGCTGCCTGGTTCTCGTAGGTAAATTCTTTTTCCACGCCGGTTCCACTGCTGGTGCTGGTTCCGGTTTTATTTTCTTTTTCGGCTTCTTCTTCCCACATTTCTTCTTCTTCAAAGCTGTGCTCGCGGCCGATAATGTAGCCAATACCGAAAACGCTGGCCATTACAAACAGCTTCCAGACAAATCTTAAAAATCGCATTTCGTAACCTCCTATGCTTTTTCGCTATTTATAACCTGAAGTGCGGCATACTGCAAGAGCAATGTTTTGGTTCCGTGCTTTTCGAATCTTACGGTTACCCGAAAATCGGCCAGAGAAGCTCCTGTCGCTTCCTCTACGCGGCCGTGACCGAAAATTTTGTGCGTAACCATTACGCCCGGCTTTAAATTTACCATGGTTCCGGCTGTCGTGCCAGCAGAATCATTCATATTTACGGCTGAATTTCTTTCTGAAGACCATTTCGCTGTCGTATGGAAGGGGCTTGCCGCAGGCTTGCTGCGTATGGCGCCGGGAATTGCGCTGCCCTGTTCGCTTGCCCGCGCCACAGTCGACGAGCTGCCACGGCCGGCAAACAGATGTGGCGGCACTTCGGTGACAAAACGCGAAACCGGGTTGCTGCCCCAGCTGCCGAACATCATGCGCCGACTGGCGGCGGTCATCAGAAGATGCTCACGCGCTCTGGTCATGCCGACATAAGCGAGGCGGCGTTCTTCTTCGAGCTGCTCCGGCTCTTCCTTCGAGGAATGATGCGGAAAGATTCCTTCTTCCATGCCCACCAGGAATACCACTTTGAATTCGAGACCCTTGGCATTGTGCAGGGTCATCAGATGTACCTTTTGCTGGCTCTGGTCGAGATCATCGACAGCTGCATGCAACGCGGTGTCAGCCAGGTAATCGTGCAGCTTGAGCTCGCGGTTGTCTTCTTCCTGATAACGAATGTCAGAAACGATCGCCTGCACGTTCTGAGCCCGCTCCTCTGCTGTCTCAGGATCGTCGTTTTTGAGGTAGTCGATGTATTCGATGTCGTCGATAATCTTGTGACAAAGTTGCGAAACGCTCAAAGATTCTGCTGCTTCAGTAAAATCAGCGATCAGCTGGCAGAATTTCGCAACTTTGCCTTTTGGGTTCTGGCTGCCTTCGATCAGAACGTTTTCCCACAAAGTGCCGTGACCGGCGGCAGCCAGCTTGTCTATGCTGGTCTGGCCAATCCCACGCTTTGGCGTATTTATGATGCGCTCGAGCGAAATGCTGTCGTTAGGATTATCGATAAAACGCAGATAAGCAAGAATATCTTTAACTTCACGGCGGTCGAAGAATTTGGTGCCGCCGGTCATATCGTAGGCAATGCCGGCCTTCTTGAATACCTGTTCGAATGGCCGGCTCTGGCTGTTCATGCGAAAAAGCAGCGCCATTTCGCCAAGCTCGATGCCTTTGCTGTCGAACTGTCTGATCTGGCGCGCCACCAGCTCAGCCTCTTCGCGGTCATCTGAGGCTCGATAAAAACTCAGCAGTTCGCCGCCAGACTTGTCGGTCCAGAGTTTTTTCGGGTGCGCGCTTTTGTTTCTGGCAATGACGGCACCGGCAGCATCCAGTATTACCTGGGTCGAACGATAATTCTGTTCGAGTTTGACGATGCGCGCGCCGGAAAAATCTTTGGCGAAGTCCTGAATATTGCGGATAGTAGCGCCGCGCCAGCTGTAAATCGACTGGTCTTCGTCGCCAACCACGCAGAGATTACGAGAAGCCGAAGATATCAGCGATATCAGGCGATACTGCGCATGATTGGTATCCTGATATTCATCGACAAGAAAATACTTGTACTGGCTCTGCAGACGGGTAAGCAGGTCAGGGTTGTCTCTGAGCATGTAGAATGCCTTGAAGATCAGGTCGTCGAAATCTACTGCCTGATTGACCTGCAGCTGAGCCTGATAAGAGGCATAGAGTTTTTGAGTGGTTGCGGCCGCGGGGCCTGGCCCTGCCAGTTGCTGGTAATCTTCGGGCTTGACCAGTTCGTTTTTGGCCTGCGAAATAAAATTCAACACTGCTTTTGGCGAAAAGCGTTTCGGATCAACTTTGTGCTCCTTGAGCACATTCTTGATCAGCTTTTCACTGTCTGATTCGTCGTAAATTGTAAAACCGTCGGCAAAACCGGCGTGCTTGTGCCAGCGCCGCAGCAGCTGGCAACAGAACGAGTGAAAAGTGGTCAGAGTAACCCGGTGAGCGCCGGGCACCATATCCTGCACGCGTTCGCGCATTTCGCGCGCAGCCTTGTTGGTAAAGGTTACCGCCAGAATCGAATCGGGTTCGACCTGACAGTGTTCGATCAGATAAGCGATGCGAACCGTCAGCATTCTGGTTTTGCCTGATCCGGCTCCGGCGATTACCAGAAGCGGGCCTTCGGTGGTTTTTACGGCTTCAAGCTGCGGCTCATTGAGTTGGCCGAGTGTTGCTGCGATTGGGTCGAACAAGATCAGTCTCCGGTCAGCCGGCTGAGAGGCTGATAACACATTACCACCCAGTTGCCGGCGATGAAATTATGCAGATCACGCACCTGCAGATTGTAAAGCGGGCCCTTGTATTCTTCGACTTCGACGACCGCTACGGTATCTTCGTCGATATTGCCATTGCGCCCAGTTACCGGCACCAGCATGCCGGGTTTGATATGCGAAGCCGGCATGATATAAAATGGCGCTTTCCGGGTCAGCTGGATTTTTTTTACAACTTCGAGATTGTCGAGATGTGACAGGGTTTTAACAAATAGTTCGGCTTCTTCAAGGTCATCACGGGTAATTTCGAGAAACCAGAGTCCATGCTTGCCCTGCTTGCGCTTGAACTGCTTGTGTTCGGCCCGGTTACTGTCGACTGCCCCGGAAATCTGTATCAGGTGCGAAAAACGTTTGGCATTGCCCTTTTCCGACCCGCCAAAAATAACGAACTGAATAGCGTTGCTAGCCGGGTCCTTGCTGCTGGAAAGGCGCATGGTGATATGCGGGTGGTCGATGAACATGTGCCAGTCACGCAGAAGTTCGTGCGCACGCGATGGCGTGTCGATGCTGTTGAACATCTCACGCGTCATTTCTTCAGAAAATTCTGCATCAGGCTGCCTGGCCGAAAACGGAATATCAGGCAGACCATATTTGAAAGCTGTGTGCTTGAGCATGAAATTTGAAGCAGGCAGATTGGCTGTCGTCTCGATTATCCAGATGCGGTCGATTACTTCCTGCTGGTTGAAAAGATCCTGTCTGAGACTGTTCATGGCAAGCAGGTCGCGCATCAGGTCGGTCGACAGACCGATTCTGAAACCGAGAGAAGATCTCTCGTGCAGATACAGCGTGTAATTTCTGACTACCGGGTTGATACGGCCAAAGCACAACTGATCTGGAGTGCAGCGCAAAACTGCACCACGACCGGTAATCATCTTCAGCAGAGTGGTGCGCTGTTCGTAGTTGACATAAACATCGCGAACGCGCGTCGTGTTGATTTCAGACCAGCCAGAAGCACCTGAAATGCCCTGTTCTTCCCTGATTTCGGTGATGCCCAGAGTTGTGTTTCCGCATAATATTTTGGCGTCGGCCGGCAACATGGCAAAGCGTCCTTTCTGTTGACAATCTTTTATAACATATTTGTACCGAAAATTTCAGCCAATGATCACAACAACTTCAATTTCGCCGCAAATGAATTGACTTTGGCTGTGTCTGCGATTATGCTTTGCGCATCTATCAAGGGAGTTGCCAGCCATGAGTGAATGCGAACAGGCCAGAAAATATCAGATTACAGCGATCTCGGATGCCCTTACCGACATTATCGCCGAAGTTGGCGATGAAATGCTGCAGAAACTCAATCTGCCCAAAGGTAACAGTATCGAGCTGAATCCTGAGAATCTCGGCAAACTCGAAAAAATCATGGCTACCCACAAGGCAAAGATAGCTCCGGGCGGTTCGCCAACCAATGTTATCTACGGCGCCAGCAATCTTGGCCTGCGCTGTGCCTTTATCGGCTGCGTCGGCAGCGATGATTTTGGCTATGATTACATCAACAACCTGCGCGAAAACGACATAGATACCTATGTTTCGATCAAGCGCGGTAATTCCGGGTTGTGCTACACCCTTGTCAGTCCTGATGGCCAGCGCACTTTCGGCCTCGATTTCGGCGTCGCCAAGCAGCTCTACGAATATGAGATATTACATAGTCTGATCAAGGATTCTGATTTTCTGCACTTTTCTGCATACGAATTCAGAGGCGAAAACCCGATCAATTTTGCTACCCGCCATGCTGCCGAAATAGCGCGCAAAGCCGGCACCCGCATTTCATTCGATCTCGGCGACAGCTTCGTCATCAAGTCTTCCCGCGACCAGATCGAAAGTTTCCTGAACGAACGCATCGACGTGCTGTTCGCCAACGAAGACGAGGCGCGGGCGATCAATAATGGCAGCGATGATTACCGCAAACTGTTGCGCTTTACCAATATGGCAGTGGTCAAGCTCGGATCGGCCGGCGCAGTGGCGATCACCCCCGAAGGCGAAACCCGGGTTTCGGCCTATAAAGTCGAAGACGTCAAAGACACCAATGGTGCCGGCGATAACTTTCAGGCCGGCTTTTTCTACGGGCTTTACAAAAAACTGAGTCTCGAAGATTGTCTGAAGATCGGCAACTTTCTCGCCGCCAACATCATCAGACGCATCGGCGCTCAGTCACAGGTTAAGATCAGCGGTATCGAATTTATTATCTGATGATCTTGCCATAAATATAGGCGTCGTGGTAGTTGTCACCACATCTGAGATAGCTTTGCAGACATCCCTCTCTTTTGTAGCCGGCTTTTTCGATAACTCTGATGCTGGGCGCATTATCGACGACTATGATTGCCTGCAGCCTTCTCAATTCTGGCCAGAAAACTTTTGCGAATAGCTCTGCCTGTAAGGCCGCCTGTAAGGCGAAGCCTTTACCATGATGTTCACGGTCGATAAAATAACCAATTTCAACGTTGTAGGGGCGGTCGCGTTCTGGTATAAGGCCTACGGCGCCGACAACTTTACCACGGAGCAATACGCTGAAGTTGAAGGCCTTTTTGTTTTTCCATTGCTCCCGGCTCTTTCGCAAAAAGCGTTTTTCAGCCGTTATCGACTTGATATTGGTCGGGAAAAATGGAAAATTGCCATCTTTGATGATGCGATAAAAATCTGCCGCATCTTTGATCATCTGTGGCCTGATTGTAACTACGCATTTGACTGACATGGGCCTGATTCTATCAGAAGCACCCGAAGTTGTATACAGGGTAAAAAAACAGCCCCCGCCGAAGCGGGGGCTGCCGGTTCTAAGCGATCAGCTGAATTTGATTTCAGAAATCTGCTTGTAAACGCTGTATCTGAGCTTGACGTCCTTCTGAGCCTGCTCGGCGAATGCTTTAGCTGCATCTGGATTGGTCTTCTTCAGCATTCTGAAGCGGTTTTCACCGAAAACGTATTCTTCGAGAGGAATGCTTGGTTCTTTCGAATCGAGACTCAGCGGATTCTTGCCCTGAGCTATGTTGTCGGGGTTGAAGCGGAAGAGCGGCCAGTGACCTGATTCAACCGCTTTTTTCTGCTCCATCAGACCCTGTGACATATCGATGCCGTGGGCGATACAGTGGCTGTAAGCAATGATCAGAGCCGGGCCATCATAGGCTTCGGCTTCGAGCATGGTCTTGAGAGCGTGAGCCGGATTGGCGCCCAGACTGATCTTGCCGACGTAGATGTTGCCATAACTCATGGCGATCATGCCGAGATCCTTCTTGGGCATCGATTTGCCGCCGGCTGCAAACTTGGCAACGGCGCCGAGCGGAGTCGATTTGCTCATCTGACCACCGGTGTTCGAATAGACTTCGGTATCGAGAACCAGCAGCTTGATGTTCTTGCCAGAGGCGAGAACGTGGTCGAGTCCGCCGTAACCGATGTCATAGGCCCAGCCGTCACCGCCGATGACCCATACCGAGCGTTTGACCAGATAATCAGCCATTTTTGCGAGGCGCACACAGATTGCATCTTTGCAGCTCTTGACCGCAGCCTTGAGCTCTTCAACATTGGCGCGCTGTGCTTCGATTTCTTCCTGAGTCTTCTGGGCATTGCCAAGAATCTTGTCAGCAATAGCCTTGAGCTTGGGCGAACAGTCGCATTTGCAACCAACCGCTTTGTTAAGCAGTTCGACAGCTTCCTGCATCATCTTGTCGGTGGCAAGGCGCATGCCCATACCGAATTCAGCGTTGTCTTCGAACAGGCTGTTCGACCAGGCCGGGCCACGACCATCAGCGCGGGTAGCATAAGGAGTGGTCGGCAGGTTGCCGCCATAGATCGATGAACAACCGGTGGCGTTGGCGATCATCAGGTGATCACCGCAGATCTGGGTTACCAGTTTGATGTAGGCGGTTTCGCCGCAGCCGGCGCAGGCGCCTGAGAATTCGATCAACGGCTTAACATACTGAGTGCCCTTGATGGTGTTGATATTGACCAGCGAACGATCGGGATCAGGTATCTTGTTGAGGAAGAAATCCCAGTTCTCGGCTTCGTTCGCGCGCATGGCTTCATCTTTGTGAGCGAGATTGATTGCTTTGGTTTCGAGTTTCTTGCCGCTGGCATCTTTCTGGAAAGCCGGACAGATGCTGATGCAGGCGCCGCAACCGGTGCAGTCTTCGGGAGCAACCTGAACGGTGAAGCCGAGATCTTCTTTAAAGCCTTTGGCTTTGCAGGTCTTGAAGGTCTTCGGAGCTTTGGTCGCCAGCTTCGGATCATAAACCTTGGTTCTGATCGCGGCGTGCGGGCAGACGAGAGCGCACATGCCGCACTGAATACAGGTTTCGCTGTCCCAGGCCGGCATATAGATGCCGACGTTACGCTTTTCATACTGGCTGGTGCCGGTCGGGTAGGTTCCGTCGAGAGGCATCTGACCAACGGTGATATCGTCGCCCTTGCCGGCGAGGATTGGTTCGAGAACGTCTTTGACCAGTTTGGGAGCGCTCTTGAGAACCATGGCAGCTTTGAGCTTGGTTTTGGCAGTCGCTTTAGCCGGAACTTTCACTTCGAAAAGATTTTCGACGGCCATGTCGATGGCTTTCCAGTTCATCTTGACGACTTCTTCGCCCTTTTTGCCATAGGTCTTTTTGGCGGCGTCCTTGAGGTATTTCATGTATTCATCGCGCGGCAGAATCTTCGAGATTTCGAAGAAACAGGTCTGCATGAACAGGTTGATGCGGTTGCCAAGACCTACCGATTCAGCCAGTTTGATCGCGTTGATGACATAAAATCTGGCTTTCTTGTCGATCAGGCGCTGCTGAGTTTCAAGTGGCAGTTTATCCCAGATTTCGTCTTTGCTGTATTCGGTTTCGAGCAGGAAAGTGCCGCCGGTCTTGAGGTTCTTGAGCATGTCATACTTTTCGATAAAGCTGAAGTTATGGCAGGCAACGAAGTTGGCGTGTGATACGAGATAAGGGCAGCGCAACGGCTTTTCACCGAATCTCAGGTGAGAAATCGTCATGCTTCCTGACTTCTTTGAGTCGTAGACAAAGTAGCCCTGGGCATTATTCTTGGTATGGTCGCCAATAACCTTGATCGCGTCTTTGTTGGCGCCAACGGTACCGTCTGAGCCGAGACCGTAGAACATGGCCGAGAAGGTTTTGGGATCGCCGGTTTCTACTGAATCGCCGAGTTCAAGGTGAGTTTTGCTGACGTCGTCAACGATACCAACGGTGAAGTGGTTCTTCGGCTTGTCCTGCTTGAGGTTTTCGAATACGGCCAGAACCTGGTTTGGAGTAAAGTCTTTTGAACCGAGACCGTAGCGGCCGCCAACGATTTTGGGCCAGTTGGTGAACGGAGCAGCTTTGTTCTCGAGGGCTTCACCGATGCTGTTTCTGACGTCGATATAGAGAGGTTCGCCGGCACAGCCGGGCTCTTTGGTGCGATCGAGAATGGCGATGCTTTTGGTGGTCTTCGGGAAGGCTTTTACCAGATGCTCAGCGCTGAACGGGCGATAGAGGCGGGCTTTTACCAGGCCTACTTTTTCACCTTTGGCGTTGAGGTATTCAACTACTTCATGAATGGTTTCGGCGCCACTGCCCATGGCAACGATAATGCGCTCGGCCTTGGGGTCACCAACGTAGTCGAACAGGCTGTATTCACGGCCGGTCAGTTTGGCGAATTTCTTCATAGCCTTCAGCACAATTGCGGGGGTCTTTTCGTAGAAAGGATTAACCGTTTCGCGACCCTGGAAATAAACGTCGGGGTTCTGAGCGGTGCCGCGCATGCTCGGGCGATCGGGGTTGAGGCCGCGGGCGCGATGTTCAAAAACCAGATTGTCGTCGATCATTTCTTTGATGATGTCATCAGAGAGAATCTCGATCTTGTTAACTTCGTGTGAAGTTCTGAAACCGTCGAAGAAATGAATGAAAGGCACGCGGCTTTCGAGAGTGGCTGCCTGTGCGATCAGAGCCATGTCGTGTGCTTCCTGAACCGAGTTCGAGGCCAGCAGGGCGAAACCGGTCTGGCGGGTTGCCATTACGTCGCTGTGATCGCCAAAAATCGAGAGAGCCTGGCAGGCGATCGATCTGGCCGACACGTGAAAAACAGTCGAAGTCAGTTCGCCGGCGATTTTAAACATGTTCGGGATCATCAGCAGAAGACCCTGAGATGCGGTAAAAGTGGTGGTAAGGGCGCCAGTAGTCAGAGCTCCGTGAACAGCACCAGAGGCGCCGCCTTCTGACTGCATTTCACAAACGGTGGGAACCGTACCCCAGACGTTTGTCTGCCCGGCGGCTGAATACGCGTCGGCGTGTTCACCCATATTGCTGGACGGTGTAATCGGATAAATCGCGATTACTTCATTGGTTTTGTGCGCAACTAGCGCGGTGGCTTCGTTCCCATCCATCATGGCGTATGTCTTTTTAGTCACGATAGCAACTCCTGCCTGATTGATATTTTTTCCGGGCTGAAATATCCGGAAGCTAAAGGCAAAGTGATATTAAGCCAAATCAGCAGACAAGTCAACTCTTGCGGTACCCTGAGCGGCGTTTGCCGACAACCTGCTTCTGATCAGCTGTTGCGACTGTGATTACTGAATATTGACGGCAGCTCGTTCAAGGGAATGTCTGAAATGGCGCGTTCAAGGAATTCGAGCTCACCGAGAGGCTCAGACTGCCCTTCGCTTCTGTAGTGCGGCATGCCGCAGAATACTGATACCGGGCATACTCTGGGAATCATGCTGCCAGGCTTGAGTGCCAGGCGGGCACCGCTGATGGCCATGAACATAGCGACCAGATAATGAGTCGCTTTTATCTTTGCGATCAGTTCGAGCACCTGCCTGTCAGGAGTCTCAGGGATCAGTAGAACTATTGTTTCCTTGTTATTGAAAAGGTGCTCGATGCTCAAAAAATCCTGGTTGACGTCTCCTGATAGTTTGATCGGTTCAAGACCACAGGAAACAGCCAGCTCAAACCAGATCGTTGTGTCGGCCGCATCGGCCAAAACGAATCTGACAGGCCTTCGAAAAATGCGCAATGAGCTGAGCCAGGTGAGCAAACCATAATTGCGTGCGATGTAAACGCAGCCCCGGTCGGTTCTGATGACAGTTTCACCCCATGCCCGGAAGAACGGAAAGAAAATGCTGCCAAAAAAACGGGCGATTGAGCGCATGAACGCAAAAGAACTCACAATGCTATTCGTCCTGTGGCTGATTTATGCCTGGAATGCGCGAATAAATGCGCTCAAGGTCATATCGCTGCAGCACTTCTGACATGACAAACGCCTTGATAACACTTTCCCGGTCAAAAGTGATCTGTGGAGCTGCAGCAGAAACGGCTTTTACAGGTTGTTCCTGCCGGCCAAGTTCGAACATTTTTCTGGCTTCGTCGCTGAGTTGATCGCCGTTCGCATTTTCTTCTCTGCTCATGCGGTCGTAGTTAACAGCGCCGGTCAGCTGCGGCAAAGAATCGAAGTTGTTGCTGACAACTTCAGGCCGACGTTCATAATTCAGCTGGCCGGTAAGAGCTGAGTCATCGTCGTAATTGACCAGCTCGCTGACAGCTCTTTTGGGCTGAAATTTCTGCTTCGGTTTTAGCGAAGCAGCTTTGGCGGCCGGTTTTTTTGCGGTTACAGTGCCGCTGTCCTTGAAAAAGTCATCGAGCGAAGCCAGTTCGGAAAAGTCGATGTCAACGTTTTCTTCCTGCTTCTTCTTGTTGACTTCAGACCATACCGAATAAACCAGGACAAGAACTATTACCAGCAGTTCTGCCATGCCGATACTCCTGACTTAAGAACGTTTGGGCAGCTGTTTCTGGGGCTCGACCATGTGCGAGAATGATTTGCGCATTTCAGTATCTGAGCTGATATTCTTGAGCGTGTAATAGTCGAGAATACCCATGTTGCCGCTTTGCAACGCATCAGCAATAGCCTGCGGAATAGTGGCTTCGGCTTCGACCAGCTTGGCTTTCATTTCCTGTTCGTAGGCTTTCATTTCCTGCTCTTTGGCTTCAGCCATGGCACGTCGTTCGGCTGCTTTTGCCTGAGCGATCTTCATATCGGCCTCAGACTGGTCGATCTGCAGCTTGGCGCCGATATTGTCGCCAACATCAACGTCGGCAATATCGATCGACAGAATTTCAAAAGCGGCTTTGGCATCGAGGCCCTTGTCCTGAATGGTTTTCGAGATGCGATCAGGATTTTCGAGAATTTCTTCGTGGCTGGCTGCTGAACCGATAGTGGTTACGATACCTTCGCCAACGCGAGCCAGAATCGTTTCTTCAGTAACACCACCGACGAGCTTGTTGATGTCGGCTTTAACCGTAACTCTGGCAATCGCCTTGACCTGAATACCGTTCTTGGCCATGGCAGCAACGAGAGGAGTCTGAATGACCTTGGGTTTGACACAGAGACGCACGGCGTCGAGCACGTCACGACCGGCGAGGTCGATGGCGGTGGCCTTGTCAAAACTTAGATTGATACCGGCTTTCTGGGCTGCAATCAGCGCCGAAGCAACTTTTGCAACGTTACCACCAGCAAGATAATGCGATTCAAGAGCCTGCAGCGAGATGTCGATACCGCCCTTCTTGAGCATGATAGCCGGGTTGATAATCGACGGCGGCGACACGCGGCGCAGGCGCATACCGATAAAATCGAGCAGACCGACACTTACATCGGAGGCGATGGCGCTGATCCAGAGTCCGAATGGCACAAAATAATAGATGACAAAGAAAACTATGAGAACACCAATTCCGCCAAACATCATCAAGCCTTCAGACATCAGATTCCTCCTGCAGACATTTCAATATTTCAACGCCCTTAAATATGGTTTAAACCAGCTGGTAAAGTCAAGCTAATAAAAGGAGCTTTTTGCCAAAAGGTCCAGGCAATCAGGATTGTGATTGTTCCTCGACCGGCGTGACAATAACGGTATTCTGCCTGGTCTTGGTAACCTTGACTTTGACGCCTTTTTCGACGAACTCGCCGTCGGTCATCACGTCAACCCGCTCTCCATCTATTTTTGCGATGCCGGAAGGGCGCAGCATGGTTACCGTTACGCCTTGCTTGCCGATATAAGCCGAATTGTCGTCAACTGCGACAAAGCCGTCTTTGCTCGATGCGTCAGCCTGTAGAATGAACTGTTTGCCCATGCTGGTCTTGGGAAACACCAGAAAAAACCAGAGAAGCAGCAGTATGACACCGACAATTGCCATGAAAGTAGCAGTCAGCGCCATGGGCATACTCAGCTTCATAAAAGCCGTGGTCAGCCCCCCACCAAGCAACAAAATACCGAGAATGCCGGTAACTCCGAAACCCGGGATTACTGCTATCTCTAAAAACATGAAGAGAAAACCGCCAAGCAGAAGCATGACAACGGTGAGGCCCCAGGCCGGTTCTTCGCCCTTGCTGCTGTTATCGCCTGCTGCCGGTTGCGCTGTTTCAGCGCCTTTCTGCGGCAGCAGTTCGGCATCACTGACGCCGGCAAACGCAGGCAATGAAAGCAATATTATGATGAGCAGCAGCAAAAATGATGGTTTCATTCGATTCTCTCCGGGTCAGTCGGCTGTAATCTCGCGAACTACTATATTATTGCCCTCAACCTTGCGAACGATTACGCGGGCGCCTTTTTCGATAAAGTCGCCATCAGAGACAACATCGTAACGTTCGTCACCAATTTTAACGATTCCGGCCGGTCGGCATGGCGAAACTGCCACTCCTTCGAGGTTGATCAGGTGGTCGAATTCATTGAGGTTGACAGCTACACATCCCTGGGCCGTTGAAAGCTGCTCTTTAAGCACAAATTTGTCGAGGAGCTTGAACTTTGGCCCCCATTTATAAAGTATCAGCATGATCAACGCAGAATAAACCAGCATCTGGGCAATCGCATTCATGGCTGTATAAATGCCGCCAAATACCATGATAATACTGAAGCAGACGCAGAGTATGCCGGAAATTCCGGTCAGGCCAAAACCTGGTATGACAAAGGCTTCGAGCAGCAGCAGAACCATGCCTGCTCCGAACAGAATCAGGGTTTCGAGGCCGGCAAGATACGCAAACAGGTGCCCGCCAAAAAACAGCGCCAGACAGGTCAGACCGATCCAGCCCAGAATGCCGAAGCCGGCGATAAAAAATTCTATAACCAGGCACCAGAAGCCAATGGTAAAAAGCAGTACGCTGACGTTCGGATTAGTCAGCCAGCGCGCGATCCACTCGCCCGAAGTCGGTTTGGCATATTCGACAGTTGCACCTTCAAGACTCATTATACGTTGAATCGAGCTCAGCGAAGCCACGATCTGGTCGCAATAGCCGTGTTTAAGCGCAACCTCAGATGTCAGAGTTATGACCTCACCCCGTTTACTCAAGCCTTCGATGCTGTCGTGATCTTTGTCGACCATGGCTTCAGCTATCGCGGTCGGGCGCTTGCGGGCTTCGGCCGAAGCCCTGAATTCAGCCTTGAAAGCTGAAACATACTTGGCTTCAGCTGCCTGAACGCCGCCGCCGGCCAACATTATCGGCGTAGCGGCCCCGAGTTCAGAACCGGCTTCCATATAAATTCGATGACACGAAATGGCGATCAGAGCCGCTGCTGATAGTGCGCGACCCTTGATATAGGCAATGGTAGTAACTTTTGAGCGCAGCAGGGCATCTTTGATCTCCTGAGCTGCAGTTACCAGGCCGCCATTTGAATTGATCTCAAGAACTATTGCGCTGAAATTTTCGCGCTCGGCACGGCGCAACTGGCGCTGTATGAAAAAAGACAGACCGGTTTCGATGTCGTCATGAACCGGTATCACCAGTATGGTGCCTGAGGCTGACTGGGCCTGTAACGGGCCAGCCGCGAATATCAGTGTGAATAAGATTGCGGACAGCAGAAAACCCATGCACCGCCATGGGCGCTGCATGGGTTGTCTACAGATTACTCTGGGTTCTGCTTTAGCGGCGTCTTCTCTGCTTGCGACGGGCTTCAGCAGCTTTTCTTTTCTGCTTTTCACTTGGTTTTTCGTACGCTCGGCGGCGCTTGATTTCTTTGATAATGCCAGCTTCCTGACATTTCTTCTGGAAGCGCTTCAGGGCCTTTTCCAGTGGTTCGTCCTTAAGTACTCTTACTTCTGCCATTTTAGTTTCACCCCCCCTCCTGATTTGATCAGATAGAGGTCTATCATGTTGTTACCTGAATCAGCCCGGAGGCCAGCTCAGGCAGCGTTTGCCAAGAATATGAAAGTGCAGATGATGCACGGTCTGACCGGCATTGTCACCGCAGTTGGTAACAACTCTGAAGCCTTCATCGAGACCTTCGTCAGCTGCCATCTTTTGAATGACTCTGAAAACCTGCGACAGCATCGCACCGTCAGCCGCTTCCGGCTGGGTCAGGCGGGCGATATGTTTTGTCGGAATGGCCAGCAGATGCACTGGCGCCTGCGGGTTGATGTCTCTGAAGACAACGACGTTTTCGTCCCGGTGGACGATCTCCGCCGGATTTCGCCCGCGACTATTCTACAAAACAAGCACTGTTCCATATAAGGGTGAATTGTACATCAGCACTGCCGGCAAGTCAACAAAATTCTCAAGCAAAAATTATACCGCTGCGCTGACTGCCGGCGTTTGCTGCCATGTCAGTTCTCTGAATTCTCCAATACGATCTCGCCATGCTTGCCAGGATTGTATTTGCCCTTATTGTTGGAAAGCGGCGAGCGCATGAACCTGATTGCGCGAATACCAGCGTCGTGCGCCTCGCTGATGTCACTGTCTGAATCGCCGTAAAAAACCGTGATTCCATGCTTTTTGATGAATTCAGCCTTGCTGATACGGCCCGAAAAGATCGCCTTCGGCTGATTTTCGAGATTAAATTCGCGATGCAGTATCGAAGTGAGAATCTCGCCCTTTACCGGCGGTCTGGCGGTTATGAAATAGACTTTGTCACCACGATCGCGGTGCATCTCGATGATTTTGCGGGCCGATTCCTTGGGAATACTGAATTTGTCAAACTCGCAGCTGAGGTCGCTCCAGAACTGATCGTTACTCAAAGGCCGCTCGCCGTATTTGTTGGTGCCGTTCGGCCCGTCGGTGTTGGAAAAAGCATAGCGAAAGCCTGGCGACGAGAACAGAACCGTATCATCGACATCGAGGCCGATGGCAATGGGCTTTGCCGGCAGCGAAGCGGCAATCTCTTCAACGCTGATTGTCAGATAGGCCAGCTGCGCATTGACCAGCGCAACATTGGCAAACACGAACAATGCCAGAAAAACCGCAATAAAACGACGTGAAATCATCAATCTGCTCCTTCTGGTCGTCTCGGTTACGACCGACAAAATGGGGTACACTTGTTCTTTTGCTTATGCGAACATATCACCTATTACCGCCAGATGCAAATTCGCCTCAAAAAGTCGCATAATCCAGGTTGTTGGCACTTTACAGGATCCTGCGACTCCCCCGCCTTCGCGCAGGATGACGAACAAAAGAATGCCGGGACTGTAAAAATTCAATTAAGAGTGGAATAATTATTGTGAGTGCGCAGACAGGGATCTCATAAGCGAAAACTTTGAGCCAGGCAATATTGACGCAAAGCCATAGCTATTTACAATAAATTTCGCCTGGTGAGAGTTGTAGCGTTGAGACCCTGTCGAGAGCACGGGTAACAAGGCATAGCTTGTTGCTGCAAATCTACGCAATATAGGCAATCCCACCCAAGACTGAATCTTTACCCGGGAGCTGTAAATATTGCTTGAACAAAGCAGTGCGACAATTTATCATTGTTCATTCTGAAGTTGGCGTGGCAACGCAAAAAGGAGCTTTTATGACTACCCAGAAAATAACAATAGATGCGGCAAAATGTCGCAAAGATGGTATATGTGTGAGTATCTGCCCGGTTGGCATATTTCAGGGTAAAATCGGCGAAGTTCCCACCGTTGACGCTGGTCTGGCAACTGCCTGTATCAAGTGCGGGCACTGTGCGGCTGCCTGCCCTGGCGACGCGATTGCCGTCGAAGGTCTGGCTGCTGCTGAATATCAGACATATCCGGCAAAGGCTGCCAGTTTGCACGAACTGCGTTCACTTGTGCTGAGCCGCCGCTCGGTCAGAGAATTCAAGGATGAGCCGGTACCTCTCGAACAGGTTAAAGAACTGCTCGAAATAACTCGCTACTGCCCGACTGCGAAGAATACTCAGCTCCTGCGCTGGGTGCTGGTGAATGGCAAAGACAAGGTGCGCGAAATCTCAGCTGCAGTAATCGATACGTTCAGACCCAACGAAAAGATGGCGCCAATGGTGCAGGCATTCGACAGCGGCCTTGACCCGGTCAATCGCAAAGCACCGCAGTTGCTTCTCGTCTATGGCCCCGCCCGTTACGACTGGGGTTCTCTCGATGCCGCCATTTATATCGCCAATTTTGAGCTGGCCGCAAAAGCTGCCGGCCTTGGTACCTGCTGGGCCGGCTTTACTACGCGCGCGGCGTCACAGGCTGCACTGGTTAACGAAAAGATCGGATTGACAACTGAAGACAAGGTCTTTGGCGCGGTCATGCTTGGCTACCCGGAGTATAAATATCTAAGAGTGCCACCTCGCAAGCCTTTGCACCTTAAGATAGTCTCGAACTGATGGATAAAAACTTCGACAGCCTCGCCCACCGCCTCGAACGCAACATATATGGTTCGAACAAGGGGCAGGTGCGACTGGCCATGCTCGAATTCGATATGAGCAGAGGCCTGCCGGAACTGACAGAACAACCGAAACTGCAGATTCTCGATGCCGGCGGTGGCATGGGGCAGATCGCCAGATGGCTGGCCGCCATGGGGCATCAGATCACCCTATGTGATCTGTCGGCCGAAATGCTGGCATTGGCTGAACGCGAAAACCAGTCTGCCGGTCTGCAGGAACGCATATCACTTTTACATTCACCGATCCAGGAGCTGCCCTGCCACCTCGCCGGCCGAAGTTTCGATCTGGTACTGTTGCACGGCGTAATCGAATGGATGGCGGAGCCGGCCGAGGCAATCACCGCAGTCATACCCATGCTCAACAGCGGTGGCGCCATGTCGCTGCTGTTTTTTAACCGCAACAAGCTCTTTCTCAAATGGGGCATCAATGGCCAGGTTGAATCTGCGCTCGCCAGGCGGCCGCGTAAAGCTCAGAAACTGACGCCGACAACCCTTATCGACGAATCAGAACTGCGAAGAATTCTT
Source organism: Candidatus Rifleibacteriota bacterium (assembly GCA_022704885.1). Next base: position 3,795 of record JAKJFO010000001.1, on the reverse strand, counting down.
GCCAAAAACGGGCTCGAGCTTGTGTCAAAAGCCGGCATCAGAATCTTTCACCGCTTTTTCACCCGACAGCAGACCGCTGTTATTGCCATCGAAGATGCAATAGCTCTTGAAAAGCACTATTGTTACGAAGAACCTTTCGCTTCACTCGGCGAACATACGCACTTCATATTGAGGAAAAAATGAGCCAGACGAGTGACCTTGAGAATCTGCCGATCAGCCGACTGCTGATCAAATTTGCCATTCCGGCGATCACCGGAACCATGGTAACTTCGCTCTACAACATCGTCGATCGCATCTTTCTCGGGCGCTACGTCGGTGAGCTTGGCATTGCCGCAACTACTATCGCCATGCCGCTGATGATGATCACCATGGCAATGGGCATGCTGATCGGGTTTGGCACCAACTCGCAGATCTCGATCAGACTTGGCGAAAAGCGCTACGAAGAAGCCGAAGCTCTTCTCGGGCAGGGCATCTTTCTGTTCACAACAACTTCGCTGCTGTTCACCGTTGTTTCGCTGATATTCATGAAACCTCTGCTCGTGCTGTTTGGTGCTACCGAAAACGTCATGCCCTATGCCCATACCTACACGACTATAGTCGTCATCGGCACCCTGACACATCACATTTCTTTCGGCGCCAACAGCTTCATCAGGGGCGAAGGGAATCCGCGCGTCGCCATGAAAACCATGATTATCGGCGGTGTCATCAATGTCATTCTCGATTACATATTTATCGGCATCATGGGCTGGGGAATGGCCGGCGCCGCCTGGGCAACCGTTATCGGCTATTCAGTGTCAGCCGGCTGGGTATTGCATTACTTTTTGAGTGGCCGCAGCGTCGTTAAGCTTTACTGGCGCAATTTCACCATGAACTGGGAATCGACCAAAGCCGTACTGGTAATGGGCTCACCACACTTTATCATGAACGCTCTTGCCAGCATTCAGATGTCGCTTTTCAATAACCAGCTGGCCCGCTTCGGCGGCGACAATGCCATTTCGGTAATGGGCGTAATCATGAGCTTCAGCCTGATCTGGCAGATGCCAATCGTCGGCATCAGTCAAGGCCTTCAGCCCGTCGCCGGCTACAATTACGGTGCCAGAAAATTTGCCAGGGTAAAAAAAGCCCTGTATCAGGCCATACTGCTTTCTACTGCTGTTTGCGTGATATTCTTCGTTTTTATCCAGTTTTTTCCAGAGCCTGTGTTCGCGCTTTTTGTCAGTGACAATACCTCCGAGCTGATAAGCGAGGGTTCGTCAGCCATTCGCCGATTTTTGATCATGTTGCCGATAGTCGGCTTTCTCATCATCACCGGCAACTTCTTCCAGTTTACCGGCCGGCCCCGCACCAGTCTGGTTCTGACCGTTGTCAGGCAGGTTTTCATCCTTATCCCGGCTTTGATGGTTTTGCCCGAATATCTTGGCCTGAACGGTGTCTGGTATGTAATGCCGACTTCTGATCTTGGCGCATTTTTTATGACCGGAATCTGCTTTTTTTACGAGCGCAGGCGTCTCAAAAAAATGATTGTCGAGAGCCGTTTTCCGCCGACGCCCTTTCCAGACCTGGCTTAGAGCCAGATGCCCGCCACGATGTAGGCGAGAATCATCAGAGTCGCCACAATGATGAAGCCGTAATGAACCATCTCATTGCGTAGCGCCGGAATCTTGAGACCAGCCATGTTTATACCCGCATTCACCGCATAAGCAAGACCAACCGCAAAAGGCACCTGAAAGAGAACGAACTCCCAGCCCGGGTGCGCCAGCGCATAAACCAGAACCGATATGATCAAACCGACGCCAAAGATAATTGAGCCTCTGATCAGATTAGAACGATAGTTATCCCAGAGAACGTTCTCGATTTCATCGCTCTTCTCAGCGTAAGCCAGCGCCCGATCGGCCAGTTCTGCCGTAACACGCGAACGCATAAGAGCCTGCATGGCCCGTGATTTCGCTTTTGCCCGTGCTTTTTCGTTGAGCTCACCCATGTATGCGGCTGCCAGTTGCATGAGCATTTCCATGCCATTGCTGCCCAGTGCGTCTTCGATGAACGACCGCTCGTCGACAACTGAAGCGTTGATCTTGATTGGTTTCAGCCCCTGTTTTGCGACTGCTTCTTTGCGTGCCGCCGAGGCGATTACCGGTTCAGTGAGATTGCGCCACTTCTGCTTCTTGGGCAGCGGCTCAGATGGTGGAAGCGGCGGCAGCGAGCTGAGATCGACCGGTTGCTGACTGCGCGCGCGCGCTGCCGGGTCAAGCAGGCTGTAAACCGGTTCATTGCCCGCCTGTGGCGTTTTCTGATGCGCGCCACAGTTTTCGCACTTGAGAAACGGCAGATTGTAGCCATCGGGAATGTTGATCATTGCCGAACATTGGCTGCATCTGATCTCTGCCATGGCTCTCTCCTGTCATCCACTTCTGATTCTAAATCTTTATCGGCATCTGTCTTGTTTAATTCTATCATCATTGACGGTAAAATCAACGTGAAAGCCTGACACTTTTGTTGTAATATCGGCAGCAGCTGATTGACGGAGTCTGCTATGGCAAAGAAATGCAGAGTTGATGAACTTGTGGTTGCGCAGGGCCTGGCCCCCGATCTCGAAACCGCCCGCCGCCTGATCATGGCCGGCGAAATTCGCAGTGGCGATCGTGTCTGGGAAAAGGCCGGCGAGCGTCTGCCAGTCGATGCGACTCTTGTCCACAAACCCCGGCATTGCCGCTGGGTCTCGCGCGGTGGTCTCAAACTCGAGCGTGCGATTGCGGCTTTTTCCATGTCGGTTGCCGGCTTTCGTTGTCTCGATATCGGGGCATCTACTGGCGGTTTTACCGACGTGCTGCTGCACAACAAAGCTGCCGAAGTCGTTGCGCTCGATGTTGGCTATGGCCTGCTTGACGCAAAGATTCAAAACGATCCGAGAGTGATCGTAAAAGACCGAACCAACTTCAGGCTGATTGCTGACGACGAACTTGGCGCGCCCTTTGATCTCGCAGTTACCGATGTTTCATTTATTTCTCTGCGTCATATTCTGCCCAAAGCCGCCGCCATGATCAAAGATGAAGGCGCAATCGTTGCATTGATCAAGCCGCAGTTCGAAGCAGCCAGAGAAGATGTTCCTGAAGGAGGCATCATTATCGATCAGGCCGTTCAGCTCAGCATTATTGCGGCATTACAGGAATTCTGCAACGCTTCGGCCGCCATCTATCTGCACGCGCTCGCGCCGGTTCCGCGCGTCGATGCACGCAAGAACATCGAGTTTCTTTCTCTCTGGAAAAAATCGTGCAACTGCATGTCAGAAGCCCAGATCAGCGCAATCATCGCCGCCGCCCACGCCGCCTGAACTTCCAGTTCAGCTGAAATGTGTTGTGAATGCGCGATTATCTGGCCGGTCAGTCGTGGGTTTTGTCGGTTGGCGGTACCGGCGCCGCGACGTTATCGGTGCCGATATTCTTGACGATCAACGTGACCTTTTCGATATTCTGGCTGAGGTTGCGCTCACTCAGAATGACATAGGCCGGAACGCCATTTGAAACCGCTTTGTCGAGGCGTCCGTCGATCACCCGCTTGATTTCTGAGGTAAAATTGATGAGTTCGGGAAATACTTCAGCAAAAGGTTTGCCCGAAACATCAGTATTGCGGCCATGCTGCCGCAGAAAATCGCTGGCGCTGCGGTTGATCTGCAGAACCAGACCGTTGCGGTTTTGCACTATTACCATGTCTGACGTGTTCTCGATGACGTTGAACGAGCTCGCCTGAGCTTCCATGACCTGTTCCATAAGCCTCGCATTCATAATGGCGATGGCG
>JAKJFO010000019.1 GCA_022704885.1 Candidatus Rifleibacteriota bacterium | reverse complement strand
TTAACAGTAAGGCTTGTCTCAGCCGGCAAAAGCCAGTTTACCGCCCAGGCGGCAGAAATGATGTGTACCATGAACCTTGTTTTTGCTGAAAGAGACGATCTGTCGTCAAGCCAGCCGATCCAGGCGACGATGCCTCCACCAATAGTAATTGCGAACAACCACTTCGTTGGCAGGAGATGAGGTCTGATAAGACTCAGCAGGGTAATGGCGACGATTGCCGAAATAGCCATGGGAGCCCCGCCTGCTCTTGGCATCGGTTGCTCATGTGAACTGCGCTGATTGGGGATATCCATGAAAACAGACTTTTTGATCGAGACGTAGCGCATGAAGCCGCAACCAATGCTGGATATGATGGTTGTGACCATGCAGACGACAACCAGTAGAAATGGTATCTCCATCAATATGTTGGTATGCGGCATGAATGCTTTCCCTGCACAGTTTATGAATCGCAAGGTTAACATTTATCAGGCAATTTGTCATCTGCGGGGGAAATCGTGCCTGAACCTGTTAGCACCTGATGAAAGAACGGCTTCAAAGTTGCAGCATGCTGTGATAAAGTCTGATCAGGGCCCCGGTCACATCGCTGCTGCAGAATAGTTTTTCTGCCCTTGCTTTTGCCGTCTCACCCATACGGGAACGAATTAACGGATTATCAACCAGTTGAAGTAACGCTTGCGTCAGCTGATCTACCGCTCCCGCTTCTATAAGAAGGCCGGTCTGATTTTCTTCAACAGCATCTGTTATTCCATATATTCGGGTTGCGACTGTGGGAACTCGACAGGCCGCTGCCTCGATAATCGTTTGTCCGAAACCTTCCCGATAACTTGGCAGACAGAAAATATCTGAAGCAGCCATGTATTGTTCAGGCGTTGAGGTGAATAAAATTCTTCGCAATCTGTCTGCATCATCTCCACATATTGCCTGTATCTGGTCATATGACACATCTTCTTCTGCACCGACAAGTAACAGAAAGATATTTTTCCTCTCTGATGCAATTTGGCCAAATGCCTGCGCCAGATCAAGCATTCCCTTGTCTTTGTTCAGGCGCCCCAGAAAGAGAATTATGGTAGCATCCGGACTGATTTTAAGAACGTCACGAATGGCTTGTCTTGCCCCGGAATCAGGGCAGAATCTGGTAACGTCAACTCCACAGATAGACCCGTTGCCTATTACCGAACATTGCTTTTCCTTCAGAATGCCTTCCGTGATAAGGAACTGTCGCTGTGATTCGCTGTCGGCAAGCGTATGGGTGGCCAGGCCTGCGATGAGCCTGTCGAATGATTTGAGAAAACTCCGGTTAATACCTTTTCGGGTAGCCCATACCTGCCCGGTATAAGTGTGAATGCGGCATTGAATGCCGGTCAGGCGACCGGCCGACATACTGAGGAGTCCGGTTTTAGGCATTATTGAGTGAACAATTGCATATCTTTCTCTGCGGAAAATTTTTATCATCTGAAAAAGTGCTTGCAGATCGTTATATGGAGCGATTTTACGTTGAATATTCAGTGAGATATGCCGGCAAGGAAGACTCGCCAGAAGATTGGCGTCTGTCGGGTGGCTGATGACGGACACGTCAAAATCTCTTGCCGCAGCTTCGATGTGCCCGCTCAGAAACGAAAAGACTACATGGGGTATTGTTGCAACATAACAGATTTTCTTCATATGATTGCCTTGTTCGTTAACTTCTTCTTTGTCGCTCACATAGATGCATCAAAAAAACCAGTTCAGTGGCAAATTTCGAATCCAGCCTGCATTGCGGAAATAGCCAATTACTCTCCCTGCGTGAAAGATGCTGAGCAAGGCAATTGCCAGCTTTTTTGCACCCGATATTTTCATGCCGCGAAGTTTCGGCGCAACAGTATGGAAGCCAAGATCAACCGATCGGTAAATGAACCATATCTGATGATGCAGTAACGCAGCAGCTGCCTGATTGTCAGTCATGCGACCGGCAATTCGCTTAAAGACTTTCGCCGCCAGTAGAAAATCTTCTTTTGAAGGAGTTATGCTTTCATCGAACACTGATGGTGTAAAAAGCAGGTCTCGGCTGAAACCGCTCTTTTGCCAGTATCTTCTGGTGATCTCCATTCGCATGTCTGTCTGTTGCTGCTTTCTGGCATGAGAAATCTGTTGCTCGTGGATGCGGTATTGCAAAACTGTGCCGGGGTAATTGGTCATTTTTACCTGGTTGAGAGCCATTCGGGTCCAGAGTTCATAGTCCTGCGCACATGAAAACTCTTCACTGTAAGGAAATTTCAGTGCTGTTTCTCTATACATGATCACAGTGGGGTGCGCAAATGCCGGTCTGAACAGAAGCCAGGCATATATTCCCTCGCAGCTTGTCGGAAAGATCCATGAATGCTTGCCTGCAACTCCAAGCCTTTCGATTCCGCCACCACATACCTGAGCATTTTGTTCTATTGCCCATCCCAGTTGCTTTTCGAGCCGATCCGGCAGGCAGATATCATCTGCATCCATGCGTGCGATCCATTTCCCGCATGCCATGCTTATGCCTTCGTTAAGAGTCCTTACCAGCCCTTTGTTTTCATGTCTGACGAGTCTGATTCTGTTATCATCGGCGGCATGATTTTCCAGGATATTTCCGCTCTTGTCTGTCGATCCGTCATCGATTACGATAAGCTCCCAATCTTTGAATGTTTGAGCTGAAATGGATTTTAGGCTCTCCTGAAGAAAAGGCTCTGCGTTGTAAACAGGCATCACAAATGAAACCAGCGGCTTGTTGGTCATAGTCGAATCCAGCTTTCTGGAATCAGGTCTCTGGTGTCTGTATTTGCAAGGTTTATCCAGGTTTTGGGCGCGATTACTATTTTGTCGGGATTCTCATTCAACCATGCACCCCACCAGCTGAACGAACTGTTGGCAATAATGTGGTGGCGACAATTCTGCATCAGGCGAAGATCTTCATGAGCTCTTTCCGGGCCGTTAGCTCTCACGATTACTTTGTTATCAAGATCGAGACCTGATTCAGCCCAGTCAGGCTCATCGGAAAAAACAAAGAAGGTTGGGTTTCCCAGCATGCTTTTGATTTGATCTATTGCCGTTTTGTAGTAATCCGAATTGCAGCAGGCATATAATCTGCTGGTGCCAGGGTCGCTGTAATAATCGCCTCGTCTGACGTGTAATGACACTGCGTTACAGCTTTTTATCTGTTCCAGCAGCTGCATATTTTCTCGGGCAGGATCGCTTCTGAGGGAGAATTCTTTCTGCAGAATTTTCCTTATACCTGAAAAGTAACCGTGAGCCTGCCAGTAACCTTCAAGATACAGCTGACTTCTTTGTTTCAATATTTTACTGTCAAAGCAGAAAATCTGTTTTTCAATCAGATAGCTGCTTGCTTTTATCGGTTTCCGGCCTATAATACGGCGTAAACCGCGATTCAGAAAGTCGCATACCCTCGCCAGAACTTGACTGCGATGCCCATATTTGATCTGGATAATCTCTGAATCAGAAGCAATATTCTCTGGTAGACTGAAACAGTTCAGACTGTACTTGCGCAATGGATCTCTGGTAAACCCTGTAATATCAAATTTAAGCTCAGAATTGTTCAGCACAGCAAGCTGGCGACCTAGTGCATACTGAAACATCTGGTTCCCAAGTCCGCCCAGAAGTTGAATTATGATCATGGTTACACTCTCGAATTTTTATCCGGCAGGTGTCTGCATTGTAGTAAATCTATGATTATGTGTAAAGAATGAATCTGACGTGCGATGAGCAACTCTAATTTGCCTCACAGATCAGGTTTTATATTTAAAATGCTGATTGAGGCTGTTATAATGGTGCGGCAACGGATCTGTGTTTTATATAGTATGGCGGGCGTGAATTGTTAGACAGAGAACTTGTAGAAAATTTATACAGCTCTAAGAGCGAGGTTAAGCGGGCGGCGGTTTATCGGCTGCTGTTCGACCGCCGCTATGACCTGCTCGATGAGCTTAAGAAAGCGGCTACCTTCGAGAAGAACGAAGAAATGGCCGTGTTTATGGTGCAGGTTTGTCTGACGCTTGAGAATTTTCCGCGGGATCTGTCGCTCGAACGTAGAATCGTCGAGTTGCTGCAGAAAGAGGGTGGAGCTGTCAGCGTTTCTGAAGATATGTGGAAATATCTCGAAACGCACGGTAGTTCGCAGATGCTGCTGGCAGCGCTCGGCGCCATGGGCGACGCGATTCCGCCGGCGGCACAGGAATTTATCGAGACCTGTCTGACTCATCCTGACCCTGAGATTCGCGCGGCGGTTTGTCAGAAATCGATCAAAAGCGGGCGACCGACGCATTTTGCTTTCGTGCTCAATCTGATAACCGATCCTGATCCTTATGTTTCGCAGACCGCGTTCATGGTCATCAAGAACCTGCCTGGCGACGAGCTGGCGATCATTCTCGATTACGCGCTTGGCTCGCCAGACGAGTGGGTTCTCGATAATGTCGCGCCATTTCTGCCACTTATCATCAATAATGCCGTGCGAAAAGTCGTTGCCAAGGTGTCTTATCACAAGCATCCGCTGATTGCCAAAAAGGCGCGCGAAGCGCTCAAGCAGCTTGACGCGATTCCTTTTATCAGCAAACGTAAGGCCGAAGCTGAGGCAGCCGAAGCGGCCGCAAAAGAGAGTGGGGAAGATGGCGACGAAGGCGAAGAGGCTGAGGGAGAAGGCGGCGAAAAGAAGCTTTCTCTCAAAGAGCAGATGGAACTCAAACGCCAGCAGCAGCTTGAAGAAGAAAAACGTCGCAAGGCAGAAGAAGAGGCTATGGCAGCCGAACTGGCGAGCGTTAAGCCAGAAGATCTTGATGAGCTTGCTGGCGAAATAAACAAATTCAATGCTGAGCCCGGCGATGAAGTTGTAGAGCCTGAGGATTCAGCTGGCGATGTTGTTATCGCCGAAGATACCGAACTCGAGGCAAAATCTGGTTTCGAAGACCAGGCAAAGGCTCTCGATGATATCGAAGTCGATGAGCGCGAACTCGAAAAAGTGCTCGCGCAAACCGTAGCAGATGCCGCTAAAAAACCGGCCAGCAAAGTAACAGTTGCTGCCGAAGAAGACGAGATTGTCGTTCTCGACCCGAAAACAATCGACTTTGAGAAAGCGCAGCAGCAGTTCAATCAGGCTGGGAATGCCTTGATTGATGCGCCTGACGCAGCGACATCAGACAAAGTATCAGACAAAGCAACGGGCACTACAGCGGAGGCTCTGAGCGAGGATGACATAGATATACTGGTTGTCGATGAAACTGCGCCAGAAAGGTCTGTTGTTACGTCAGACAATGTTGAAAAGTCAGGTGGCGACTTTCCTGCCACTGCTGCGCATGCAGAATCTGAAAAAAAGACCAGGGCTGCACCCGATACCGTTCTGGATAAAACATCTGTTGAGGCAAAAGCCTCGGCAACTGCAAAGACAGCGACTAATGGACAGGCTCCTGAAGTTGTTGCCGGAAAATCTCAAGTCCAGGATGTCGAATCTACCGTTGCAAAATCGGATACTGGCAGCACAGGAGCGAAGACGGGCGTTTCGCCGACGCAGAGTACGTCAGTGTCGCCAGCAAAGCAGGATCAGCGAGGGTCTGAGACAAAAATTGCGCAGCCGCCTACGCCAGTTCAGCCTGCCCAAACATCGCAGACTGTTGGGGCAACTCACTCAGACGCCTCTGCTCAGCCAGCTTCTCCTGCAAAAACTCCTGCAGCAACTCCTGCAGCAACTCCGGTTAAGCCCGTTCAGGCAGATCAATCAGCAGCCGCTAAAGCATCAGCCCGGCCGGTCAGTGCACAGCCAGCTGCTGCCACTCAGGCGGTTCCTGGTGCTCGCCCGGTTTTGCCGCCAGAAGCCCGCGAGATCGCCGCAAGATACCCTTCTTTTCTTGTTGATCCATTCGTTCAGCTGTTCTTGCCGGCTGATAACAAGACGCGGCTGGTGCAGATCGGTCAGGTGCTCGACAATCTCACAGCATTTCTGAATCTCTGTTATTTGCAGTCCTGTCTGTTTTTTGCGCCAGAATCAGAGGCACTGGCGCGCAGCATAATTGAATGCATCAAGGGAGAGTTGATCGGGCCAACTTCTTTGCGATGTCTGCATAATTTTGTGATGTCGATGAAGCAGGCTCGTGGAAACCCGGTATTTTTCACGTTCTCGCTGGCTGGTGTGTTGAGCGATGCTTCAGACACAAATCCACTGATGATGATGCGCGAGCTCAAAGAGTATCTGCGAGAACCGGTAGAACCTCTTGATGAAAGCGTTCCGCAGGCAATCGAAGGCATTACCGAGATTCTGCGCGGAGTAAAATCGCTCGTCAATAACCTGCTGGTCATGAAGGCGCCACCGGGAGCCAAAGAGCCTTTTGCCGATCTCAGTGGCCCTGAAGCGAAGATTTTGCCGATAGAAAAAAGACCTGCTCTTGACCTGCCGGTTGGTGAGGTGATTTTGATTTCACGCGATGGTACTGAGGCTCTCGGGCTTTATCCTTACTTCAAATATTCCCGCAAGAAAGTGGTGTTCGCAAAACCATCGATAGAAGAGCGCAACATTCTGCTCGAACGCCTCGAAATTCCTGTCGAGGAGCTGGAATGAGAAATACAGAGCTGGATTCTGTGATTTCGCCTTACGGCTTGAGCAGGATGAAGTTTGTTCTTGTCTGAGAATTGCTGTTGAAATGACTTCTGTGTTGTTAGCTGAGATTTATGATGTTAAGATAGCAACAATATGATCAAGACACGCTTTATGATAACTGCATTTTTTTGTATAACCATCTCATCGTGTGTGGCAAGTGAAGCTTTGCTTGCCCGCTTTTTCCCGCAGGACCAGGTTGTGCCACGCTGGCAGCCAGTTTCGATCTTCCCTCTTCCCGAAGTTGATCGCAGTGAGTCGCCGGTGGAGACCTATAATCGCGGTGTCGAACTCAACAATCAGGCTCTCGATGCAATGAACGGCAAGGATTATGCCAGGGCGGCAAGATTGCTCAGCGAAGCCTGTCGACTCGCGCCTGGCGAAAAGGGCTTCTGGAGCAACTATCTGGTTGCTCTCAAAAACGGAAAAGGACGTGAGAAAGATGTAATCAATACGGCGCGTACTGTTCTCGCTCTGGACGAAAATAACTCTCAAGCATCATATATGGCCGGTCTGGTTTATCTTAACGATCTAAAACAGCCGACTCAGGCAATACCGTATATAGAATATGCCTTGAAGATCAAGCCAGACGATATCAGTGTCGCTACTGCCCTGGCAACTGCTTTCGAGCAGGCCGGATACAGGGATGACGCTTTCGAGACGCTCAAAGAGTATGCACACAAAGGCGGGAATGATCCATATCCACTGTATATGCTGGGTTTACAGTACCTCGATCGGCGCGATTATAATCCTGCCATAAGGGCTTTCAATTCGGCTCGGGCAGTAGATATGAAAGGATTCGCACACGATGCCTGGGTGCGGGCGCGCTATTATGCCGGCCAGCTGGACGGCCTCGAAAGCGATTGCCGGGCTGTTTTACAGCAATTTCCCGGTGTGTTGAACCGTCAGAGTCTGGAACGAATTTTGTTTTCTCTCGAACCGGGTGATTTCAGACTGGTTGAAACTGTGAATGCTGTCATCAGTATGCCTTCTGCGCTCGATCGTCTGGATTTTTCGGTCAGACAGATTCCGAATCTGCCAGATCATCAGCAGATCGAGCTGACCGGTTGTGAGTTCGTGTCGCGCGGAAGTTCATATGAAGCTCAGGTATCAAACGAATCCGGCAAATACAAATTCAGTGTGCCACGCGAAATTCTTGCGCCAGAACTGGCTTTGCGCCTAACTTATCGAATCAGAACCAAGGCCTTGCTTGGAAGTCGTATGCAGAATGAAGCAACCGAGCCTGATCTCCGGCATCTTGGGCATGATTCCTTATTCAGCCTCGATCACCCGGTTCTTATTGAGCTGTCCCGCCGAATTTCACAATTGCCGGGGAATTATGTGCAGAATGCAACTATTGCTGTAGCCAGCGGGCTGAAATACAGTGAAAACTATGAAGACCATTCGGTAGAGTGGGCTTTCGCCAACCCGGACCGCTGTGATTGCACTGAGTTCGCACGACTTCTCGCCGCTTTGTGTCTCAAAAAAGGCATTCCGGCAAGAATTGCCACCGGTTTTCTTATCAAGACCGAGTTGATCGACAGCGATACCTCGGTTGGGCACGCCTGGTGCGAGGTTTTTTTTCAGGGTAAGGGCTGGGTGCCGATAGATCCGACTTTGCAGTCGAACATGCATTGGGCCTATTTTGGGAACCTGCTCAGTGACCAGATTCTTTTCGACTATCTCAACAGTGACAAGCGCACCAGGGTCAGCATAGATTTTGTCTCGTCGAAGCCTGATTTGAAGGTCAATCTGAGCAATTCCTACCGGATTTCACAATGGTGAAGCCAGTCAAATGTCAAGATTGACTTACAAGATACAATTTGTAATTGCGAGGAGCGTAGCGACGAAGCAATCTCTTTGTCAATGACGGCAAACTTGATAATGACAAAGTTAGCGATGACAATTCAGCGAAATTCAGGTGATGAGATGTGTTCGAATCAGTTTTTCCGGGAGCGTAGCAATTTGAAAATTAGTTGTCTGGCTATCATACTGCTGACTTTTATCTTTAGTTGTCTGCCGGCCGATGCCTGGCAGTTTTACAACGGCAGCGACAGCACTGAACTGTTGCCTGGCTACGTAGTTCTCGAACCCGATAACTGGGGTCGGAACGATCTTCTGGAAATGCGCCGGCGTGGCGTTGTGCCGCTGGCGTGGCTGAATTTCAGCCAGATCGAAGATCGACGACTGGTGCCGATCGATATTAAAGCCAAGGATTATGTCATTGCCGGTCGTTATCTTCCTGAAGGCAAGAAGCTCGCGGTGTTTTATTCGCAAAGTTTCAGAGACCTTCTCAAAATACGTCTGCGTGAATATCTGCTGAAAGGGTTTGCTGGTGTGGTCTTTGCAAAAGTTGGCAGATATGATGCTCTTTCGAACAGTCCGATCAATCGTAGCGAAATGTGGCGACTTGTCGAGGATATGGTGCGTGAATCGCGTCGCATCAACTCTTCAGCGCTGATTGTATTGCATGATGCACTGGATTTTTATGAAGAAATCAGACAAAGCCGACTGATTTCGGGAGTTGTTGAAGAAGGCCTGTATTTTTGGCGCCATGGTCGGCAGGTGCGCCGCTGGAATCGCGAGAAGAAGCTGAAACAGCTGGTCGCTTTGCAGTCAGAAAAAAAACTCATCTTTCTCGCAGAAGACGCCCGCACCGATACTCGTCGCAGCTTTGTCGCAGCCGAAAGTGACAGGCACTCATTCGATCATGGTTTTGCTGAGCTGCCGCTCGATATAGAAAGGAAAGCCATCAATGGTCACAAGAAATGAAATTGTAAAATACCTCGAAGAAGTTTTTGCTGAAGTAAGCTTTGCAGATTATTCATACAACGGTCTTCAGTTTGAAGGCAGCGACAAAGTCAGCAAAATTGCCGCCGGAGTCGATGCCACCAACGAATTTTTTGTCGAAGCTGCCCGGCAGAAAGCAGATTTTGCTCTGGTTCACCACGGCCTGTTCTGGAAAGGTGCCGAGTGGTGCCGACTTGACCGTATAAACCAGAAGATATTCAAGAACCTGCTGGCAGCCAACCTCAATCTCTATGCCATGCATCTACCGCTCGATGCGCACCCCAAATTTGGTAACAATGCGGTCATGGCCAGGCTGCTCAAGGCCGAAGTTATCGCGCCATTCGGTGGCAGTCGCGGCAACGCGGTCGGAGTTCTTGCCCGGTTCAAAACTGCGATCACTTTGACTGAGCTCAAAAAGCGCATCGAGAAAGTTGTCGGGCCGATCGTCACCAGTCTCGATTTTGGTGATAAAAAGGTGCAGACACTGGGAATCCTTTCTGGCGGCGGCTGGAGCTCGGTAAGCGATCCGCTTGTTTATAACGGTGAAGTTGATGCTATTCTGACCGGCGAAATAATTCATCAGGCGGTTGCCGCCTGTCGAGACCGGCAGATCAACATGATTTCGGCCGGTCATTACGCAACCGAAGTATTTGGTGCACGCGAACTTGGTCAGCATCTCGCCAAAAAGTACGGGCTCGCCTTTACCTTTATCGACCTGCCTACCGGCCTTTAATCAGAGCGAAGAGCGAATCTTCTTTTCGAGCTGGTCGGGCGAAATGTAGCCGACTACCCTTAGATTCTTGATTTCGTTGCCATCGGGCGCGATAAAAAGCAGAGTTGGCAGACCGATGATGCCGTAACGTTGCAGAAGCACGTTGATCTTGTCGTCTGGTTCGGTTGCATCGATCTTAACCGCGATCATGCGCTGAAGAAGCGGTTTAACCTGAGGATGTGGAAACACGTTCAATTCGAGATCCTTGCAGACTGAGCACCAGTCAGCTCTGAAATCGACAAAGACAGGTTTGTCGGTTTTTGCCGCCTCAGCCAGCGCTGCTTCGAGGTCGTGCTGCCAGAATATATCGGCCTGGTCAGCCTGTTTTTCGGCTGTGCTGCGAGGCAGGCACAGACAGCCCCATTGCGAGGCTGCACTTATGGCAAAGGCGCAGGCAACTGCGATCGCTACTACTCCAAAGCTCTTCAATACTTTTGGCTGCATCCCGGCATTTTCTGGAATGCTGGTGAACAGTCCAAGAAAGGCGGCGAAAGTAGCGAGCAACGCGGCAGTTCCCAGTTCAGCCCAGGCAATGCCAACAACCGGTCGGGCAAAATAGAGAGCGGCCGCCAGCAGCAGGAAGCCATAGAATTCCTTTACCCGGTTCATCCATTCGCCTGCTTTCGGCAAGGCATTCATCGAGCCTGAGAAGGCACCGATCAGCAGAAGAGGTACACTCATGCCCCAGGCAAAAAGCAGTAGCATGAAAAAGCCCAGCATCTGGCTGCCAGTTGCGGCAATAAAGGCGAGAATGCCGGCGAGGGGTGCGGCTACGCATGGCGACGCCATGAGTCCAGATATCATGCCCATGACAAAAATGCCGAATGGCCCGGTCTTTTTTATCCCGCTCATTTTGTTACGTAAACCGGCCGGGGCCTGGATCATGATCAGATCGAACATCGAGAGGGCGAGCAGAAAGAAGATAATCGCAATCAGCCCCTGAAAAATATTTCCCTGAATGAAGCTGCGAATTTGAGCGCCGAAAGTGGCGGCCGCAAGTCCAAGCAGGGCGTAGGTAAGCGAAAGACCGGCGATATAAGTGGCCGAAAGAGCAAGCCCTTTCGAAAAACTGACGTTTTCGTTGCGACTGCCGATAATCGACAGAGTTATCGGGATCATGGGGTAAACACATGGGGTCAGACTGACCAGCAGGCCACCAAGAAAGGCCAGCAGCAATACCCAGTAAATGCCTTTCTCGGCCAGGGCCGCCGAAAAATCTACGGTGTCATTCGACATTTCTAGCTGCACTGGAGCCTGCCTGGTTGTCGCATCAGTCATCTTTGAATTAACCGCGCTGTTGGCCGGTTTTGGCAGATCTGAAGTAGAGACTGCCGGTGTGGTTTCGCTGTCTTTTGTCGCTGCTGGTTGTAATGGTGGATTGAAAGCCAGATTGAACTTTTTGCTTGTCGGCATGAAGCAGGTCTGATCAGTGCAGCCCTGGTAGCCGAGAATCAGCTCGAAGCTGCCTACTGGCTCTTCTACAACCAGCTGAGCCTTAATCTGGTGAGTGCCAGAAGGATATATCTCGACCATGTCATCGCCGAAAGGGTCTTTCTTTTCTGTAACTGGCGGCCACTCTATCTTGAGCGAGCCTTGCGAACTTTTGAGACTGAGTTGATTGCGATAAAGCATGTGCGCGTGTGAAACGCGCATATCGATCAGAATTATTCCCTGTTGCTGATCGCTGATTTTTGCAGAAAAACTGAAATTGGGATCGAAGTTGGCGCCAGCCTGAGTGCTGACAAACAGCAAAAGTGCGTACAGAAACAATGCTTTGACAGATTTCATGTGATCTCCTGTGATCAGCCCCACTTCATCTTCTTGCGCAGGACTTCAAAAAAGTTTCTAGATTTGAATACGACAACGCGACCAAGTTCCTGGGCGCGGGTCACTTCTACCTCGTCGCCATGCTGCAGCTGAAAGCTTTCCTGGCCGTCAAGAACGAGATCTACCTTTGAATGGCGGCAGTCGAGCAGGGTATTGAGGGTTTCCTGGTCTGAGGTGATTACCGGTCTGGCACTAAGAGTATGACAGTTAAGCGGGCAAAGAATGATCACGTTCACCCAGGGTGGCACGATTGGCCCGCCCGCTGAGAGCGAGTATGCTGTAGATCCGGTTGGTGTCGAGAAAATCAACCCATCGCCATGATAAGTGTTTACTACACAACCAGAAATCGAGACTTTAATATTGATAACCCGCAGCATTGGCTCTTTTTGAATAACCACATCATTGAGAGCTATGCCACAGAAAACCTTGCGGTTCTCGCGTTTTACGCTGGCCCGCAACATCATGCGATTTTCGATCTTGAAATTACCGTCGCGAATTTTTTCGAGTGTGTTTATTGCATTTCTGGGCTCTTCAAGAGTCAGAAAGCCAAGATGGCCGAGGTTTATGCCGGCAATTGGCAACCCGTCTCCTGCAAAAGCTCGCGCTGTCTGTAATATCGAGCCGTCACCGCCCAGAACCACTATCATCTCAACTTCAGCGGCCATGTCTCGGGTGTCAAGGCCCAGCTCAGGTCTACCCATCTTTTTTGCCATGCTCCGGGTCAATCTGGCGCTGATACCGTTTTCTTCAGACCATTGCAGCAGTGTTTCGAGCAGCGGCGGCAATGATTCGCGAGTCGGGTGGCAGATAAAAGCCAGTTTTCTGATGGGCTTTTTCATGTTCAGTTCGGCGGAAAAATCTGATAGTAGTTACGCCCCGACCTGATCGATGACGCGACGCTTCTGGCCGACAGGCCATAGACGGTGCCGCGATGCTTTTCACTGACCTCGTCAAGAATTTTGAGTGCTGCATCTTTCTGGCCTTTTTTAAAGTAAAGATTGGCGAGAAGAAGCTTTGCGTCAAGATTGCCTGCATCATATCTGAGGCAGTTGCGCAGAGCGTTGATGGCTGTGTCAGTTTCGCCAAGTCTGAAAAGAGTGTCGGCCAGTTGAAAATGAGCCTCTGCCCATCTGGGATACAGTATTACAACCTGTTCAAAAGATTTGAGGGCATCGAGATAATTACGGCTGAGTTTCGATCTCATGCCATTGTTGAACTCGTTAAAAACATTGGTGACTTCGGCGCCAGCTTCTGCGCTGGTGCCGTGTGTGCTGCATGTAACATCGTCGGTTTTCCAGCTGTAGGTGCCTCCGTTTGGGCATACTGGAACAGCTGTGAGCAGCTTGTCAGAGACCAGAGTCGTGAGAGCGAATTCTTCCTTGCGGGCAGGATTGGCTTTGATGAAAGCTGTCTGCGCGCGTTTGATCGATGACATGTTGTGGTAACAGTCCTGTTTGTCTTTTATTTCGACGAAATAGCTGGCTTCAAGCACCTTTTGCACAGTAGGAGCGGGCTTTACGGTTACTGGCGCTTCCGGGGCGTCTTTTGCCGTTGGGGTGGCGGCTTTGGTCAGAACCGGCAGTGCTCGGCGCTCTGGCTGCAGCATGCGCTCGACAGAGTTCAGCGAAGTTCTTGCATAGCGGTCTTCGGGGTCAAGTTGCAGAACAGTTATGAAAAGTGAACGGGCTTCAGCCAGACGCCCCTGCCTGCTCAGCAGAGCCGCTTTCAGATTCATCAGTCTGGTATTACGGGGATTGATCTGCAGGCCGGTTTTTATCGCCTTTTCTGCTGCTTCGATATTGTTTTTGCGAGCTTCTGACAGAGCCATCAGATAATATGTGTCAGATTTGGGAGCTCTCTTATGGCCCTCAAGGAGGTCTCTGACAGAGACTTCAGAGCCTGGCGTCTGAAATTCCTGTGCTTGAATGTGTCCGAAGATCATTACAGTAAAGACAACAGCCAGAAACATCCGGCAGATAATGGTTTTCATCAGTTTGTCCTTGCCAGTCGCCGGCGCATGAGCTCTGCCCAGCTGATCATGTCAGGCTCTGCGTTCGATGCCGCTACGACAGTAAACTCTTTAAGAGCTCTCGGTGCCAGCCCCTTGGCGAAATAGATTTTGCCGAGCAGAAAGTGAACCCGGGGATCATCTGGCACAAGTTTCTGGGCAATAACGGCGTGGCGCAGAGCTTCGTTGAGAAAGCCAAGGTTCAGGTTTGCCTGAACCAGGAAAAGATGAGTGTCAGCATTCTCTGGCTGCAGCTTGATGATCTCGCGATAGCAGCGCATCGCCATTTTGAGCTTGCCACGTTTGCGCAGCAGTTCAGCATAGGCCATCAACCCGGGAACATACTCAGGATTGATGGCAAGCAGTCTCTGATATGCCATCATCGCATCGTCTGTTCGTTCCATAGTTTCAAAGGCTCGCCCCATGGCCAGGTAGGCTTCTAGATCGTCGGGGGTTTTTTCGAGGGCTTCGCGGCGTGTGTCGATGACGCGCTGACAGTTTGTCTCGATTTTTTTCTGAACCGCTTTCAGATTGCTGGCAATTTGAGGGTCGGTATAATCGAAGCTGGCTGCCTTTTTAAAGGCCTTGAGCGCTTCTTCGTAAGCCTTCTGGTTAGAGAGTAGAATGCCAATGTTGTTCCAGATGCCGGCCTGATCGGGAGCGCTGGTTGATGCTCGTATGAAGGCAGATACTGCTTTGTCCGGGTGCTTGTCGGTCTGGTAGAGTTTGCCGAGTTCAAGCCAGGCTTCGTAACTGGCCGCCGGATTTTCGGTGAGCTTTTCGAGCAGCGCGATTGCTTCGACGCTGCGATTTTGTTTGATCATGGCAATAGCCTTAAGAAACGCACCATCACAGTTGTCTGGATCGAGTCGCAATACTTCGTTCATCAGCACCTCGATCTCAGAATAGTCTTCGAGATGGCGCAGAACCTGACCCAGTGAAATCATGGTCTCGACGCTGGGGTGAAACTGATGCGCCAGTGCCTCCTGAAAAAGCTCGGCGGCGCGTTCATACATTTCTTTGGCTGCAAGGACTTCTCCCAGGCGTTCAAGGACAAACGGGTCTTCTGGCTTCAGACTGAGAGCCTGAGAATAGGCGGCTATTGCCAGGTCATATTGTTTGCTCTGCTGATATAGTTGCCCCAGCTTGCTGTGTCCGTAAGAATCGGTCGGGTGCAGAATTGTCGCTCTTTTTATTTCCATGAGTGCCAGCGAAGTCTCGCCAAGCTCCCGATAGATCATTCCCAGCTGGTAGTGTGCATAGGGATCATCAGGAGACAGCTGAATACATTTCTGCAAAAGATTGCGGGCCTCGGCAACGTTGTTAAGAGATCTTTCAAGAATTCCGAGCTGATAGTATGCCTTCGACATGAAACGGTTGAGCTCGAGAGCCTTTGAAAAAGACTGTCTGGCAGCTTCATTGTTGCCATGCCGTCGGAGCAGAATGCCGTGATACAGGTATATTTCAGCAACTTCTGGTTCGAATTTGATGCATTGCTCAAGGCTTTCGAGGGCCAGTGTTATTTCTCCGCGCTCTTCGTGCAGCTGCGCCAGACGCATGAGTAAAGCGTAGTTCTCTGGAGATCGCTTTGCTTTCTCGCGGGTAGAGGCGATTTCTTTCTCGATTCCATCTGCAAGGAACTCGGCAAGAGTTTCAAATCTCGGCCTTTCCGGGCTTTCCTGCGATTTATCAGGCTCGCTGTCGACGGGTTCAATTTCTGGCGAAGCTTGTGCCGTCGTCGTATCCTCTGCAAATTTTTCTTTTGGGGCTCTGGCGGTGCTTCTTTCGAGCTCACGTTCAAGTTCTTCGAAAGATTCTCCTGCCTGAGGGAGGGATTTTGAGTAGCTTTCTGGAAAGACTTCTGTCGTCTTTTCAACGGTCGGGGCCTCAATATCACTGTCTTCGATCACCCAGAAAGTTATCTCAACCAGGCCCCACAGGGCAATTATGCCGCTTATCAGACCGATGGCGAGCAGGATGAAGGGATGCCCGCTCAAGACCTGGCTTATATAAAGCAAAGCAAAGATAAATCCGCCCAGTATGACTTTTAAAAAGGCTTCTTTGGGGTAATATGTCGTGAAAGGGTTCTTTACCGGTTTTTCATACATTTCGGCAACAGGATCGCCGGTTTTTTTCTGAAACAGCGGTGGGTCATTTTTCTCGTCAAGAATTCGGCCACATTGGCTGCAGATCGCTGCCGAGACCGGGTTTCGACAGCTGCATTGAGGGCAGACCATCTGAAGGGTGCGATTACATGCTACACAACTTAGCGAATCTTCATTATTAACGGCTCCACAGCTTTGACAATTAACCATTATCAGTGCCTGCTCTCCTCAAAGTGATGATCGATGATGCCCCAGGTGCTGTCAATACAATACTCCAGAGGTTCTTTGTCGGTTTCCAGAAACCGGCCGTTGTGCGGCAGCACTTCGCCAATGTGGCGAACAGGCTGGTAAGCCTGAAAAGATTCAATACAGTGATGATCCCAGCTTATCACCAGAAGGCCGTCATCATGACCTTCGAGCAGCGGAGAATTATCGAGGTTGCTGAAAAAATGACTTTTCAGGCCCGGGTCGACATCTTCTACGGTTTTCCAGAATGTGTCAGTGTTAACTACACCCTGTGCTATTGCCCATAGAACCGCAGAAATAGCAGAAGACGGGATATGGCCCGAGAAAGCTTTTTTGTTTTCTGACATTATCAGTCGAATAACGCTCAAGGCTTTTGCTCCGGGACATCATGATCTTCATTTTCCTGCTGGGGCGATTCAGCTTCGCTATCTGCATCATGTGCCTCTCGCCAGAATAACGCCAGTGGTTCACCCATTATTGCGCCAAGAAGAGACATGATGAACACTACGAAATACGCAGTTTCAAAGTCGATGAAGTAATATACGAGTGGTGCGACAAGAATGCCGGTGAGCATGCCTGCCATACAGCCAATGATGGTCGATTCGTAGACCGATATGAACGCTCCGAGAGCGGCTCCTAGAAACAGGCCCATCAACGAATACTGTGGGGCGATATTGCCAGCCAGAACCGCACCGATCGAGCCAAAGGCTGTGACCAGCGTGCAGACCATGGCATAAACCATAAGTCTGGTTGTCTGTCTTGGCGAGGCGAGTATGCTCATCTGTTTAAAATCAGGGTTTCAGAATGGTCTTTTCGTAATAGTAGTTGTTTTTCGGGTTCTCTGCAACAAATGTCGTAAGTTCTGAAAGATAGTTGTAACCATCGATAGTGGCCGCTGTCGCGCAGATCTGTTTGACTTCGGCCAGATTGCCCTGAATTTCCTGATAGCTGTTTCTGGTTTTCAGCTCCTTTGACACCCTTACTACCACGCGCAGTTTGTTGTGCAGGCTGCCTTCTGGCAGATCGAGCAGGTCGAGCTGACTGATGCTGTAACCGTTGCTTTCGAGCGCAGTTCTGATATTGGCTGCCAGAGCCGTTTTCAGTTCATCGCTCAGCGGTTCGGCCTGCCCGGCATTCGGTGACATGTGCTCCCAGTATGAGAGAACTTCATCGCGAATTGTTTCAGAGCGATCCTGCAGGTTGGCAGCGAGCGATCTCGTGCGACCAAGTTCATAAAGTTGTTCCTGAACGCCAGTTGCATCATCTATTTCTGATGCTGGCGCACTCTGCTTTACCGGGGTCATGCCACTGACTGAAACCGCTTCATCGATCATTTCTTTTGAGAAGCCAAGATACTCGAGATCGCCTTCGGTTGCGAAGGCATTACAGGTAATCAACAACGCAGCTGCCAGTAAGAGTGTGCTAACGGTTCTCATAAGTGTCCTCCATGTAGATAAAATCGTCAGAATTATATCACAGAATCTGTGAGGGGAAAGCTGGTATTATTTAAATCTTGACGTCGGCGAAAGCCTCACGCAGTCGCGAAAGAGTGACGTTCGGATCTTCGATGATGATTTTTGCGCCGGCAGTGATATCTACGAATCCAAGTTCGCGGGGATAACGCGGTACGATATGCTGGTGCAGATGCTCGATACTGGCTCCTGAAGCTTCACCTATGTTGTAACCTATGTTATAGCCTTCGGGATTGTATACTGCCGAGAGCTTTTCGAGCGAGTGACACAGAAGCATGTGCATCTGTCTCGATTCATCATCGTTGAGTTCACGAGGATCTTTGATGTGCCGCAGTGGAAAAAGCAGCAGGTGGCCGGCGTTATACGGATAGAGGTTGGCGCAGGCAGCTACCGTCGAATTTTTCCAGACAGTCAGATTGGCTACTGCCGGGTCGTCGTTGATTATCGAGCAGATGATGCATTCTACCGCCGGACGTTTAAGACCAGTTATATATGCACGTTTGTTGGGTATGAACAGTTGTTGTCTAAAGGTCATTTCAGCCTCTGTGGTGTTCTTTGAATTCAGCTTTCATCAATTCGGGATAAAAGCGGCGTATGACTGCAAAGGGCAGGCTGCCCTGATAAAGCACCAGATCATGGAATGCGCGATCGGTAAAATCACCTTTGAACTGCTGCTGAAGCTCGCCTTTGAGCTGTCTCAGCAGAAATTCTCCTGCCGGCCCGCTTGTCTGGCATCCGGGAGATTGGCTTTGCCGCTTGATTTCGGCCAGAGCAGAATTGTTGTCGATTTTTGTCTGTTCCATCAAAAAACTCACGGCTTCATTGAAGCTCCAGGTGCGTGTCTGCAGATTCACGTCAGTGATCAATCTGGCTGCATTGAACACTTCTTCGGTTGCATGGGCGAACAGGCTTTCTGGTGAAGTTTCGAAGCCTAGTTCGCGAATCTGGTTCTGGCAGTAAGTTGCCCATCCCTCGATCAGCTCCAGGTTTTCGCAGAACGAACGCAGCCGACCAGGGTGAAGATTCTGAGCTGCCAGTTGAAGATGGTGTCCCGGGTAACCTTCGTGAATTGCGGAATTGATTATGTCGGCATAGCTATATCTTGCAGAATCACCTGCTGGTGAACGGGTAAGCAGGTAAGTTCCCTTTTGCTGGCCAGAAGTTTTTTCTGGTCCGATGTAGGCGGAGAATGGAATGAGATGGCTCATGAATTCAGGAGTTTCTAACACTTCCAGTTCTTCGTTTTCGGGAACGCTTGCAAAACCGCTGGTTTCGACAAAAGCACGGCTTCGGCTCAAGGCTTCTCTGAAACATTCAAGTGATAATTCGAAGCTCTTTGGTGCGTGGTTTCGAATTTTTTTCTGAACTTCAGTCCGGGCACCGGTTGCAGTTCCGGTTGCAACACCAAGAATCAGACAACTGAGAGTCTCGAGTCTCTCGCTTGCGTCTTGCAGGCTTTTTTTGCCAATATCTAGAATTTCGTTCTGATTCAGCCCTAATTTTTTACTGGCCAGAAGAGCCTGAAAACCATTTGGCCCCAGCGACCATTCATGCCCGGCTTTTGGCATGATCGCATGTTTGAGCCAGTTGGAAAACTCTGCCAAAGCGCGTTTGGCTTCAGCCGCAGCAACTTTGTAATCATTGTGCAGCGCTGCGGGGACCTGCCTGCCAATACAGTTTTCAACAGTGTCGATAAAGGCAGGCAGATTGCGGGCTGATTCGAGGTAGATTTCGCCCCAGAGCGCCGGGACTCTCTGAAACAGGGTTTTCCCCGCCAGCAAAAAGGCCGGTACTGAACGCAGCCGCGAGATGATCGACTGCATTCTTTCCTGCAAAGGGGCGTAATCGCGGGCAAAAAGAAGAAATATCGAATCGCCGATGTTCATGGCCAGGTCTCTGCCCAGCTTCCAGCGGCTGAGATCGTCATCCCAGAACAACTGCTGGTCGATAAACTGAACCATTGCTTCGCGGTCTATGCGCTCGTCGAGGCTCAGCTCGTTTTCAGGCAGTGCGGAAAAATGGTGCCGCATTTCACGCAAAAACGAGATGTTTCGCTCAACTGCTTCTGCGCCGATTTCAGGCAGAAGGCCGTCATACTGATGATCTCCCATCCAGCTTGCCGTAACCGGGTTGCGGCTGACGAATTCACGATAAAAATGATCGGAAACGTTTTTAAAACCAGCGTGAGAATAGTCAGCTCGATACAACACGAAAACCACCTCCGGGGAAATGCTGGCATCATTATATCACATAGGATCAAACAGCATAACTCCGCTCGACCAAATGTTGTGGTTGAATTTTGACGATGATTATGGCAGTATTTACCGTTCTGAGTCTCAGCGCTTTCATTATGAGCACAACTTTTAGCAGGGAATTACCGGATCGGAATGAAATTGATAATTAAATTTGCTGCAGTATGGTGTTCAAGACTGTATTTGCTTGCATTTCTTGGTTTTGCGATTTTGGCATTGCCTGGCAGTAAGCAGATGGTTGGCGCAACATTGCAACAGATTTTCATCGCATTTCTGATTTTTTTTAGATTACGCCAAAAAAAGCAGTTGTTCATAATCCCAGACGAAATGCTGGTTTGCCTGCCCTATTTCTGGAGCCTGGCAAATCTCGGCAGTGCCGACAAATGGTTTATATCATGGCAGTATTATTTTCTGGTGGCATTTTCGCTGTCTTTGTTATCGCTGGCAGATAACCGTCGCTGGTTTAAAGGTGGATTGCGACACAACAGCCTGTTGCTGGCAGTCTATTTTGCTCTGATGTTCGTGCTGATTTTTGCAACGTCTCTACGCGCTGTTTTTCCGCCTTTTACACAAGACCTGTATCGTGAAACAGTTATGAACGCACTGGTCTTTTTTGCCGGAATTCCTGTCTGCCTCGCAGCAGCAGGGACTGGTCGCAGCAGTCAGGCCTGAATGGCCTTTTCCTGACTTGAGTTTAGCAGCAGTCCGGTAAGAAAAAACGCCAGCATTATGACTTCTTCATCACCCCAGGCGTGTTCTGTCAGTCCAAAGGTAAAGAAACAGGCCAACATGGCAATAGCACCGAAGTTTATGCCGCCGGATTCAGCTAAGGTAAACCTGAAAAGCCGGATGATAAAGTAGAAAAAAGCAATAATTCCGATAAAACCATAGCTCAACATCATGTGCATAAAGTTGTTGTGCTGGTGACTCCATATGATGTTCTGCTCACGCTCAAAATCATTTGCGAGCAGATTATAGTGATGTTTCATATTTTTGGCGCCGATTCCGAATACGCTATTTTTGCCAAGCATCGAGAAGCCACGCTGCCAGATGTAAAGCCTGTGGAAACCAGACATTACTGCGACCGATTCGAAATTCTGATCAAATGATTTATTGGTGGTTGCAAGAATCCGGCTGAGATCAAACCCTGCAATGCGTTCTTGCAGATACGGGCTGGAATAAGCTGCTATTGAAAGAATTACAGCTGACATAATCACTATTGGCAGCAGTCTTCGTGGATAGCCGACGAACAATACTACAAAGCCGGTTATAAATCCGAGCCACGCTCCTCGTGTGAATGATAGAAGAAGCGAGGCAATGATTATGACAAGTGCTATAAGCATCAGCAGCAGCGTTCTCCGGCGCTTACATCGGGTCACTATTTGATGTGTCAACATCAGAGCTGCCAGTGCCTGGCATTCTCCAAAGGTAATGCTTGTAGAAAAGAAACCCTGAGAATGGTTCCCTGTTTTCATATACAGTAACGCATGAATGACGCTGTACGCTGCTACGCCGGTTGCAGAAAAGAGATAAACCGAGATGATCTTTTTTTGTTGTTTTGCATCTGTGCTACGCCACCAGATCAGGCATAGCACTAATATTACCAGGAAGCTTTTGACCTCAGTGCCTGCTCTTAATGGCAATTCGGCGCGAAAGACTGCCAGTATACTGGTCAGAACCAGAAACGCGAATGGGCTGGTAAAAGATTCAGGCCTGATTTGCGCTTTGCCATTAAGGTATAATGACATGAAAGCGATGAAGGAGAGGCCCAGCGCGATCTGACTGGCTGCAATCGAGAAAGTACAGGAAAATGCGTAGATTATAAGTCCGGCAATAAAGAGCCGGTCAGCCCAACTTTTATCAGATGGCTGAAGAGTTTCAGCCGCAACGTTTTCGGCGGTAGTGCTCATAGACCCGATATTCTAGCAGAATTTGCCAGAATGTCCAGTCGATTGACAGGGGATTTAAGAATGAGGTTTATTTTATTGCCGGCATTTATTACACTGTAGCTGTTGCAGGAGATAAACATGAAGCTTAAAACTATGATGATTTTACTGGCGGTTCTGTTGTCTTGTATAAATGTCGCTGAGGCCGGTGACGCTTTACTGGTCGAAGGCAAAGATGGCAGAACAGTGATTACCAATGATCCTGATCTGGCATCTGGTGCCCGTCGGGTAAAGCCTCTGGGCAAGCCGGAAGGTATGGTTTTTTCGACCCGGCCGGGGCGGCCTGTGCCAAGGCCGCGCGCCGAAAGAATTCTTACCGGTATTTTTTCTGGCCGCGAAGAAGCTGGCGAAAGCCTTGTTCCTGCTGAAGAAACATATGTTAATATCCCGAGAAGCCGACAGCCGGTGAAGCAGAAAAGTGCAGCAACAATTGCCTGGATGAACGAAGGTGGCATTATTTATCACGACCCTTTTCTTGAGTGTGCGACCGGCAATGATCGCGTGTGGGTCGATGATGTAAAAGATTTGAGTGGCCTGGCCCCCTGTGAACAATGCTTTATCAACACTGCACATGCACCAGAATTCATCATCAAAGAATCTGGCGGGCTCGATCTGGCTTCAGCCAGCGAGCTGCTTACCAATCAGCAGTTTCTTGCCTGGGCAGCTGAGAGATTGCCAATCAAGAATCCGGGCTTTATCTCAACCCGCCGACTGCTGGTTTATCCAAAGATGGAAATGACCGACACCGGTCTGAGCCAGCTTGCCAAAGAGGTTGAAATGGCATATCGACGTCACACATGGAGAGTCATCGAAGTTATCGTCAAAAAGTCAGAAACCGACACGGACAGCATCAGTTCATTCGGAGATGACAGCGAAAAGAGTGGCGGCGATGACTGATCTGTTTGACTTTGCGAGTGGCAATCTCAAAAAAAGCGAGCCTTACCAGCCGCTTGCCGATAGAATGAGGCCTGACAAGATCGAAGATATTCTTGGTCAGGAACATATTCTTGGCCAGGGCAAACCTCTGCGAATGCTTATGCAGGCCGGTTTGAGCGGATCGATAATTTTCTGGGGTCCGCCGGGGTGCGGCAAAACAACTCTGGCGAGAGTCGTCGCAAAGCATGCTGATGCTGAGTTCATACAGTTGTCAGCGGTGACTTCTGGCGTCAAAGATTTGAAGGCCGCTTTTGATCAGGCTTATGAGCTTCGCCGGCGCTTGAATCGAAAAACCATGCTTTTTGTCGATGAAATTCATCGTTTCAACAAAGCGCAACAGGACGCGTTGCTGCCGCACATCGAATCTGGTGCCGTCGTTTTCGTTGGTGCCACTACTGAAAACCCGAGCTTCGAAGTTATTTCGGCATTGTTGTCGCGTTGTCAGGTGCTGGTTCTCAAGCCAGTTTCGGTAGAGGCTCTCTTAACCATAATGCTGCGTGCAATCGACACCGACAGGAATCTGTGTCGTCAGCCAAGGATTGCCATCGAAGAGAGCGCGCTTGAGCGCATCGCTCTAATGGCGGCTGGCGATGCCAGAATTGCCCTGAATGTGCTTGAGACCTGCTGCGAGGTGGCCAGACAGGAAAACCCGGAAAAGCCCGGTTTCGGCTCTGAGCTGGTTGCCGAAACCTTTCAGAACAAGATGTTGCGTTACGACAAGGGTGGCGAAGAACACTACAATCTGATCTCTGCCCTGCATAAGTCAATGCGCGGTTCTGACCCTGATGCCAGTCTGTACTGGCTGTATCGAATGATCGAAGGAGGCGAAGACTGCCGCTTTATTCTGCGGAGAATGATCAGATTTGCCTCTGAAGATGTGGGAATTGCAGATCCTTTTGCTCTTACGCTCGCGATGTCTGCTGCTCAAGCTTATGATTACATTGGCCCGCCGGAAGCTCATCTCTGCCTGGCTCAACTCACTGTGTATCTTGCTGCGGCCCCCAAGAGCAATGCGCTCTATAAGGCGGAAAAGCTGGTTAAACAGGCGATCAGAAACGGGAGTGAGCCTTCGGTGCCTTACCATCTCAGAAATGCCCCGACCGGACTTATGCGTGAGCTTGGCTACGGTCATGAATACAGGTATCCTCACGATTTTAAAGGCAACTTTGTTGACGAAAACTATTTTCCTGAAGGTCTCGAAAATTCAAAATATTACGAACCTGGCAATAATGGTCGCGAAAAACAGGCGGCTGAACGCCTTAGCCAGCTATGGCCACGCCGTTATGGCGTCAGAAAGCCTTGAGGTGGGCAAGTGGCAGATGCCGGCAATTTATTAGTCTGGTGGTTCAAGAGAGTTGCTTATCGCATCTGGCAGTTCAAACAAACGGTTCTGCCAAAGCTTGACCGTGTTGCCTGGAATGCGGCCATCAGTGGGCTTCCGCAGCCTGTCCTGACTCATCTTGCCTCGTTAAAAAAATCAGAAAAAGCACATATTCTGAGGGTTTACCGGGCCGTCAGCGCCAGTCGCCAGATCAATGACGAAGAGAGGCGAGAGTTGCTTAAAATGGCTTTGCTGCACGACATTGGCAAGGCAATTATCAGATCGAGTGTCTTCATGAAAGTTGCCCGGGTTTTTTTGCCACTGGGACGTAACGAGCACTGCATTGCCGGAGCTCGCCTGCTGCATCGTCTTGGTTTTGAGCGCCCACTCGTGCGGCGTGTTCTGCGCCACCATACATTCAAGCATGATGACCATCTGTTGCAGATATTTCAACAGATAGATGACAATTGTTGACTGGACGATAAAAAATATAGTTGTTTATAAGTTAGTAAAATAGTATCATATAAGTGTATTCACACAGGAGGAATTTTATGTTGGCAAAAAAAATGGAAACAGCACTGGTTCATCAGGTATATGAAGAAATGTATTCTTTTTATCTTTATCTCGCGATGGCCGAATACGCCGTAAGTGAGGCTATGCCCGGACTGCATCACTGGATGCGGAACCAGGCGCTTGAAGAGCTGAGTCATGCAATCAAATTTATGAATTACATCGGCGAGAAGGGCGGAAAAGCCGAATTGAAAGCCCTGCAGGCTCCACCAAAGAGCTGGAAGTCGGCAAAGTCGGTGTTTGAAGAGGCTCTCAAACATGAGCAGCACATAACCGACTGTATCAACAAACTGGTTGATCTCGCCATTTCTCTTAAAGACCATGCAACCGTAAATTTTCTCAACTGGTTCGTGGCCGAACAGGTCGAAGAAGAGGCCAGCGTTCAGGGAGTTATCGACATGCTTCGACTAACTGGCAACGCTCCCGGTGGCATGTTCATGGTCGATCGTGAACTTGCTTCTCGTCCTGCAGCACCGCATCCTCTCATGCCTGCCGCATCGGCTGCCGCCTGATATCTGGACAATAGAAGTCAGCGCCCCGGAAACACCGTAAGGTGGTTCTGGGGCGTAGCTTTTTCTCAATACTGGAGTCCACCGGCTCTGAAACGCATCAGATAGATGCCGATCTCACGGTAAGGGTCACCAAAGAGTTCGTTCAGCAGATTGAAAGAATAGCCTATGGCTGGCGACAGTATT
The DNA here is from genome assembly GCA_022704885.1 of Candidatus Rifleibacteriota bacterium. Next base: position 11,966 of record JAKJFO010000019.1, on the reverse strand, counting down.
ACGCCAAGTCCGCCAACAGCAAAAAGTATGAGCAGCAGCATCGGTGCCATCTGTTCGAACTGCCTGTATTGCAGGCGATAGCGGTTTGGCAGAAAATAAGATGTGATGCGGGACCCATCGAGCGGAGGAATTGGCAGCAGGTTAAAAAGTGCCAGGCTGAGATTGATGATGATCAAGGTCTGACAGAACTTCAACAGCAGAAATATGGTGGTTGGCGACAAGGCAATAATGCTGAGGCTCGCGGCCAGAACCTTGAGCAGAGCCGCCCCGACAATTGCCAGCAACAGGTTGGACAATGGCCCTGCCAGCGCCACAGACAACATGGCGCGCTTCGGTATGCGAAAATTGGCAGGATCGACGATAACCGGTTTGGCCCAGCCAAACCCGGCAAAAAACAACAGCAGAGTGCCGAATGGTTCGAGATGGCGCAGAGGGTTCAGGCTCAGACGCCCCATACGTCTGGGAGTTGGGTCGCCAAGAAAGTCTGCCATCAGTGCATGTGCATACTCATGTATGGTCAAAGACAGCAGAATGATCGGAATCAGAAATATGTAATAAAAAGCAGAGTCAAGCAGAGAACCGCTTGATTGCAAGGCCAGGCTGACGGCAAAAAGAAAGACGATCAGACCGCCGATTAACAGCAGGCGGTTGAAAGATTCAGGTGGCATGCCACCCGGCGGAGTGAATTTATAGATTCTGGTATAACTGTATGGCAAGCGCCAGCTCCTCTTCTCGCGTAAACTGCGAGCCTTTGAGTTTAAGTTCGATGATATGGCTGAAAATGCGCCGCATATGCGGGCCCGGCTGAATGCCGACTGATATCAGGTCTTTGCCGGTTATATCACATTTTATCTTACGTAGATACATGATGAAATGCAAGATCTTACGGGCATTGCGTTTGTCGAGCGAAAAAGCCATGAGCGATAACATGGCTTCAAGTGCTAGTTCGTGCAGCAGGTCGTAAAGAGCCCGAGCATCAGTCTCATCAACTTTGACTATGGCAACGGGCACTGTTTTCATGGCAGTGAGAGCCTGTAGAATCAATCTTCTGCGGCTGTGCGGCGTACCAAGCGCATCAAGAATTTTTTCAGTATTGCCATTTCTTATGACAGACAAGATTCCTGTCCAGAAAATCGCTTCACTGTCGATGTCTTCGCCAAGGGGCTTGAATCGCCGGATCAGGCTTCTGATGAGTTTGAAACGCCCGGGCAGAATGTCGGCTTCGACCATTTCAGGACTGAGATATTTCATCAGGCCGGCCGAAAAAAGGTCGGCAACAATCTGTTGTGGGCGGTCTTCGTTAAGACAACGTGAAATCTCGGCACCGATGCGCTTTAGCGAAAGGTTTTCGGGGGCCTCACGATTTATCGCGAGTTCGAACGCTCTGCGGGTATCCTGTTCCAGCGCGAAATTGAAGCGCCCGGCGAATCTGATGGCCCTGAACAACCGGGTCGGATCTTCCAGAAAGCTGAAGGAATGCAGAATGCGTATGCGGCGGTTGATCAGGTCGTTGTAGCCTCCGAAGAAATCCTTGAGTTCAAGAAAGTGTTCAGGATTGAGCGACAGTGCCAGAGCGTTTATGGTGAAATCGCGGCGATAAAGGTCGTTTGACAGGCCACTGAATTCAATATGCGGCAGAGCTCCGGGGTCTGAATAATGTTCTATTCTGGCTGAGCTGAAGTCGATTTTGAGGTCTTCAAGATAGATTCGCGCAGTATGAAAACGATCATATACCTTGTAGTCACATGAGAATTCGCGACTGAGTCCTGCAGCAAACGGTATGGCATCGCCGATCACGACAACGTCGATATCGAAGTTCTGGCGCTCGAGCAGCAGATCTCGAACGAAACCACCTACTGCAAATGCGTTGACGCTCTGCTGAGAAGCATAGCGGCCAATCTGTTGTAACACGTGGTAAATACGTAGAGAGAACACCAGTTTCAGCAGTTTTTCAAGCTCGGCAGAGCCTGGCAGGCTTGCCTGTTCTGCGAGTGGCAGAAAGTCATGCGGCAGTGGCAGATAGTCAGGCAACGATCGCAGAAGCTCATGAGTAGTGATTATGCCTACGACCTCGGTTCCATGTAAAACTGGCAGTCGGGTCAGGTTGTAGCGAACCATGAGGTTTTTAAGAACGCGAACTGGAGTGCCCGGACTGACGATTGGCATACTGGTAGGCACATATGGGCCGATCTCTGAATCGAGCAGATTCATCTGCAGTGCCCGGTCGAGGTCGCGTCGCGTCACTATGCCCGCAAATTCATGGTTTTGCATGACAATTAGCGACATGATATTGAACTTGAGCATGGTGTCAAAAGCGCTGCGCACGCTGGCATGCCAGTCTATGCACTGCGGCGATGCAGACATGATGTCGCCGGCCGTCAGGTCAGGCTTCAGATTTTTTTCGAGATGTTGCAGCACTCTGCTGCGGTTGGGCTCGTGCCCGGCACCTGAGAAGCTGAAATAGACCCAGTTGCGGAGTCTGCCGGGTCTGAAGTCTGCGAATATTTCGCGAAAGTCGATCTGAGTCAGGCTGCTGCGGCACCAGACTCTGGTGAAATTGCCAAAGGTGAGCATCAGCAGCAGAACCGGTGGCGAGATATCTGACCAGATAGCATCGACTACCGGTTCTATATCTTGAACCTGGTTGCCAACTTTGACGGCGATAAGAGTAATCGGCCAGTAGCCAGGCTGAATATCTTCGATGTTTTTGAGTAGTTGCCGGTAGAGCGCGGTCTGGCCATCGTGCATTCCAAGCACTACCGTGTTGGCAATACGCCCTGGCGCCAACGTCTGACGGTCTAGAAATGTGATTGCCCGGTGATCTTCGGCTTTGACACGGGCAGACAGGCCTGCCCAGGTTTTTTCGGTGACGGCAAGGCGAAAAGTCTGCATGTCTTCGCTGGAAAAGTGAACCAGTTTGTCGCGCAGCCGGTTGACCAGCCATGCTGTCATACTGATGGAGTCACAAAGTTCGGTCTCGACCGCGAACGGCAAAGTGGCTGGCCGGTCGCAGACAACAACGATCCGGGGCGAATGTTTTGAAACTGCTTCGATGAATTCCTGGTTCTGTTTCAGATGGGTTATGCCGACGAGAAAAACTGTTTGAAGTGAGGCAAAATCAACATTTTCGAATTTGATGGTTTTAAACCATTCGAGGCGTCTGGCGGTATCCCAGGTGTTCTGGCGAAATCGTACCGGATGCAGAATTTCAGCGTCAGGATGCGTGATCAGCAGGCAGCGTGCTGCTCCCAGATGGTCGAGCTCAGCATTGTGCGGAAAAACGATAAGCTTGTGCGGACATTTTTTCATACCGGCCTCAGGCCTATTTGTCTATGCCTTCACGTTTGAGTATCTCAAAAAATATCTTGACGATTTCAGGGTCAAGCTGGCTGCCGGCGGCCTTTTTCATTTCCTGTTTGACATATTCGAATGGAAAAGCCTTGCGGTAAGGGCGATCAGCAATCATGGCGTCATAAGTGTCTGCCACTGCAAGAATTCTTGCGCCAAGCGGGATCTGGTCGCCTTTGAGGCCAAGCGGATAACCGGTTCCATCAAAGCGCTCATGGTGATAGAGCGTCAATGGAGCAATTTCCTTAAGTATTTCTACCCGCTCCATTATACTGGCGCCGTATTCAGGGTGTCTTTGCAGTTCTTCGATTTCTTCGCTGGTCAGCCTCTCCTGCTTGGTCAGAATTACATCCTTGATGCCGATTTTGCCGATATCGTGCAGCAGGCCGGCATAGCGCACTGTTTCGAGCTCATCTTCGGTCAGTTCGAGCTCGATGCCGATTTTAACCGCGTATTCCATGACTTTGGTGCTGTGCCCATGCGTATATGAGTCTTTGGCTTCAATAGCGGCGGCCAGAGCCATGACCATCGACAGATACTGTCTCTTCATTTCAGCATACAGCTGAGCGTTCTCGATCGCGATGCTGGCCTGTGATGCAAAAGTCGAGAGCAGATCAATTTCGTCCTGCGAAAAATCGCGGGGCTTGCTGGTGTAAACGGTAATGACGCCGATAGGTCGACCTCTCTGCATAATCGGAACTGCAAGCAGTCCGGCAAGTTTTTCGCGTTTTACCAGGCTGGTATACTTGGTGCGCGGGTCTTTGCGCGCATCGACCACTGAGATGGGAAGGCGTTGAGCGAAACAGCTGCCGATAATTCCTTCGCCGACCCTGATCGCGGTCGAAGAAAGAAAAGACTTTGACAAACCGCGAGAAGCTCTGACTTCAAGCAGTTCGCCGGTCGGGTCGAGCAGTCGCAGTTCGCAGCGTAATGCGTTCATCATTTCCATCGAGAAGTTCACGATCGAGTCAAGAACCTCATCAAGAACCAGTGTCGAAGTAATTGACTGTGAAATTTCGAAAAGAACAGATATTTCGTCGATGCGTCGTTCTAGATACAGTCTGATTTTGACGTTTTCGATCGCGGTTGACAGCAGATTTGAAAGAGTGGTAAATGTGCGTAGATGTTCACGGTTGAAGGCCTTTTGCCTGGTTGCCGAAAGGTTGATCAGACCTATGTTTTTTCCCTGTACTGTCAGGGGAACTGTCATGAATGACTGAATCTTACGTCTGAAGATCTTGTCCATGCTCATTGCGTTCTGACCGGGTAAAAACAGCTGTTGGCAGCGGGTGATGCGCACCGGTTTGCCGCGGATTTTGAGGCTGATATCGTCTATGTGTCCGGTAAGACTGTCGAGGCTGGCGGGGGCGAGCGGCAGTCTTGACACGAAGTAGCGGGTTTCTTCGTCATCTTTGAACAGGCAGACGATACCGAGATCATGGCCGATCAGTTGAGCCAGATATTCAAAAGACAGGCCGATCAGACCTTCAAGCGTTTGCACCGAAGAGAACCTCTTGGCCAGAACATTGAGTTTCTCCATTTCTCTGATGCGATTTTCGCGTTCCTGCAACAGCCCGATGTGTTCGATTTTCATTGCCGCCAGATTGGCGTATACGGTGGCTTCTTCCAGGTCGTTGACATTGAATGCATTTTTGCGGGTGGTGTTGCCTGTTACCATCAGGCCGACACACTGGGTGTTGGTGGTAAGCGGAATGATCATGGCCGACTTGAACGGAGCGTCTTTGAACAGGGGATCATGCATTTCGCCAGTGTAGAGAAGTCGCTGTCGGCAGGAAAAGGCATTGCGAAGCAGCAGTGCTTCGGCACTCAAGACTTCGTCATTGCTGACAGATTCGGTTGAACATGGTGCGAAGCCAAACTCTTCTTCTGAGTTGATGACAGTACGCCGGTCAAGACATCTTATCTGGGTCGGGCGTTTGCGTTTTGAACCACTGAACGCGGTAAAACACAGTTCGAACGTTTCACGGTCAAGCAGCATGAAATATACTTCGTCTGCCTTGATCGCTTCTCGTGCTGATCTGGCCATGTTTTTAAGCAGACCGCCGAGGTCTATTCCCGACGAAAGAGCCATGGAAAGGTCTGAAAGCCGCGAAAGGCGTTCGAAAGTCTGTTCTGTCGAGTTTGCTGGTCGGGTTTTTCTGTCAGGCATCCTTTATTATGCTTTCTTTGAATGTCATTACCCGGTTGCGACCGGTATCTTTTGCCTTGTAAAGCGCGAGGTCAGAGGCTTCGATCAGATCAGAGGGCTTTTCACAGTTGGTGATGCTGGTGCAGGCCACGCCGATCGAGAGGGTGACTGCAAGTTTGCGACTTTCGTCGAGCACGCGCGACTCTTCAACCGATGAACGAATACGTTCGGCAAACCTGCTTGCGCCTTCAATAGATGTTTCGGGCAGAATCACGGCAAATTCTTCACCACCGTATCTTGCTACCGTATCGATCTGTTCGCGCACTGATTTTTTGAAGATCGCTGCTACATGTCTCAGCACCTTGTCGCCGACGAGGTGTCCGTAGGTGTCGTTGAATTTCTTGAAAAAATCGATGTCGATGAGCATCAACGAAAGTGGCTTAGCATAGCGTTTTGCGCGTGTGAATTCATGACTGAGCGTTTCCTGAAAATAGCGGTGATTGAACAGTTCGGTCAGTGGATCAGTAAAGGCAAGTTTTTCGGTTCGTTTGTGGATCAGAGCGTTTTTGATACTGGTGATGAAAATGCCTGTGAATTCTGACGTGCTGTCGAGGTCTCTGTTGTTGAATGGTTCGTTGTGGCGGCGTGCCAGGTGTATGAGCCCGCGCACCTTATCGCCGATGATTATTGGCAGGTGCATGGTGTGCTTATAATCGGCTGCCGGTCGAGAAATGTGTGTCTGAGGCTTGAAAAAAATTGGTTTGCTGAAATTTGCCTGGGTTAAAGGCGGATCAGACGGAAAATCACTGAACAGGCCAAATATCTGGTGGGTAAGCTTTTTCTGGTAGCCTACAGATACCGGTTCGTCTGGTTGCACGATAAGTCGATAGCTGTTTTCAATATCGTCGAACAGCAGTATGGCGATCGTTGTGTAGCCGATTATTTTCTTGAAGTTGTTGAATGCTTTCTGAAGTATTGTGTATGGATCAAGGGTAGAGGTCAGATCTTTGCTGATTTCTAGAAAATAGAGATTACGCTGGTTGGTTTTGTACAGCAGATCCTGGTCATCACTGATCTGTCTTAGCATGTTTTCACGCTCAATAGCCATACTGAGACTCTGAGAAACCAGATGTAGAAAGCGGTAGTGTTTGCCTGCCTGTCTCGTATCCTCATCGAGATAACGACGGCTGACCAGCAGAACATGTGATGGCTGTCCTTCTACCAGCAGCGGAATACAGAAAAGTTCACGTATGCTGCCGTCGCTCTCTTCGAACGAAAGAGTCGGGGGGCGCAGTGCTTCATGCTCAGTCGACAGCAGGCCATGTGACTGCGAAAGCTGCATCTGCATGCGGGAAGATACAGATCTGAACATCTGCTGCAGCAATGATGGTTTCAGATTATGAGCGGCGAGAATGTCAAAATTATGGGTTTCATCAGTTTTGCCATGATGGTAAGGTTTTTTTGTAATTTTGAGAATCGCCAGGCGTTCGAGACTTAGTTCTCCTGACAGCTTCTTAAGAAATTCCTGCAGTCTGCCGGTAAAGTCGTTGGCTTCAGAGAGGATACTCGATATTTCGTAGAGGCCGGTGATTTCTCGACGATTCTCTTCAAGCGCCTCGAGAAGACTCTCCTTCTCGATCAGGCTTGCAATCATTGTGTCAACAGATCTGAGGCGAGTAAGATCACTCGCCGCAAAACCCGCCTGATCAGATGAGCGATTCAGGTTCAGCACGCCGATCAGTTTCTTATTGATCTTGAGAGGAATCGACAAGAATGATCCGCTGTCATCGGCTCTTCTCAATTTGGCTTTGATGTCAGCCTGGGCCGCATTCTCAACCACTATTGGTCGGCCGCTCTCGAATACTTTGCCGGCGATTCCTTCTTTTACCGGTATTTCGGCGACCAGACCGCCTTTCTGGCTCTTATGGGCTGGGTGATGTGAGGAAACATAGAGCTTGAGGCTGTCGGTCTGTCTGTCATATACCATGATCGAGCCTGATGCCGCGTTCATATATTTGACCGTCTCAGAGATCAAAGATGCTACAAGTTTGTGCAGATCTTTTGTCTCTGCGGCTTTCTCAGCCAGTCTGGCATGAAAATCCAGAATTGTATCAAGTGTGTGTCCGTTCATGCGGATGCGTTTCCTTTGAATTTCAGGGTCAGCACAGTCAGGTCGTCATGGGCTTCGGCGGTGCCTCGCCAGTCCATTGCCGCTGCAATGAGAGCTTCTCCGATATCTCTGGCGCTCATACCGGAATAGCTGTCGAAGGTAGCCTGAATGCGCTCACTTCCGAACATGTTCTTTTCTTTGGCGCCTTCTTCTGAGAGGCCGTCTGTATACATGATCAAAGCATCTCCGGCAGACATGTCGAATGGATTTTTGTCATAGCCGGAAATGGCAGGAATACCCAGTGGTGGACCACTTCTGGTTTCTACCAGTCTGATCGTCCCGCCCAGTTTGACCATCAAAGGGCCGTGTCCGGCCGAAGACATCTCGCTGCGGCCGCTGGCGGGGTCTATCGCGACCAGCTGCAGGGTGACAAAATGATAAGAATCAAGCTCAAGCGCAAGTTTGCCGTTGACCTTTTCCAGAATAGCGACCGGGTCTGAGCATTCCTGCACGACCTGTCTGATTATCATTCGGGTGACGACCATCAAAATTGCGGCAGGCATGCCTTTGCCCGATACGTCGCCGAGAACGGCAAGCAGTCTGCCGTCTTCGAGTGTCAGTATGTCGAAGAAGTCGCCGCCGATCTGACGTGCCGGAATACTGCGGCCAAACATCTCGACAGACGCCGGCAGATCTGCAAAGCTCTTTGGCATCAGTGACATCTGTATGTCGCGGGCGTCGCTGAGCTGGCGTTCAAGCAGATCTCTGTCGTGGCGCTCTTCCATCAACCTGACGTTTTCGAGAGCGGTAACTACTAGATGAGCGATTGCTTCAAGCAGTTGCTGGTCCTGGATGGTAAAGGTCAGGCCATTCGTTTTGTTGTTGACATTGATGACGCCGATAACTTTTTTGCCGGTGCCTCCGCGCTGAATGACGAGCGGAACTGATAGAAGCGAACGATTGAGGTAATGCTCCATCGAGCGTTTCTTGAATATGCCTTCAGATTCTATGTTATCGATGCGATACGATCTTCCCTGCTGCGCGACGTAGCCGGAAATTTCTGCACCAATCGGGATTCTGGTGGTTTCAATGATTCCCGGGGGGAGGCCATAGCCTTTTTCGATTCTGAGAAATTTTCCGCTTTCGTCTACTTTTAGATAAGATATGCGGTTCACACGCAGCAGGCTTTTGATGATCACGATCATTTCATCGAGAAGAGCGTTTGAGTCTGAAAGTTTTTCCATCAGGCCTTCGAGTGCATTGATGGTCGCAAGTTTTTCTGAATAATTGCTTGCTACCTGCAGAGCAGCGCTCATGCCGTTGAGAAGAATAGGCATTAGTGCGGCCAGGTCTTCTTCTGCCAGAGGCTTGTTAAGATTCGATTCAAAAAGAATCACGCCACCGAGTGACCGCAGTGGCAGAAACTCTGTGTTGATTGCGGTTGCCTGCGGAGTCGTTGCCAGCGGCAGAACATAACGAATAGGCAGCGGGTAATGCCCGGAGCGGTTGTCGAAGGCAGAGCCCTCGGTAATCGCATCGATAACCGGTCCCTTGTTTTTGATCAACTCGACGATGTCAAGATCATGAGGGTTTTTGCCGCCAAGAAAGCCGGCAAGCTTCAATTCTGAGGTGTCGCTGGCAAACATCAGTATTGCGCCCGAATACTGCCCGAAAAGGTAGTTCAGGCTTTCAACCAGTTTAAAAAGAATGGCTTCTATGTTGACTGAAGAAATTATGGTGTTACAGGTCTGGTTGATCTGCTGCAGTATGCGCCCGTGTCTGGCTTCTTTGCGCAACTGGTAGTAATGACTGAAATAAAGGCCAAGCTGGTTGGCGAGGGTTGGCATCAGTTTTGACCGGTGACTGATGTGTCGCCTGAAGTGATCGCCCGACATGAGAAATCCGAGGTGCCCGTAAGTCTGGCCGCCAGCCTGGCAGGCAAAAACCAGCGGCGAAAGATTTTGACTGTTGAATTCGAGATTGCCGCTGTTGACAGTGGTTCTGGTGATTATTGCATGCTTTTCGATCTTGTACTGCTGCATGGCAATCTCGATCATTTCTTCGATCTCGCCTTTGCTCTGCTCATTTTCGCATGCTGCCATGACCGTTATCTGGTTATAGGTATCAGGGCCGGCCTGCTGCAGAACAAAAACGGTATGAAAATTAAAAGCTCTCTGAAGCTTCAGAAGAAAGCCGGTGAGCATGGGGCTGTCTTCGTCGAACCAGATTTGTGCCTGTTTTTGTTCGTAGCCGGGAGCTGGTGGCAGCGCATCAGCGTGTCGGCTGGTGTTGAGAAGCTTCTGCGTTTCATTTAGAAAAGACAGCAGGCGATCGGAACTTTCGATCTGATTTCTGACGAGATGAAGCGGAAATAGAAATTTGCTGCAGATTTTTTCGGCAAGGTGATCGGCAAAGAAATGCCATTCGCGCACTTTGAAGTCGGTAGCTGCAGAAATGAGCAGCAGTTGGTCACCAAAGTGCGAATTATCAACCATATATGGGCTGATGATGGTGATATATTTCTCTCCGGCCAGATCGCGGATCAGCAGATCTTCCGGGTTTTCCGGCAGCTCCTCGGGGCTGAGGTCGTAGAGTTCAGCCATGGTAAATCGAGACGCGGCGTGCAGCTGAATCTCTTTCCATTGCTGGCCTGAACTGCCGGTATACAGTCGTAATGCCAATCCACGGTAGTCAGGCAAATCTTCAAGAAGCTTGAAGTTGCTGCTGGAAAGCTCGCTGAAGCGCGGAAATTCTTGTGCTTCAGCCAGTGCGTTCAAAAAAGCTGTTTTCAAATGTAACTCCGCTGCCTTGCTGCTGACATGTCAGTCGAATTATATTCTTTTCTTCTCTCTATTTCAAGGTCTGCTATTCCACAGCACAGGAAATTCCTCCGGTGCTGTACGGCTTTCGGTGTGCCAATGATACCTGCTCACACAACAGAGGCTGTTCGCAAAGTACGTTTTATTCAGCAAAACTGTTGAAATCGTTTTGTAATTATGGTAGACTTAAATTTCCAATATTGATTTATGAAAGGTGAACGTTATGGCTAATACCAAGTCAGCTGCGAAAAACGCAAGAAAAGCTGCCCGTCGTCATACTCTTCGGGTATCTGTGAAGTCCGAACTCAAGACTCTTCGCAAGAGAGCTCTTACCGCTGCCGAAACTAAAGCGGCAGATGTCCAGGAAGCCACCAAAACTGCAATCAAAAAATTTGCCAAGGCAGCTTCCAACAAATACATTCATCCCAAGACTGCGGCCAGAAAAATCAGCCGCCTGATGAAGGCTGTTAACAGACTGCAGGCCTGATTTAGCCTTTTACTGACACTAACGTTAATTTATTAGCCATTGACCGGGAATGAAGCCGTTTACGGCACATTCCCGGTTTTTGGCATTCAACTTGTCGGTGAGGCCAGAAACTCTGCGGTGAATCTTTGCAATGCCGCACCTGGGTCTGCCAGGCCTGATTTGAATGCGAGATCGGTCTCGATGATACGGGAGGTTGCTGCAGACAATTCAGTCAGGTTGAAGTTGAGCACAAGGTGAAGATTGCGCAGCTTGCCGGTTTGCTGCAAAGAGGCCGCCTTTGCCAGGGTTTCAGGCATGGTGCCGGCAATCTGCTGAATCTCAGCCAGCAGGTTCTTTTTTTCCTGGTTGGATTTGAAGTCTGACTTGCCGGCGATCTGAGAGTATCGTCGCAGAAGTGCAAATACCGGTTCAAATAGATCTGGTCTGTCTCGCAGTAATGAGTGCATGAGCTTATATTCTCTCAGTTGTCGACTGAGCATGAACCAGATTTTTTGTGCCGCTTCGCCACTGCTGAGCATGCTTTCCAAGCAGCGCAGGGCTCTTACCCTGTTTCGCAGACCAAAAGCTTCAAGAAAGTCAAAGATGTTATCCTGGCGCAAATATGCGACGCCGGCTTTCACCTCAGAGGGGCCAATTTTTTTGCCGCGTGCGCTCAGCGCAAGCTTTCCGACTTCCTGATGGAGCGTAGCGAGGTCGCTGCCGACAAGTTCGATCAATACGTCGGCAGCTTCGTTATTTAATTCCGCGCCAAGTTCGCTGGCCTGGCTTTTGACCCATGCTGCCAGCTGGTTGGCAAAGGGAGCCCAGAAATCGATGCGCTCAGACTGCTGTTTGAATTTGCCGGCAATTTCGCCCGCTATTCTGGTGTCTGATACGGCAAAGATGATAAACGTGTCGGCAGGAATTCCGCCCTGAGAGAGCTTGTCGACAAAGTCGCGGCGCTGCTTTGCGGTCGCCACATCGATATCCTGTATCAGGAAAACTCTTGGGCTTGAATTGAAGGTAAAGCTGAATATCTGCTGCAGAACGTCGGGCAGTTCTTTTGCACTGCTG
>JAKJFO010000199.1 GCA_022704885.1 Candidatus Rifleibacteriota bacterium | reverse complement strand
CATGTTACCCATCGAGATCTGCATTCTCTGACCGGCATCGGCACCAATCTGGAACTGCGGTTTGTTATCGACGACATGAATGCGGAAGTTGGTATCACCAGAACCAAGAGCTGTACTGTTTTTGAGACCAAAGGTGTTCATGGCATCCGGGTCGCTCACGGCAAGAGTTACCTGACTTTTTGCAGCAGCCGTGCCACTGAGATTCTCCTGACCGACACGGGTCGAGGTGAATGCAAGCGAACCGTTGACTTCATCAACACGGATCTGCACGTCAGCAGCGGCAAGCTGAGCATTGGCAGAAGCGATCCAGCTGTTGACCTCAACCATATCGGCAACCGTAGCATCATTGTTGGTTGTATAGGCATTAAGAACCGAGGGGGCGCTATCTGCATCCGACAAGGTAAACGTAACAGCCGTACCACCGACTGTATGGTAGAGGCTGAAACCCTCGATAATTTTCGAATCGTCTTTGTTTCCCTGGTAAGAGCCACTCAGGGGGCCGACATTTTGAATACCGAGAGCATCAGCTGCTGCAGCGGAAATAGTAAATGTGGTACCATTCGAAACAGTCGGGGGTTCGAAACTCAGCTGCAGTTCGCCTTCAACAATAGAAGCATTCAAACCCTGCAAGCCAGTCTCACCGCCTGAAATTGCATCAGCGATCTGCTGATTGATGCTGCGGGCAATACCTTCCATGGTCCAGTCGCCGGCTGAAACCGTAACTGCAACGCTTGAAGCACCGGCTGAAATGGTAAAGGTCTGATTCGCATCCAGGCGAAGTCCTGACTGTATTCCGCCGGTACCGGCAATCTGAGCAGCCTGTGAGCTGAACTGCAGATCGATACCTTCGAGCAGGCCGCTGGCACGGTCGCTGCTGGTGCGAACAGTCGTCTTGTTACCCTGGGCGTCTTCGATCATGATCTGTACCAGATTGTTCTTTGATTCGCGGGTAACCGAAAAGCCAAGAGCATCTACGACACTCTGCGGGCCGGCGATCGAAAATTCGCCCTGATCACCCACAGAACCCGAAACAACCTGCATGTAACCGCCGAGACCAGACACATTGGTAGCTGCTGTGGTCACAACTTCGGCGGTAGAGTTTTTCATATCCAGACCGTTGCTGCTGTTGATCGCCTGCTGAATGGCACCGGCAAGCTCGTTGAGAGTCATCTGGCCGTCAACGGTAACGCTCGAGTCTTTTGAATTACCGGTTATAGTAAGCTTCTGCGGCGCATCAAGAATGAACTGACCATTGGCATCATAGAATTCAGCTATGTCTTCGAGCTTGGTCGTGCCATCAGCCAGTTCACCGGTATTCTTGTCGGTGAACATCTGGCTCCTCTGCATCTGAGAAATACCGCCGTTGAGCAGAGCGATGCTGACCTTATAATCGCCACCATTGGCAGCGTTGCCGACAACGATACCGTTGACAGCTTTTGAACTTGAACTGATCAAAGCAGACTGGCTGCCATCGAGCAGTTTCTTGGTGTTGAATTCGGTACCCTGTGAAATGCGGTCGATCTCAGTGCGCAGCTGATTGACCTCTTTCTGGATTTCGAGGCGGTCATTTGAGGTCAGAGTGTCGTTCGAGGCCTGAATCGCAAGTTCGCGCATTCTCTGAAGAATACTCTGCGATTCGTTTAGGGCGCCTTCTGCCGTCTGGATCATGGAAATACCATCCTGGGCATTGAGGGCGGCGCGGTTGAGGCCTCTGATCTGGCGGCGCATCTTCTCGCTGATTGCGAGGCCGGCTGCGTCATCGGCGGCTGAGTTGATTCTCAGCCCTGAACTGAGCTTCTGAATCGACTTTTCGAGTCGGTTGCTGGTCTGCGAAAGACTGGCATAGGTCTTGATTGACAGAACGTTTTGATTGATTCTAAGCGACATAAAATTCCTCCTTGAATTTCTGTCTTCAGCACTTCCTTGTGCCGAACTCCTTAAATTTCAGGCCCTATCTTCAGTTCTAATAAATCTTTAGCCTCCTTCCTTATGTATTGTTGACAAGGCATATTTTCGCCTATCTATTAGGATTATCGACATTTTGCCGCACATTCTTTTGCGCGATTTTGTCTAATTAAACCCATTTTTTCAAAAAAATCTTCGAAATACTGCGTTTTTTAAACAAATATGCCTGAGTTATAGTTTTTTACAAATTTTTTGAAATAAAAAAATCACAGGAAAACATATTCCCTTTCCTGTGATTTCTTGTTTTAGATCAATACCAGATCAGATAAACAGCCCGGCATTGCTCTTTGACAGCTCGTCGATATACATGGCGACGCCACCGAGTTCGACACCGTCGATGAGTTCGCTCTCTTTGATGCCCATGACATCCATGCTCATCGAGCAGGCTACCATTTTGACACCATTGTCGATGGCCTGTTGCAGAAGCTCCCTGAGGGTTGCGACGTTTTTGCTGGCCATGACATGATGCATCATGACAGTGCCCATACCACCCATATTCATTTTTGAGAGCTTGAGACCATCAACGCCTTTCGGCAGCATCATGCCAAACATTTTTTCCATCATATCTTTCTTGACCGGCTTATCAGGCTCACGTCGCAACAGACTGAGGCCCCAGAAAGTGAAGAACAGGGTTACCTTGTAACCGGCCGCCACTGCGCCATTAGCGATGATCAGCGCCGCCATCGCCTTATCGAAGTCGTTACTGAAGATAACGTTCGACATCTGCTTCTGGCAGGTTGTAATGGCCGCACAGCTTTGTTGTCCAAGCTTGCGCACAACCGCACGATATTTGCCACCGGCAATCTTCTCGACGCTTATCGACTGATGACCGGTCGATCGGCACCAGGCTGGCACATCAGCAGCAAAGCCCGGATCGGTCGAAAGAACCTCAACTGCCTGCCCCTTGTCTATCGTGTCGATAGCCTTGCGCAGCTGCGAGATCGGCCCCGGACACTGCAACCCGGAAACATCGAGAGTTCTGACGATATTGACATCACCGGCAACAGTCACAGCATTGTCAACTTCTGATTCGCTGCCAGCGTCATCGGTCATGATCGATTTATCATAGACCGCCGTCTGGTTGAACATACAGTAGGTCTTGTAACCGCCATCCAGATTGCTGGCACGGAAACCGCGCTGCTTGAGTATGCGATAGGCCAGATAACCGCGCAAACCTGCCTGGCAATAGATCATGTATTCCTTATCCGGCGACAACTCGCCCAGCTTCTGGCGCAACTCATGCAGCGGAATATGCACTGCGCCAGGTATCATACCAGCCTGGATCTCTTCAAGAGTTCTGACATCAAGCAGTTTCTGATCAGGCTTTAGCTCAGATACGGCTGTTGCATGGAAATGCTCGCTGTGACCGCGCAGCAGATTGGCAGCAACAAAGCCGGCATAATTCACCGGATCTTTAGCCGATCCATAAGGCGGAGCATAGCAGAGTTCCATTTCTTCAAGATCGTAAACCGTCATTCCAGCTCGGATGGCGACAGCGAATACATCGATACGCTTTTCGACACCGTCAAGACCCACTGCCTGAGCGCCAAGAACGCGCCCGGTATCGGGATCATAAATCATCTTCAGACTTATGGATGTAGCTCCAGGGTAATAAGAAGCGTGATTGGCCGGGTGAACGTAAACCTTGTCGTAGCGGATCGCGTTTTTGACCGCCTGTTTTTCACTCAGGCCGGTCATTGCGAAGGTCAGATCGAACACTTTGCAGACAGCCGAACCCTGGGTATCGCGATATTCGCGCTTGAGGCCGTAAATGTTGTCAACGGCAATACGTCCCTGGCGGTTGGCAGGGCCGGCCAGCGGTATCAACGCGGGTTTGCCGGTCATCAGGTCTTTGACTTCGACAGCGTCGCCGACTGCCCAGATAGATTCGTCGCTGGTCTGCATGAATGAATTAACCTTGATACCTCCAGTTACGCCGATATCAAGACCCGCATCTTTAGCCAGTTTGTTTTCCGGTCGTACACCGATGGCCATGATTACAGCATCAGCATCGATCTTGTCACCCGAACTTAGTATCACCTTGAGTCTGTCACCATTGGCGGCAAAACTGGTAACCGACTGGCCGAGCCTGAGGTTAACAGAGTTCATCTTGATCTCAGTATGCAGCATCGTCGCCATTTCGGGGTCGGCTGGTCCCATGACCTGGTTTGCCAGCTCAACAAGAGTCACTTCGAGGCCAAGATGGCGCAACGACTCGGTCATTTCGAGACCAATATAACCGCCACCAACGACTACCGCCGACGACTTGCCCTTAACTGCTGCCTTTATGCGATCCATGTCTTCAAGATTGCGCAACGAAAAAATACCTGGCAGATCGATACCGGATATCGGAGGCCTGATGGCCGACGCTCCCGGGCTCAAAATCAAATGATCGTAGGTTTCGACGTAATCCTGACCGGTCTTGAGATCTTTGACCAGAACCTGCTTTTTGTCGCGTTCGATCTTAACGACTTCATTGCGAACACGCACATCGATCGCGAACTTCTCGCGCATTACTTCAGGAGTGGTGACCAGAAGGCTATCGCGTTCTGGTATGACACCGCCAATGTGGTACGGCAGACCACAGTTGGCAAATGAGATATGCTCGCCACGTTCAAAGAGAATTATTTCGGCTTTTTCGTCGAGTCGGCGGGCACGCGCTGCTGCGCTGGCACCACCGGCAACGCCACCTACTATGAGTATTTTCATGGTTTTTCTCCGTTACGATACGGCTGCGACAAGAGTTTCCTCGCGCTGAACGCCCTGAAACACCTTAACCGGCTGACCTTCTTTGAAGACGATCAGAGTCGGGATACTGAAAATACTGAATTTAGCTGCGATATCGCCGGCTTCCTCGACGTTGAGTTTGCCAACCTTCACAGTTTCGCCAACTTTTTTGGCGACGTTATCGAGAATCGGCAATTGCATCTGACACGGGCCGCACCAGGGTGCCCAGAAGTCTACCAGGGCTGTGCCTTTTTCGACGAATCCGGAAAAGTTCTTTGAATCAAGTTTTTCTACAGTTGTACTCATGTTGCAATCTCCTTGTGAAATAGTTAACTACATTAGAGCAAACTGCGTGCCAGGACATAAAACCCTTTATTGATACGCTTTCCAACCAAAGCGCCATAAAAAGTTTCGCGCAACTTTTCGCCACAACGAAACTATTCGAAACCCAGTTACGTTCTTACGGCCACAACAGAAACCGCGGATTTCTCGGATTGCCGCAGATTTATGCCACGAAGGCCTGCCTTAGACAGTTACAGCATGCACCCACACATCCAGACTTTTATCAGAATGCACTCGTCAATATAGAATCTGCGCATTTCTGCGAAATCTGCGGATGGTATTTTCGGACTCGGCTGCAAGGGGAAAAGGTCGATAGCGATAGCGATAGCTATTGCGATTACGATTACGAACACGAGCACGAGTGTAAAAGAAAAGGCTGCCCGGTGGGGCAGCCTGGTGCAAACCTATGTAAATTTTAAGTAATTATCTGAGAAGATCGAGAACAGATTGAGCAGATACATTGGCCTGGCCGACCATGGCATTGCTGGCCTGCTGCAGGATCTGCGACGAGGTCATTTCGATGACTTCGGCGGCCATATCGACGTCTCTGATGCGTGATTCAGACGCTGTCATGTTCTGCAGTGCGACGCTCAAGCTGTTGAGAGTGTAGTTCATGCGGTTTTCGATGGCACCCAGTTTAGCGCGCTCTGAAGAGATGCGCTGCAAAGCTTTATCGATAAGACCGATTGCGATTTCTGATGATTTTACTGTAGTCAGGTCAAGATCTTCGATACCCAGAGCCTTGACGTCAGTTCTGATGATATTTGAAACTGCCGTATGCCCCTGATTCGGCCCGATCTGAAACTGAATCTGCGTGTCTTTGACATGCATCGTATAGGCATAGTTACCGCTGCCATTCTGATATGCTACCGGGTCGATATCAAAAATCGACTTGAGAGTATTCGTTGAATCCGGACTGCCAAGCTCAGCGAAAACTATGCGACCATCCTTGCCTGGTATCGTCGAGAACATCTTGATAGTTTGTGTCGCTGTCTGTATTTCTGCATTGACCTTAACTCCCTGCAGACTGGCCTGGGCGTTGATCAGATTGGCAATCTCAGTGATAGAACGGAATGAAGTGCCGGCAGATCCTGCTGGAAATGCAATCGACATGCCGTTGCCATCGAGGTCAGCAATGTAGAACGACAAGTTGTCGACGCCCCCGGTAGCGGTATGGTCAAAAACAACATAGCCAAATCGAGCTGAAGGCTGGTCATAGGCGAAATTCTGCACTGCCGGATTACCGTCGAAACCGGTTATAGTCGTCTGCTCATGAACCTTCAGGGCAAAAGCAATACCCAAATCTCCACCACCGGTATCATAAATATCAAAGTTAGATTCAACACCGGTTTCAAGAGAACGGAAAGTTAGAACGCCATTTTTTGCTTCGGCAGTAACCAGCAGGCCATTGGCACCGATCTGAAGATTTATCGCTTCTACCAGAGAATTAAGGGCACCGGCCGTATAGTTACCGGTAAGTCGCACAATAGTTGAATGAGCAGTCATATGCCGGTCTACAATCGAGAATTCCACTGTAGTACCAGCTGTACCAGTCTGTGAAAAATCGAAACTATTAATTATGTCATAGCCTGTTGCCACACCCGGGTTGCCACCGGTACCGGTGTAACGGCCATTGGAGATACCAAGGGGATTGGTAGCGGCGTTGGTGATCGAGACAAATGCGGCCGAACCAGTATTCAGAGTGCTGAATTCAAGAGCATACTGGTCATTAACTCGAACAGTCACCAAGCTGCTGGCCGCACGAAGTTCGGTGTTGATAATCGAAGCGACCTGCTGCATGCTGTAGACTCCCGAACCGATATTGATCGGGACAGTGCCGGTGGAAGAAATTGAATCATCAACGTCAAAGGTAATCGGGCCGGGAATTGAAATGCCGAGCACGGCTGCTTTGGTAACGACGTTAGCTGACTGCGGAGGTTCGAACATCAGGTCGATACCTTCGATCAGGCCCATGGCGCGGTGGCCGGCAATCTGCGTTGTGAGAGTAGTGCGCTCACCAAACGGAACACCAAGATTGGTGACAGCGATAGAATATACCGGGTCTTCAGCAGGAATGACGTTCTGAAAGCCGAGTGCCTTAACCAGAGATTCTTCGCCGGTGAAATTGATGCGGCCAAGTTCGCCGTTGCGGCCTGAGATAACAGTGATCTGACCTATGTCATCGCCACTGTCACTCATAAAAGCCTTAGAACCTTCGAAATCGAGACCTTTACCGAGCTGGTCTTTGGTCATTGCCGCCTGAATTCTTTCGGTCAACTGGGCAAGAGTAAGGTCTTTGCTGACAACGATTTCGCCCTGACTGTTATCGCCCTGGAGATAAAGAATCTGCGGCAGGTCGAGAATAAAATGGTTGTTCTTGTCGTAGAAGTTGGCTAATGAAGCGAGAGTTGTCGAAGCAGTAGCAACCTCACCATCAGTGGTAACAAAAATGGCTGAGCGCTGATGTTCAGGAGTTCCTGAATAGGTTTTATAGCCGATACCGGGTATGTATTCCGATTTCGGCCATACTACGACTGAAAAGTCAGAGAAGGTAAGAACTTCGCCGACAACTACGCCGTCAAGATTCTTCGGGTCGCTGCTGGAAATTA
>JAKJFO010000198.1:7319-7646 GCA_022704885.1 Candidatus Rifleibacteriota bacterium | reverse complement strand
CCCATTCGGCGATCTGCTTTGAAACATCGCCAGGGCCAACGCACTGAGCTCCGAGAATCTTGCGGGTTTTGCGATCTACAACAAGCTTGCTGACCAGCAGCAGACCTTTCATGAACCCGGGTTTGTCCGGGCTTGCGTTGATAACTGTCTCGAAATCTTCTATACCGGCGCGGCGGGCATTGCGTTCAGAAAGGCCGGTCGAACCGGCTGAATAGTCAAACACCTTGCAGATACCGGTTTGAATGGTGCCGGGGTATTCTTTTACATTGCCGACAATAGCATTTTCACCGGCAATGCGACCCTGCAGGTTGGCAAGATCGCCATAAG
>JAKJFO010000198.1:0-7309 GCA_022704885.1 Candidatus Rifleibacteriota bacterium | reverse complement strand
GGCGCATGCACTTTCTGACCGGTAATGCGGTTGACAGTTTCAATGCAGTCACCAATCGCGTAAATATCGGGATCAGAAGTCTGCATATAGTTGTTTACGATGACGCCCCCGGTTTTTCCGGTCTCAAGGCCGGCAGAAGCAGCCAGATCGCTGTTGGGAATAACGCCGATGGCGACAACAGCCAACTGACAGTCGATCTCTGCGCCGTTCTGCAATTTTACGCCAACCAGTTTGCCGTCTTTACCGAGAAATTCAGCAAGTCCGTTGTTGCCGATGACGTTGGCATTCTTGCTGCGAACATGGTTTTCGACCAGCTTGGCCATTTCCGGGTCAAGAAAAGAAAGCAGCTGCGGCAACATTTCGACAATGGTAATTTCGATGCCGGCAAGATGCAAAGCCTCGCAGGTCTCGATACCGATAAGACCGCCACCGATTACCACAGCCTTTTTGATCTTTTTCTCGTCAGCGATTTTTCGCAGATAGTCAGCGTCCTGCATGCTCTGCAGAGTGGTTATACCATCGAGACCGAGACCGGGAACCTGTGGCATACGTGGCCGCGCGCCATTCGCAAGAATCAGTTTGTCATAAGGAAGATCTTCGATGTGCTGACTGGTGAGATCTTTTACCTTAACCAGCTTGTTTGCGCGATCGATCGAAATGGCTTCGGTCGAGGTGCGCGCGGTGATTCCCTTGGCGGCAAGAAAGAATTTTGAATCACGCACAACTCCGGTCGGGCTGCACAGCAGCTGATTGCGGTCATCAAAAAAACCACCAACATAATAGGGATACCCACATGAAGCCATCGAGAGATCTGGAGACTTCTGGATAATCGTGATCTCAGCCTTTTCGTCGAGACGACGCGCACGCGCAGCGGCCTTGGGACCGGCTGCCGAACCACCTATCACTACTATTCTTGTCATTTTCTGTCCCTTTCTCATGCCATGGCCAGAGCCAGCGACAAAACCGGCACCAACATCGAGCACAAAAACAATGGTATTATTTTCTAATACAGGGATTATATCATTATGCCAGAGAATACCAAGTAAATTTTCAAAAAATGGCCTGAACAAATAAGGGCTTGTTATTTATGCAGTTCGATCTGGTCATCGGGTCGAGTCGAGCCGTCGATAAGGACGCGGCAGAAGACGCCGAGGGTTGGCAGCAGGCGATTACCGTGAAATGAGTAGTGCTGCGGCAGCACTTCTTTGCCGATCTGGCAGACTTCGAGCAGGGCATCGCCGATTTTGATCTGGTCGCCGACTGCGGCTTTGCGCAGATCGATGCCGGCGGTGACGACGTTTTCGGCGAAGTCGCCGGGAGCAGCCTTGATTTCGTGCGCTGCGTTGAAGGCTTCGATATCTTCGCTCATCAGCAGACTGACCGGGCGAATCGTGTCGATGTGCCCGTCGCCCTCGATGCCACGACCGTCAATAAACCGGCACTGCGCGACCGATCGCTTGGCGGTGCCGGTCTTCTCAGAAATACACACGGCCAGCACTTTTCCAGCAGAGACTACATTCATCAGGCTTACATCCTTACAGTATTTTCGCGATCAATTCTACTATCAAGGCTGCTGACTGCCAATACATCTGTTCAATTGCAGGTAAGAATTCAGTTAGACTGGCTATTCAGCGTGCTGTGCAATTATTTCGTTCAAATGCTCGGCGAAGAACAGAGGTGGGTTCAACTTCAAAGCTTCGCGCGCTTTTTCAGCGGCTTCAGCCGGGCTCTGTGTGGCAATTTTTTCGACGTCGGCGACGATGGTTGGCCAGTCATGCGGCAGCTCGCAGTTTTCTTCAGTCAGCAGAACCTGCGCTGAAGAACTGGCCGCTGGTTCTGAGATTTCAGATAAAGCTGACTGAGAGGCTAGTGGCAACGCGGGCGACGCGGTTTCGCCAGTTACCGTCAGAGTTGAAAGACCCCAGACCAGAAGCAGCGAAAGGGTTACCGACACTATCGCCGCCCGCGCCTGTGACCAGCGGTTTCTGATGTGATTATGAATCATCGCGAACACAAAGAAGCAGCATGAAATTACAGCAATCAGCTGATTTGGTGGTAAATCAGCCTGATATGAGGTCATGACACCAAGCATGGTGGTGAACAGCGCAAAAAAGCAGGCCAGCAGGATTCCCGGCACCATGTTGCGCGACAGCAGCAGCGCGGTGGCCGACGGCACGACGAGATAACAGAATACCAGCATCACCCCGGCAATGCGCGAAGCTGCCGCTACGGTCAGGCCCAGAAAAATGAAGAACAGCAGTTCGTAACGCCAGACATTTATTCCCAGAGAGAGCGCTGATTCACGGTCGAGAAACGAATATAATATCGGCCTGAAAAAGATCAGCAACGCCAGCAGCGCCGGAATCATCACCGCACAGATCGTCGCCACATCGCCTGTCGAAGCGAAAAGCAGGTTGCCATAAAGGATCGCCTTTACCTTTTCGAGACCGAAACCACTGCCGGCAACCAGCAGAATCGCCATACCCGAAGCGAAGATGAAGATAGTGCCAAGAACTGTGTCACGCGGAAGTTTTGACAGTTCGTAAGGATAAGCGAGAATAGCCACTACCACCAGGCAGAACAGGGCTGCCCCCATAAACGGAGGCAGCTCGTGAATGAGCGCAAATGCAACACCACAAGCCGCTACTTCTGAAAGAGTGACGCCGATAAAAACCATACGCTTGAGAACTACGAAAATCCCGAAATGCGATCGGCAAAGCCCCGCCGTAGACACTGATTACAGCCGAGACGTTATCAATGACAAACATTTTGTGACTCCTGCTTTAAAAAGAGATTGCGCTGGTCAAGGAATTCCAGGAGTGGCGTAAGATGAATTCGACCCGGCGAAAAATGGCAAACGTCTTCAGCCAGGCCGATTACCGGCTCGATGCTGTGCTGTGCGAAAAGAACCGTCTTGCCATCCTGTTTTGCCAGCTGATGCAATAACCGCACCAGATCGAATTCAGACTGCTCATCGAGGCCTGCCGCCGGCTCATCCATGATCAGCACATCGGCACCGCTCACCAGCGCCCGCGCAATCATTATCTTCTGGCGCATTCCACCCGAAAGCTCTTCCAGCGGCCGATGCGCATGGCGCGAAAGATTGAAGCGCTCGAGATAGCCGTCTACTTCGGCATTCATGGTCAGGTCGGGCTTTTTCCACAGGCCGAGACGCGGGTAAAGGCCCATGCAGACGACTTCCCGCGCTGTTACCGGGTAAAGCCGGTCGAGTGTCGAAACCTGCGGCACGTAGCCAGGCGGCCGAAGGCCGAAAGGATGCAGCAGTTCGCCGGCCAGTGGCTGAAGAAAACCGAGGATGGTGCGTAGCAAAGTCGTTTTGCCGACGCCGTTGGGCCCGACAAATGGCAGAAATGATCCGGGTTTGATCTGCAAATTCACATCGCTGAGCACCGCTTCTTCGCCATAACCGACCACAAGGTTGCGACAGCTGATTATGAATTCTTCATTGGCCATCAGACGCTCCTCTGGTCAGACCTGCTTTTTGCGCAGCGGCTGCAATCTGCTCTACCCAGAAATCCATGAGTTTGATCCACGAGTCGATGCCGGGACGGCCGTTAACGTAATACGGCAACATCACGGCGACTGCTCCTGCGCTTTCGGCCACCTGCCTGACCGTTTTCTCGTCGAAATAATCGGCCGAAATGACGATTTTGATATTCTGCTTTTTCATCGTTTCCTTGAGGCTGGCAAGGTGTCTTGGTGAAGGCGGAATGCCCGGCTTGGGCTCGATGAATCCACCTTCTGCCAGCTCAAATTCATCAAACAGATAGAGCCAGTTCTTGTGATAAGAAACGATGCGGATTCCGCGCAGCGGCCAGAGTTTGCGCAGCCAGCCGCCGGCAAAGTCGGCAAGAGGTTTGCCCTTGAAATTTTTTTCGGCAAGAAAATTCAAGAGCTTGCCGGTTTTGTGAAGATCTAAAAGGGTTTCCTGGCCAAGAATCTTTATCAGTTCTTCTCCGTAAAGGTTGCGGCAGACTTCTGCTACCAGCGAATCGGCATTCAATTTGAAATTCTGCGCGTGCGCAGGCAGGTTGCGGCTCAGACCGATTCTTATGTTGTCAATAGCCTGAATGACGTTCATCGAGCTTACGGTGACATGCGGATTACCGTAAAGATGCAGCCCGCCTTCGATGTGTGAATAGGCAACCGGTTTGTCCTTGAGATTCATTCCGGTGGCCGCGGCTACATAGCCGATTTCACCGCTTCTGATCTTGTGATTACCCGATTTGTCTACAGCTGAAGGCAGCCACATTTCGAGATCCAGTCCAGTCGCAATGAGCATGTCAGCATTGCGCAGAATTTCGACAAAAGAAGGCCTGGGCCTGATAAAGTGGGCGTCCTGATCGCCTTCGACTATCGCCCTGACCTCGACCAGTTCACCGCCAATTCTGCTGGTCAGCCAGGCATAATCGGTCAGAGTCGTGACTACTTTGAGCGGCTGCGCAAAGACAGTTGCAGAAACCAGCACAAATACAAACAGCGCGAATAGTGATATCGTATAATTTTTCATGGTTTTCTCCTGAAGATCAGTAGCGATCGTGTTTATGAGGGCCGGCCGACCAGATACACTGCAGCATCAGACGGCGCTCATCCGGGCCCATATTATTGCCAGACTTATAGTTGAATTCGAGCCGGTATTTGACCCATGGGCTCTGGTTCCAGGTCAGATAAGGGCAGAACTGCCATTCATTCGGGCTGTCGGCAACGACTGCCAGAGGCGCCAGGACAAGACCGGGCACAGCAGCGTATTTCTGGCTGTCGGGCTCAAAGTAATCGATACGCAAACCAGACTCGAGCTGACGATCAAGCTTCCAGTGAAGATTGGTGTAGCCACCCCAGGCGGTAACGCTGCCACGATCTCCGTTATCCGGCCGCAGAATTTCTTTTCTGACACCGTAAAACTCGGTTCGCCACATGAAATTTCGATAGCGCATGTTGTCGGTTGGTTCCCAGAGATGGGTAAAATCAAGGCCGAACCCATATACAGGGCGGGTTTCATCGATCTGCTCGACGACTCCGGCACGGTTGACCGACCACTGATCGTTAACGCCGGCCAGAGCGGTAAGACCAAGCTCACGGTAAGTATCGGCATCGACATCTCTGAAGGCTTTAAAGTGCAGCAACAATGAGGGCATGCCTCTGGTATTCCCGGCAAACAGGCGCTGATTGGTTGATTCGGTAAGTTGCATGGTCAGCTCATGCGTTGTTCTGCCTGACGAACCAAGCTGCCAGTCGAGGGAAACGCCGTTCTGGCAGAGGCCGCCATCGCCGAGCACGCGCCGCATCGCCAGCGGGAATTCATTCTGATCGAGGCCAGCCATATGCCAGCGTTGAACTATGCCAAACTGCTGTCTGAATTTTCCTATGGTGAAATTGAGGTTCGGAGTCATGCCGAAACGGGTTATATAAGCTTCGCCAATATTAGAAATGTCTTCTTTAACCGGCACCGCACCCTTGAACTTGGTGTATGGGTCAAGATAGGTTTCGTAATGCACTCCGAGATTGCGCATGGTGGCATCTGAGTTCTGGCTCTGGTTATCGATGCTCTGCAGTCGATAGACGAAGTCGCCGACTATACTGATTTCCGGGTTTTCAGCCTGCCGGCTGAGGTCGCCGGCAATGAATCTGCGCTCTTCATCGCTGGTTTTCGCCGGCAAAACCGCTTCGGCCGATCGACTTTCGGCAGCGGCAGCCTGGCGCAATGTCAGCAGTTCACTGTCGGATTCATCGACTGGTGACGCCGCGACAGTGGTCTGCTGATCTGCCGGGCTGGCGACAGCGACGGGCGCTTTTCCCTCGAGAAGATCGATCTGAGCAGTAAGAGATGCAATCTGTTGCTTATAATCCGACTGCATCTCGATAAATCTGTTTTCAAGGGCTGCGAGCCTGGCTTCAAGCTCTGAGACATTATCTGCTGCAGCCAGGACGGGTAAGTTTACGACATAAAATACAAGCAAAAGGCAAAGAAAAAAACGTTCAGTTTTCATGTGAATTCCTCTGAAATGATTTATTGCACGCTAAAATGCAGCGTAAAAAACAATTTATCCAATCATTTCAGGCGGCGGCCCGCGCGAATAATAAAGCAGAAAACCGGGTGTCGTCGGACACTGGACGCAGACCGGCTGCTGCAAAACAGATGCATCGACGACGTGAATTGAAAACACCGAAGAAAGGCTGCTTGAAGCCAGTTGCCATGCAAAATCGCAGATATTGCATGGCAAGCCTGGGCTGACCTCGCCTAGAGAAAAATCATAATGGCGTGGCTGCGAAAAAGAAGGTTTTCCACAACATGAAGCTTCACGACTGCCACAATGAGAAGCGGCTGAATGTTGAGTATCAGAGCGATCAAAGGCCAGGTGTAAAGGATAAGATATTACCCACAAAACGAGCAGAACAATCTGAAGGACACCGACTGCTCTGAAAGTGTTCGTGGTAGCTTTCTTCATCAGCAATCAAACCTCAGTCTTGTTCTCTCTAACCAGCCATTAACTGCAGTTCTCATCATATTACAAATTTATCGCCAGGTCAACTCAAATTGGCATAAGCCAAAAATACTTCTTGCTTTTGCGCGGGTAATATTTTATATTACTTACTGGAGGTGCAAAATGAAGCCAACAATCACAACAATAATCGGCGCAATATTTGGAGCAGTTCTGGCGTTTTCGGCAGTCTTACTGCTGATGCCAGGAATGATGATCAAGGAATACCAGAGTCCTTACACGATCGAGGAAACTGTAGAGCGTGTAAAGGCGGCGGCTGTAAACGAAGGCTGGACAGTTTCAGGAATCTCCGATCTGTCTGCTTCGGTCAAGAAACATGGCGGTTATGATCTGCCGGCTACGCGCCTGATCAATCTCTGCCAGGCCGGACATGCTCACAGAATTCTCGATGATGATGCCAATAAAAAAATCTCTGTATTCATGCCATGCACAATCAGCGTATACCAGAAAAACGACGGCAAAGTGTATCTATCGACGATGAATGCCGGACTTCTTGGCAAAATGTTTGGTGGGACCGTAGCAGAAGTAATGGGTAAAACTGTTGCCGCACAGCAACAGAAATTCATCTCGTTTGTAAATTGAGGCAAGTCTGGTTTAGACCAGAGAAAGGAGCTTATCATGCCAGGATTTGACAGAACCGGACCTAATGGACAGGGTCCCAGAACGGGCTGGGGAACGGGCGATTGCCCGACGCAGGAAACAACGGCACAGCCGATGCGAGGCAGCAGAGGGCGGGGAATGGGCCGACGCGGTTTCGGCGGACAGGGCTTCAGCGCTGGTGGAGGGCG
>JAKJFO010000197.1:7390-7676 GCA_022704885.1 Candidatus Rifleibacteriota bacterium | reverse complement strand
TGCCTGAAGATCTCTGGTATTGTCGAATTGACGAGACGCAAATAAACCTGGCATTTGACAATATTTTTGCCAATTCGCGCCAGATAATGACCTCGGATGCAAGAATAGGTATCAAAGCAGAAAATCACATGGCAGGAGCGCCTGACATACCACCACAGGTTTCTGGAAATGCGGTAAGAATAACGATAAGTGTGACCTGCCCAGGAATCGAACCAGATCGTCTGCCACGAACTGTCGACCCTTATGATACCGCAAGCAAGTGCTCTGAGAACGGTCTTGAAATATG
>JAKJFO010000197.1:0-7266 GCA_022704885.1 Candidatus Rifleibacteriota bacterium | reverse complement strand
CCGCCGCTTCCGCCACCTGATTTGCTTGAAGTGACTTTCGTGCGGGTCGTAGTAGTTCGCAGATACCTGTCTTCGCTTGAGATCAGCTCAAATGCACCCGGAACAGCATAAGTCGAACTGCCCACGGTAATTGTGCCCTTGTGATTGTAAGCGAGAAAGCCAACCACAATCGCAGTAAAAACCAGTGCAAAAATCCAGGGCTGCCAGTAACCGGCGATAATGGCGATCTTGCCAAAAAAGCCGGGCGGGCGCACCTGCTCGGCAAAGTGCATAAATCCGGCATGATAACGCTGAGCTGTCATGAACTTGCCGACACTGGCTCTGATTGTGTCAAGACGGCGTTTCTGCTGGTCATATATCTTGCCAAAGGCTGTAAAATTAATATCACGCTCAGCCATTGAAATAGCGATAATCGCACCTGATCCGTGTTTGTTGCCGTGCTGCTCAAAGAACTGGTTGGCAAAATATTGAATCGACACACCATCGAGTTTCTTTTTTGTAGCCACAATAAAGTCGGCATCGAATTCACGCGAAACCTTATCAAGCTCAGCCTGAAGCGAATCTTTTTCGGAGTCGCTGAGCAGTTCGGCTTCGTCAAAAACCCGCTGTTTTACGAGTTCCTGCGCCCATGCGCCTGATGCCACAAAAAACAGCACAACCACAAACAGCGATGATATCAGTCTTGCAGATGGTTTATTAATATATTCCAAGGATTGCCCCTCCTGTCGCAGTTACCAGAAAGGTTGTCAAAAACAGACCCAGCGTAAACACAATGAATTTCTGCCAGTCGAATGGCGTCTCGCCATAAGTCTTGCCGGTCTGACCGTTAATGATGAAGGTATGCTTTTTACCTTTATAGAGGTTGGTCAAAACGTAAATTGGCAGCATGGCGTAGGCCGCCTTGATGCTGTTAATGTTGATATTGCTGGAACTGATGGTGACCGACTGGTAGCGCTGACCAGATCCTTCAAGCGTCGTGCGCAGAAACTGCTGGGCGCGCGGTTGCATGACTCTTGAGGCCCTGTTTTCATCGACGTCGTATTTTTCGGCCAGAAAACCCGACATGTATTCAAGTGCAAAATCTTTGAGGCCAAGATAATCAAAAGGTTCGATGCCTACCATGAGTTCGTCAGGCAGACTTTTTGAGCCATCGACCGGAATCTTTTCGTAAGCCGAAGAGCCAACTCTTCTTATGAAGTAATGCTGGGTTTCAGTGACACGATAGTCGCCACTGCGCCAACTCTTTGAGTTGCGGCCTTCGCCCTGAATAAAACCTGACGCACGACAGTCGAAAAGCCAGTAAGGAGCGTAGAGACCTCGAATGTTATCTACTTCTCTGGCTGTCTTGAATTCATTTGGCGCAAAAAAGCGCTTTTTGATCCATTTAAAATAGATATCTTTAGCATCTTTCTGGGTAACTTTGAATGGAATTACATAACGCGGGTGAAATTCACCTGAAAATCGCGATTTAATGACTGAAGGATTTCGACAGTATATACAGAAAGTCGCCGCTGCGTTACCTTCAGTAAGGATTTTAGCGCCACAGGCATTGCAGCGGTATTCATCGAGCTCGGGCATCTTTATGCTGAGATCTTCGTCAACCTCCATGCCGCTTTCGCTGGCTTCTTTCTCTTCGATTTCTTCCTTGGCGAATTCGCTCGAACAGTATTCGCATTTCCATTTCTGCTCTTTAATATCGAAAGCAATCGGAGCCGCGCACTTTTTGCAGTTATAGACCTTAACGC
Organism: Candidatus Rifleibacteriota bacterium; assembly: GCA_022704885.1. Next base: position 5,521 of record JAKJFO010000197.1, on the reverse strand, counting down.
TCATGAACTCTCCTTTTCGATCTCTTTTCCGTCTCGGAGAACTGTATAAATTGGCCGCACTCCTGCCATAGCTCAAGCAGGCGGTTGCGGGTAGATATAAGAGTCTCTGGGGGTTGCGGCCATTGTTCCATCACCACCGAGCCGGCAAATCCCCTGCCCTGCAGGCGTTTTATCAGGTTGCGCACAGCTGAGTCATCCTGCGCCGCCGCGCCGGTAAACAAGGGTAGATGATTATCGCGATCGCCCCAGTTTTCGTGGGCATGCCAGTGAATAATTGGAACATGCACCGCAAGACGGTCTACGTAGGCAACGTAGTCACCACGAGTTTCTTCAAATAGATTGGCATGACCCATATCCAGGCATAAACCGGTTCTCGTGGCGGACTGAGGCAATCGGCGCAACAGTTCGAAAACTTCGTTAACATCCTCAGGCGCTGTTTGTCTGGTATTCTCGAGACTCAAAAGAACCCCTGCCCGCTCAGCCAGTTCAATCAATGGCATCAGCGCATTAACATAATAATCAGCCGCATGCTCAGGAAACAGATGGAGATTGACCAGTGCTGCGCCGATTTCTTCGGCAAACAGTATGCTTTTTTTTATTTCGCCAAAACCTTCTGAAGTAGTCGGATTTGCTGACCATGGAGCGTGAACGCTGAAGCGTATGTCATGTTCGCGCGCAAGGGTTCGCACTCGCGCCCGCTCTGCCGCAGACATGTTATCTTCGTTCCAGCCAATCTGGCCTGGGTCGCTGAACCATTCGAATGCGTCAAACCCGTGATTAACTGCGAACTCAAAAGGCAGCTCAGCTGCGACATTGCAGCTGGTCTGGTTTCCGATGCGAATACTCATTGGCTGGCGTCTCATTTTAAACTGCTCGAACAGGAATTTAAGACACAGTATTGCCGGCGCAATAGAATGCCTGCCAACAAATATAGCATGTTGAGAGTTGTGGATAAAGAACTAAGTCAGCATTTATGCAACACCATGAGATGGCTATGAAAAATGCGGTGCCGGCAGGAACCGGCACCGCAGAGTGCGGAGAGGTCAAATTTTATGCTTCAGATTTGTCTGATTCAACTTTGTTGTTACCGTTGCGGATAAGACTGACAAGGAAGCCCAGGCCAAGCAGCAGGAACGAACCGGCCATAAGAATGGCAGCCCAGGCGGTTCTCGACAGCTTTGTGCCATAATCGACGGCGACGGTTCCGGCGCTTTTGATCTGCGCGCCGGTATACCACAGAACAACGCCGCTGAGAGCAAGGCCGTTCACTTTATTGTCGCGCGTCTGCCAGGTGGCGGCCAGACCGACTACCAGCAGGATATGGTTGATAACGACCGGCGCGGTAAAAGAAGAGGCAAAAGACATTGTTGCGACGAGAAAGAGAATCATGACGACTGAGTCGTAGATGTTGAGGCCGATCCACTTTTCACAGGCGCGGCGCCATACGGTCTGGGCGAAGAAAGCGGCGCAGACTGCCCAGGAAGCGATCAGCGCAGGAAGCGAGATCGAGCTTTCCATAAATCTGAACTGGTCACGCATGGCGAAGAAGTAAAGATAAATCGGCATCACGATGAATGGAAACACTATCAACCAGCGCCAGAATGAGGTGGCGTTGCCGAGATATTCGTTTTCTTCGTAGGTTTCGAGTGAGTTTTTGCGCCAGTTCTGGATGATCAGCGGCAGGTGAATCAGACCGGCGGCCAGCCATAATGAATAATAAGAATAAGAGCCATCAAAAAAACCGATGCTGACTTTGCCGACTGAGTTTACCATGTAATCCGCGATTTTGGGACCGATCCAGATCAGCGAAAACGCCGAGAAAATGTAAAATATACGTGAACTGTGAAGCCTGAGATCGAGAACTTTCATGACCACAAAGAGTTTGAACGCTGCCAGAGCCATGTAAATGGCGGTTGCCATATAGCCGACAGCTTCGTCTTTGCCCGAAATATGCACCTGATAACCGGTGAGGTCGCCAAGGAACACCAGCACCAGAATCAGCAGGAGTTTGCCGTGATCTGACTGAATGCGATTACGCAGCAGATAGAGCGCCATGCCGATCATGACGATTTCATAGATGTTCTGCACGGCGAAAAAGGCGGCTATTGTGGAGATTGAATTCATCTGCCCGGCTTCGAGCTCTGAACCAGCGAGATAGAGACCCGCGAGCATCAAAGCCACACTGAGAAGGTATAAAGGGTTGTTGTTGCGGAACCATTTGAAAAACAGGTCTTTTGGTTCCGGCTTCGGGGGATTTTTGCGCCGGGCTGGCTGTGGTTCGGGTGACGACTGCTGTTCTGGCGCCGGTTGCTGCACCGCCTCAGCGGGCTGTGCTTCAATAGAATCGACATTCTGATCCTGCGAAATGTTTGTTTCTTCTATATTCATAACTGGCCTCCCGCAATTTAACTGGAATGGCCTATGTTATGCAATATGAATGCCAACCTTCAAATGCTGATTTTAAGCTGATTCAGCTGCTTTGTTGTGACAGATCTGCCACAAACTGCGACAGAAAGAGCGCACGGGCCGCCGTTTTTCTTCTTTTTTATCTGCGCTACGCCGTCAGGCGAATTTGCTTTTGAGGTGCCCGAGGAAGTTCTTCAAAACCGGCGGAATATCAGGGTTTTTGGGGTCGACTTTGCCGGACTGAACAGCCTTGATCAGCTGAGCGGTTTCTTCGCAGGGGTCGTCAATCATCTGTAGAATGGCGAACAGCATGGCCTGCATTTTTGGGAACCCGAAAGTATCGATAAAGAATCGGGTTTTCGCCTCGAAGGTCTTGTCGGGCGGCAGCAGAACATCCTCGCCTTTGGCAGGTCCGAGGTTGTTGATCAGATCCATCATATGGCGAGGGCGCTGTCCGTATGGCATTTTTTTCAGCTGCTCGGGCATAACCGGCGTACCGATCAGGTAGTCCTGTTTGCCGTTGCCATAAGGAAAATCGTGGCGGTCATTCGAAGGCTCAGCCGGCAAACCGCCGACGAAGCGCAAAGGTATCAGTGGCAGATTTTTGTCTATTGCCATATCGAGAAAGATCGAGCTCAGACGCGTCACCGGCTGATCGGCAGCAGCAGCTCTGGTGCCTTCGACATGCACGAGCAATGAGGCTTCAGGCTGGCCGGCTTTTTTAAGAGTATCGATCAATTCCTGCGGGTTCTGGCGGTCAAAATACATGAGCCGGAACGGGTGATTATCACCGAGTGAGTCTTTGGCAAAGGCCAGTAGAAAGGCAAGCCAGGCATTGACATGATCAGGCTTGGCGACAGCCTCTATCGGCAGGCCGGTCATTCCATATGAGAGAGCCATGAAAAGTGGCGATTCAAGACCGATCTGATGGTTGGCCAGAAATACCACCGGCTTGTCTGCTACGGCGGCAAAGGCGGCTGGATTCTGTAAAACGACGCGGCTGACGAAAGTTCCGAACATTGCGCCGAGCAGATCGTGAAAGAAGCGGTGTGAGCCGCCGGCCTGGTCGATCCAGCGTTTACGCAAGAGCTTCCAGCTCAGGCAGGCGTTGTTCGATCCGTCATCCGGGAGTCGGTTGAATGGAAGATTGCGGCAGGAGCCAGTTTCGTCGAGAACTATCTCAGAAGCCGGCAGACGGGCAAATCTGGCATACTGCCCGGTAATTCCTGCCGTCGCGGCCTGTTTCGGCTCGTTGTTGCTGGGAACCTGTGCGGGTGAGTCGTTCTTCGATTCTTTGCACATAAAGGAAACCGACGTGGCATCGACCCCTGAAATTACTGCAAGGATCTGGTCACCATCACGCTCTGCGTCTGACAGGCGGCGCAGCGCGACCATGCCCAGGCCTTCGCGCAGGCTGTGATTGCTGCTGTCTGCAGAGGTTTCATCGGCCCACGATAATACTGAATGGGCAGCATCGATGCTGCCGGCAATCACCAGATCGGCGGTTCCGGCCTGTAATTCTCTGACTGCAGTGCCCAGCCATGAAATAGCGCCAGGAAGCGGTGCATGATTTTGAACTGTAGAGACCGAGAACCCGAAGTGTTTCGCGAAAAGTTCCGCAATTTCGGGTTGTGCAGCCGCTTTAGAGGCTTTATCAGAAATTGCTTCGGGCGCAGATGGTGACCGCTTTTCGAGTGCAACGCGCACCCGGTCCGGTTTAATATTGCCTTTTTCAAAGCTGCGTGTATCTTCGAGCGCTTGTTTTGCCAGAAACAGGCTGGTCACAGGAATTACTGTCGAGATTTTGAGTATTTCAGCCGGAATTTCGAAGCCATCAGCTGGCAGACTGCCTGTGCTCAGCAGTCCGCTTGACATGACATATCCCTTGAGGTTCTTCAGATCCTGGTCGGTAAAAAACTCGCAGAAAGGCCACTGGGAAGTGGCAAGCCCTGCCATCAGCCCTTTAAGCCCAAGCAAATTGGGCCAGAAGGATTTCGGTAAAAGAGCTACCGGAAAGAGCGCACTCTTTCCCACGATTGCGACCGATTCGGGCTTTACTTCATTTGACTTCTTCTGTGACATTTATACCATCCGGTAGAGATTTGAGAAAAGCATCTGGATATACAATAATATGGAACTTTACATGTGAACAATGTTTCAGGGCAAACGGGCTCTGGCAAATCTTCCATGCTGGACGAAATGAAAACCCGGTTCAACATCATAGATTTATCAATATACACTAAATGTGATCTCTATGCCATTCCGATAGCAAAATTCAAATGGTGCTGACCGGTGCCTGTTGTTATCTGGGTCGGCGACCGGAGGGGCCGCGGTGTGGGCGGCCCCACTCGGTGACTCCCTGCAACTGGTGTCCCGAGAGAACCGGGCCCTCAACACAGATGCGCAGGCCGGTGCCGTCGAGGCAGCATTGTCCACAAAGACCAACCGCGCATTTCATGTAGCGTTCAAACGAAAGCTGCACTGGAATATCGGGTGAGAAGGTATTGGCGAAACCATGCACTGCCAGCAGCATGGCTTCGGGGCCAGATGCGGCAAGCACGATGATCGGTTCGCTGTCATGCATGGCAGCAAGAACATCGACTGCCCGACCCTTTTTGCCGATCGAACCATCTTCGCTGACAATCATACATTCGGGCATCGATTCGAGTTCGTCGCGAAAAGCCAGATCTTCAGCAGTCTTAACTCCGATAACCCAGCGGAAGTCGAGTTTTTCTTCGCGCAGACGTTGCGCGAGATAACGCAGCGGCGCGTTGCCGATACCACCACCGACCAGAACCATGCCTTCGATCGGCTGAAAACCGTTACCAAACGGGCCGCGCAGACCGACCCAGTCACCGGGCTGCACGTTCATGAACTGACTGGTAAATGGGCCGACCGCCTTGACGGTGATCTCAATTTCGTGTTCGAAAACGCCTGAGAGAGCAAAAGGCTTTTCGTCAACGCCGGGCAGCCAGGCGAGAAGAAACTGCCCCGGCTCAGCCTCTATCACGCGGTCAAAACGAAAACTTTTGAGTCCGGGATTATGAGTCAGAACCCGCTTTACCTGATAAGTCTGCATGTATTCAGACATGGGCTGCTCCTTTGAGATCGCTCA
>JAKJFO010000196.1:7475-7775 GCA_022704885.1 Candidatus Rifleibacteriota bacterium | reverse complement strand
ATCTTATTGCGATGAATCTTCGTGAACGAAAATTATTACGTTTGGCTGGATACGATTATGCAGCACCTGGCGCGTATTTTATAACGATCTGCGTCCATGGCCGCAACAATGAATTTGGCATCGTTGCCGGCGAAATGATGGAATTAAATGAATACGGTTCGATCATCGAACAGCAATGGAAATGGTTGTTTGACCAATACGATTATTTGCAGATCGACGAATATTGCGTCATGCCCAACCATTTCCACGGCATAATATGGATAACCGCACCCGTTGGGGACCGCGTTTCCGTAGGGAACG
>JAKJFO010000196.1:4849-7465 GCA_022704885.1 Candidatus Rifleibacteriota bacterium | reverse complement strand
CTACGCGACCGTTCCCAACGCGACCGTTCCCAACGCGACCGTTCCCAACGCGACCGTTCCCAACGGGATATAAAAATCAAACCAATTCCAGAATTGATCGGCGCATTTAAAACAACGTCGTCAAAATTGATTCATCGCGCCGGCAACGAACAATTCAAATGGCAAAAATCCTATTATGATGTGATCATTCGTGATGATGAATCGTTGCAGCGGATTAGAGAATATATCAGGGATAATCCGAAACATTGGTCCATGGATGATTATTTTAACAAACATTTCAAACGATAATCGTATAACGGTCGCGACCGTTCCTTACCGGTTGCGGCCGCGGTGCTTGACGTGGGTGTCGAACCAGTCGAACATTTCGACGAGCGTGTGCAGAATCGATTCGCGCGCTTCGTAGTTATGCCCTTCGAACGGCAGAACGACGAGGCGGACGGTGCCGCCGTGACCCTTGATCGCGCCGAACATACGCTGACTCTGTATCGGGAAGGTTCCGGGATTCGGGTCGTCGGCACCATGCAGCAGCAGAATTGGTTCTTTTATTTTATCTGCATGGGTGAAGGCTGACATCTGGGTGTAGATGTCACTGGCTTCCCAGAAGGTGCGGCGCTCACCCTGAAATCCGAATGGTGTCAAAGTTCTGTTGTAGGCGCCGCTGCGCGCAATGCCTGCTGCGAAAAGGTCTGTGTGAGCAAGCAAATTGGCTACCATGAAGGCCCCATAAGAGTGCCCGGCAATGCCGATGCGGTCGCGGTCGGCCACGCCGAGTTCAACAAGCTTATCGACAGCGGCTTTGGCACCGGCGCTGATCTGTTCGACAAAATTGTCATTGGCGGTAAGCGGGTCACCGACAACCGGAATTGTTGCATTATCGAGCACGACATAGCCGCGCAGCAGGAAGAACAGGATTGAAGTGCCACTGATTCGGGCGTAACGATTGGTTGCTGCCCGCACCTGACCGGCGGTGCTGATGTCGGTATATTCGCGCGGGTAAGCCCAGACAATGGTCGGGTAGCGCCGGCCTGGCCGGTAATTGAGCGGGTAGTAGAGAGTTCCAGAGAGCGGCACGCCGTCGTTGCGTTCGTATTTGATCAGTTCCTTTTTTACATTCGCAAGCTCGGGTGCCGGGGGCGCGAACGAGGTCAGCGCGCGTGGTTCGTCGGCGCTGTGGTTGGTGATGTTTCTGATGAAATAATTCGGCGGAGTTTCGACGTCTTCGCGGCTGGTAACAATGGTTTTGAGCTCGTTGTCGGCAAAATCTACGAAACTCTCGAAAACTTCGCTGTCAGAAACTATTATGTCATGCTTCTCACCGGTGAACAGGTTGTAACGGCGCAGAAATGGGCAAAAGCCTTCCGGGGTGGCACCCTTGCCGTCAAGATAGACCCAGCTGTCGTCTTCAAGAATAGCCAGTGATTCGCCGGCGCTGTTGATGCGGTAAACCAGCGTTCCTTCGTCGTTGTACTGATCTGAATAATTGCGCGAAAACACGACATGGCTCTCGGAGGCCGTGTTGTTGCGGCTCATGTCGATGATTCGAGACTTGATCCACTTTGTGTCGCGGTCGTAGTCCCAGATCATTGCCATGTCTGTTTTGTTAAACTGATCGAGGCCAGAATAGCGCATGGGCAGGCGGATAACTTCGCGTGGTTCTCCGGTGAATGGCGCTTCGCAGGCTTTGAGAACATCACGGAACTCGGCAGTGCGGTTCGGGTCGCCGCCGTCGAGCGCTTCGATCCAGCACAGGGTTGCCGGTTGCATTCTCTGCCAGAACGGCGAGCGCATGCCGGTAATGACGCCTTCTATCGGAATCTCTTCACCTGCCGGCTGCTGTGTCAGAGTTTTGAGATGGCGGCCATTGATATCCCAAAGTTCGTAACGGTGCGCAAAGCGGCCGACGGTAACGGTTCGCGAGAAAGGCTTCTCGATGATTTTAGCCAGCGTGTATTTTCCGTCAGGTGAGGTTGTTACATTGCTGATGAGCGCCGATGGGCCAAACCTGGCACTTTTGCCGGTGGCGACATTGTAGCTGTAAACCTGCGAAGTGGCGTAATATTCAAAAAGCTTTTCGTCGTGGTCGGTCTGAATCAGGTCCTGAAACGTGCGAACCTGCGAGACTCGCCCGCTGGTTTCCTGAATTTCAGGGGTTTCCGGCAGCAGCGGGGCTTCCGGCGGCAGACCGCGTTTTTCGGGCCAGAGCGGAACATAGAGAGTTCGGCTGTCACGGCTCCACCAGAACGGGCTCAGTAGAACCGAGTTGAGTCTTGGCGGTGACAGGCGCTTGCTGGTTCCCTTGAATGGATCGAAAATCCAGACTTCGGAGCCGCCTTTTTGATAAAGAGCGGCAGCAAAGAGCTTGCCGTCGGGCGACCAGGTCGGATGCCCGAACTTTTTGCCTTCGGGCAGCTTGATTGGCGTGGTTTTGCCGGTTTCGAGGTCGAGAAGCTGCATCGACTGCACGTAATAACTGCGTCTGGGAATGTTGTAACGTGTGAGAATGCGCATGCCGGCCAGCTTTGCCTGGGGTTCGGCGAGGTCTTCGAGGCTGAGCTGGGTGGTCGATTCGACCAAAAGCGCGTTTTTTCCCTGCGGGTTGATGGTGAGCTGTGGCGG
>JAKJFO010000196.1:0-4839 GCA_022704885.1 Candidatus Rifleibacteriota bacterium | reverse complement strand
CTCGGTAACCTTGTCTGGCCATAATGTGATTAACTGCCGGGAGAGAAAACACCAACAGACATATCAGCAGCCTGCTCAGTTCGTTTTTTCCCATAAATGCAACCTTTCAATTTTTTTATCATACTAATTGAAACTGCTTTGAATAACAACCGCATCGCGGGCAAATAAAAAGGCCGGGGCGTTGAGCCCCGGCCTTGGTCTGGCTTTTGTGCTGTATCAGCGGGCGAAAACGTAACCGAGTTTCTTGGTGAAGTTGCCGGCTGCACAGGCAACGCTCGAAAGGAGGTTGCCGCCAGCCTGTGCGACCCAGCCGGTTGCTTTGACCAGACTGCCTGCCACCACGGCAGTGCCGCCGAGCAGGGTGTTGCCGAAGCCGCCGCCATTGAGTTTGGCTTTGCCCCAGTCGACGATTTTATCGCCGCCGGCTTTGAAGCCTTTGCCGGTGACACCGAGAACGGTTCCGGGGATGCCGAGGGTGCATTTAACAACACCGCCGGCGAGCTGCATTGGAGCAATACGCTTGAAACCGGTAACCACATCGTTGATTCCGCTGGACATGTTGTCTTCCATGGCGGTGTTGAAGTTGAAGTTGAAAGCCGCCGGTGACTGAGCTGCTTCGCGTGGGCCGTTGATGTCGATGATCAGATTTTTGTAGCCGAGCAGACTGTTGGGCAGTTTGTTGCCTACCGGGTCTTCCCAGGCTTTTTTGAATTTTTCGATATCCATGGTGGAACCACTGCCGGTGCCCCAGTATGAATCGCGCATTTTAACGCCGGTGACGTTGCCGCTGCTGTCGGTGGTGTAGCCGTAGATGGTGACCCAGTGCGGAGTGCCGCTGCCTGAATTCACCAGTGCGATAACCGGTTTGCCGGAATCGATTTTGTTGGTGATATCGGTGATTGACGCATTGTGGCGCTGTACGGCATCTACGCCATTCATGTTGAGGTATTCGACGATAGTCGGCGGGGCTGTGAAAATGCCGGCCGGGTTGGTGTTTTTGTAGGCAGTCTGCGGGTCATGCGGAATTCCCATGCCATGGAATGCCGAGGTCATGGCAAACTGGCCGCAGTAGTTGTCGCCATCGATGCTGATCTGTTGATTATCGAAGCCGGGCAGCTCTTTGCTGGATTCAGCGGTAGGAGCCGAGGCTTCGTCACTGCCGGTAGCAAAGACTTTGGTGATGGTTTCTTTGACTTTTTCAGCAGCTTCTTTTACTTTATCTTTTGTAGACTGCGAGATCTCGAACTGCTTTCGCACTTCTTCGTAATGGCGCTTGGCAGCTTCGACTTCGTTGGCGAGATCTTTTTTTGCACCGGTAACAGTGTTGTTGAGCGAATCGACATACTGTTTGTACAGGCGCTCGTATTTCATTCGTGCTTCTTCGAGTTCGCGCTGCAACTTCTCAGCGCTGAGCACTGAAGTGAGCATGCACAGCAGAACGACGCATGCGAGCGCTAACCCTGATTGTTTGAACATTCTATTCATAGCGACCTCCATTCAACGGCCGTAATCTTCAAGTTTGCCTTTAATTATAAGAACAGACACCACAACCGTCAATGTACCGACGCATAAATGTACTGTTTTAGTCAAAAGCAACGGTCGCTCTGCGCGACTTCGCTCATCGCCCTGCGTAGCTTTGGCAAAGCAGGGGGCAGGTGCGTGATGACAAAAATCAATGCCTTGCTATTGTTCTGCCAGGCTTTGCCTGGAATTGCTGATTACAAGGCTGCTGTCAGTTTGAGCAGGCGGGAGACGAGTGTGTTGAAGGTGTCAGAATCGACGGCCTTCTGGGAATTGACGATTGTGCATGAAAGCGTATAGAAAGGCGATTCTGGAGTTTTCTGCAGGAGCCAGGTGTAATTGAGCACGCCGGGTTCGCTGCCGCCCTTGAAGCCGGCAATGTGCCAGTCTTTTTTATCGACCAGCCCGGTTGCCGGGTTGATGCGAATCAGCCGGTTATCGCGCAGCGAATAGATAACGTCGCACAGGTTGCGGGTGCTGATGAACCATTCGATTTCTTCAACCAGTATTGGCTCGTCGAGTTGATAGATTGCCGATAAAGATGCGATCTCAGATGGTTTGATCGCGTCCATGGCGGCAAGCACTGCCCTTTTGCCGGCGGCGTCAGCCTTGAGGTATTTCTGTGCATCGGCCGGAAAAAAGAACTTGAGCTTGAGCACCTGACTGGTGTTATAGAGGTCGGCGCAGCTGGTGGGAAAATATTCGCGCAGCTTGTCGCTACCAAGCATATTGTAGATGTGGTCGGTGGCGGTGTTGTCGCTGACTGAGATCATCAGGCCGGCGAGAGTTTCGAGCGTATGCCGGCTGCCGGCCGGCCATTCCTGTAAAAGGCCGCTGGGAAAGGATCGCCATTCTTCGCGCAGTTCAATAACATCGCTCCAGCTGCGCTCGCCCTTGTTGATCGAATCTTCGAGAGCCTTCAACAGATAGAGTTTAAAAGCGGAACCGCAACCGAGAGATTTGTCGGGGTGGAGCACAAATATTTCTTCGGCGGCTTCTTTGGCGGGGTCGCGCTGCAGCAGACAAATGCTTACATCGCCAGGAAGCTTTTTAAGTTCGTTTTTTACTGCCTCGAATGTGTCGCTGGTGAATTCGGGGGCTCCGAACCAGAGAGTCGAAACCTTGTTGTCTGCGTTGACCTTGATTTTTGAATCGGCTTCGCCCTTTTCGAAAATCAGACGGTAGCCGCTCTCGGTGCTGCGTGCCTCTTTGTATTTGCCAAGGGCATCAACGTATATTTTTCTGATTTCGACAATCTTTTCGGCCGGAATTACATTGAGAAAGTCGGTGGCAAAGTATTGCCCGACCTGCTTTTCATCGCACGAAAAAATGCGGCCGTAGGCTTCCTGTGGTGACAGATCGGCGTTGTCGGCCAGGACAGGCATGATTAAAGTCAGTGCTGCAAGAATTGCCATCATCAATTTTTTCATGATTTGCTCCCTTGATATTTATTGAGGTGTTTCAGGCCTCATATTTGTGTAAACAGGCTTATTGGTCAGGTAGTCAGATTGCGCTTTCTCCAGGATCAATCACTGCCGGCGATCTTGTCGATGCAAATTTGAATCCGGCCTCTCTCAACGCTGTTTTTCCGCGTTCGGTTAGGTCTGAAACAAAGGCAAATTCGTCGTGCCCGTCGATCGGGTAGGCTCTGATTCGATACTGTGTTGCCAGTGGAAATTCGCGTATAACCACGCGAACCGGCCGCGAAAACTGCGTATAAGGGCTGGTCAGAGCAACATCGTGCAGAATCTGGCGGACTAGCTCAGGATCATGTTCCGGGTGCAGATAGAACAGAGCAGAACACTGCTGCTCACGGCAGCCATCATTGGCATTGCGTATGCTGCCGTTCCAGATGCAGCTGTGAGGAATGGTCACCGCATCGTCGTCAGGTGTGACCAGCTTGAGCGAGCGAAGATTGATTGCCTGAACCTCGCCATATATGCCGTTAATCGTTACGCGATCTCCAACCCGATAGGGCTGCTCGTAAACGGCTATGATTCCAGCGATCAGGCTCGATGCAAAATCCTTGAACGCAAAGCCGAGTGCCAGGCCGACCGCGCCGAAAAATGCGATGAAATTCTGCATGGTCGGCTTGACTATTGTGGGAACCAGCAGCAGCAGAGTGATGCCAGTTATCAGAAGCCTGAAAATGGGTATCATCGGCAGCAGATAATAGCTGAATCTTGGCGGCAGCAGCCGGGCCAGAGCCGGTATGAATTTTCTGATCAGACCACTCAAAACCACAGCGGTGACGATCAGAAAAATTATATACAAAAATGGAATCTGCTCGAAATCTCTGAAAATCTGCTCGGGTGTAGTGGTTTCTGGTGGCATGGTTACATTGCATCCTGCAGGTGATCCTGCTCGGCCAGAAAGCGTCTGATGGCCGGGTAACCCTGCCAGCTGACGCGCCAGACTTCGTTCTCGTTAACAACAATGCCGGCTTTAAGAAGCCGGTTCAAAAGACCGATAAGCCGGTCTTTTCCGAGGCTGAGCATGTCGAAAATCACATCGGTGCTGAGCCCGTCGTGCTGTAGCAGATACAGCAGCAGAAATGCTCCGGTCTGGCCTATGTCGCCGGGAATGCCCGGTAGTTCGATATCTTCAAAAGCCTTTACCCAGATGGTCTTTGCGGTTGCGGTTGCTGCTGCATCTTTGTCGGCAGTTTCACGCGCCAGTTCGGCAACATCTTCGTCAGGAGCCAGTCGCAGGCTGTTACGCCAGATTGACCACGCAACCAGAGGGATTCCACGCGATTCAACCGCGAGTTTTTTGAGAAAAGCAGAAGGAAAAGCGTCAGCAGAGCTGTCTGCTTTGATGGCGGCGGCATCGAGCCGGCCTTTTCCCGTTTTTTCGGGGGGCAGAATGAAGCTGCCGTTGTCAGCCTGTCTGAACACGGTCGGACGATAACTCTTGCGCGTTTCAAGCGAACAGAAAAGCGTCTGCAGGCCATGCGCCGAAAGGCTCTGCAGGTAATAACACCGGTTAAAACTTTCGCGTATGTGCATGGCTGAATCGAGGTAGTTCCAGAGCCAGCTGTTGCAGCCGATAATGCAGCGCTGTCGACTGTGAAATAATTTCGAAATCAGTTTTCTGATGTGTTCGAGGCCGTTGTAATGTCTTAAAAAAAACGCTTCAAGCCTTGGAATAATCAAAGGCTTTTCGCTTTTTGCCGGCAACGCATCAAGCCAGCTGAAATTGCGGGTGCGCAAAACGCTGTAGTCTGGTGCAGTCAAAATCGTCCAATTGTTTTCTTCGGCGAGGATTTTCAGCATTTCCCCGAGGCCGCTGCCGTAAGGCGCTACCAGCACACGAGAA
>JAKJFO010000195.1 GCA_022704885.1 Candidatus Rifleibacteriota bacterium | reverse complement strand
TCAACCCGACCAGGAAGTTCAAATCAGATCTCATCGAGTTCGTTAAAGAATCGAAGCTCGAAGACTTTCAGACTGCTGACAATGAAACCATTATGGTTTCGACGATTCATAAGGCCAAAGGGAAAGAGTTCGACAACGTCTGGCTGCTGCTCGAAAACTTTTCGCTGCAGAAGGCGGAGGCCAGGCGAGCTTTGTATGTCGCCGTCACACGCGCCAGAACCGGGCTGGTCATTCACCACAACAATGCACAGCTCGAGAAAATGCTCGCGCCTGGAACTCGGCTTTCGCGATGTAAAGCTCGATTACTTTTTCGGCCGGCAGCAGCAGATCGCATCGCTTTATGCCGGAACCGAACTGAAGGTCGATGATTACGGTTGCTGCCTGCTTTCCGGCGAACCCTGCCTGCGTTTTTCGAACAGCATGCTCAAACGCCTGGCAGCGCTTAAAGAAAAAGGATATGTCGCGGCCGGCGCACACGTAGCCTTCGTCATTTACTGGCACAAACAGAAACCTGAAAAACCCGAAATAAGAATAGTCTTACCGCTGCTTAGACTGTGCCGGCAAGGCTGAAGGGCTTTGCCAGTTTCAAACTGTGGCTGCAATGCAAAATTCAGCTCAATCGCGCCGCAATCAAGCTTAGCAAAAAAGCTGCAATTATTTTTTCCCCAAAGTGTTTTTCGGCTGATCTACTGACAGGAGCAGCAAAATAACTTTCTGCTCCTGAATACCAGATCAGGAGAAAAACATGAGAGAAGGAAAAGAAGAAAAGAATAATCCGCAGTCGCCCACAGGATGTGGGTGATACTCGGGCGCATCAGGATGGAAGCGCCCGGGTGATTCCTCAGATTTCACAGATTAAAGCTGGGAAATCAGAAGAGCAGGAAGCGCAGAACACTACTCCAGCCAGGTATTTGCGGGACCTGCAAACCTATGCGATTAATGGAGCCGCCATGCGAGTCCATTCTGAACTTGGGCTGGGCTTCCTCGAATCTGTTTATAACGAATCTCTTGAGGTCGAATTTCTGCAGAGAGGAATTCCGTTTGAACGCGAGGTCGCTTTGCCGGTATATTTCCGCGAGACCCTGCTTAAATCATCGTTTAGAGCAGACTTTATCTGTTTCAACACTGCCATAGTAGAAGTGAAAGCTCTTCGATCATTGAGCGGGATCGAAGAATCACAACTGATCAATTATCTGAAAGCCGCTCGGCTGCACAAGCGGCTACTGATAAATTTTGGTGCAAAGTCGCTCCAATTCAAAAGATTCGCTTTCAATCCGCCAGAAACTTGAAGAACTCAGGAAAAGAGAAGAACATCCACAGATTGCACCGATGACGCAGATAAGAAGAGCATTTTTCTTATAAAAGGCCCCATCCTGTCCAATCTGTGCTCATTAACGGGATCTGCAGCTAAATCTTAAGAGAACTGCTTCTTCAATCTGCGGCAATCTGCGGCAATCTGCGTAATCTGCGGATAAGTCTTCCCGGCCTGCTGTTCTTAAAGGTCTGCTTCTATAATCTGCGGAAAAGCTCTTCTGCCTGTGAAATTTTCCGAAAGATATATTACAATGAACGAATATGCTGGGTACAGAAATTTGCATCAAAAGGCGGAGTCGAACATGGGGCCACTGCTGATTTCAATCTTAAAGCTGGCAATCTCGCTGGCAACCCTTGGTTGTGCCGTCTTTCTTGGCTTGAAACTGGAACCGGAAAAGGAACTGGCTGATCGGGCTCTATTGATGCTCGGCGTTGGGCTGTCGACTTTCTCGCCCCTCGGATTGATCCTGTTTGTGAAATTCTGGGAGCCAAAACCCGAATTCTCGACGGCATGCGGCAAGCAGGCAATCATTGGCCTGATCTGTTATATCAGCTTCTCTCTGATCGCTCACTTCTACCCGGCCGCTATTGTCCGCTGGTGAATTTTTGAATTGGGGAATTTTTACCGCGGTTTTGCGGTAGATTTCCCTGCTCGAAGCGTTTGCGAGGCCGGTGATCGCGCAAAAACAGGGGTTCGGGCTGGCATGGTTTATGCTCAGATATTGCTGCCGACAAATTCAGACAACTACGAAAGGTTGGAAACATGAGCAAACAGAACATATTCGGAGCAATCATCTGGATTGCGACACTGGCTTTAATGACTACCATAGAAGGAATGCGCATTCCTGCATTCATCAACATTCCAGCGCTGCTATGGGTAAGCCTGGGAGTTATCGGAGCATTGCTGATTACCAAAGACCCCCGGCAGAGCCGCGACGAAAAGCTTAAAATCGCCGCTCAGGCTGCATGGATGTCTGGAATAATCAGCTTCATCGTCGGCCTGGTGGCTGTACTCAGCAACCTCGATGTCCCTGAAATGATCGGGCCAAACCTTGCCGTCGCACTTCTGAGCGTGCTTTATGCGGCTATCGTCAGCCTTGTCTGCAACACCCTCGCCCTGAGTCACGAAGCAAAAAAAGAGCGATGGCAGCCGGCAACCACCAGATAATTGAGCTGCCACCACCATACCAGTAACCGCCAATCGGGTCACAGGCCGGGAACCAGCTCGTGCATAACAACATTGCCGGGCCGCACACCAGCAGATCGCCGAGAATCGCGACTGCGGGCGACTGAGTGCGACGCGCCAGTCTGACCAGCTGCCAGCCGGCCACCAGGGCGAACAGGCTGCCATACGGATCGGCAGCAAGACCGCCTCGAAAGAGGGCATAAACCAGCACCGGGCCAACATTGCTGCCAGGGCCAGCTTTCCATAGAATGGCGGCCTGCCAGACGACAAGACCAAAGGCAGCCGTCGATGCCATGAACAAAATTGCGGCGAACCAGACCTGGGCCGCCTCAATACCCATCACGCGCCAGCCGCCCTGATAACTCGCCAGCAGCGGCGGCACAATGCCGATAACCAGAAAAGTCAGAAGGTGTACACCAGCCCCAGATTGCGGCTCTACAGTTGTCAGTCGCGTCTGCACTTCGCCAGACTGGCTGTTCCAGCGATCGAGCTGCCAGGCCAGGGCCAGCCAGAGAATAACGACCAGCACCTCACCCAGCATGATGCGATGCAGATCAGACAGAGCAGCCAATCCGGCGTAGGGAATCATCGAAACAACCAGAAAACGCAGAAACCAGCCGCCGGCAAGACCGGTAATACCCACAACCAGCCAGCGACAGGTTGTTCCGGCAACAGGCGAAAGCCAGTAATGCTGCAGTTTCACCGCCAGACGCGCGCGCACAGCAGAGTAACCGGCTACGATCAGACCGCAGACTAAAATAGACAGCAGCCAGGCGAAAAATTGTTCGACTTCATTGAAAGGTGGCTTTTCCGGCTTAGGCTTCCAGATATTGCCAGATGAAGGCTCAACCGCTGCAAGTGAGTTCCATGAGCTCGCGACCTTTTTCCACAGAGCGTCCTTCCAGTGAACTTTCGGACTGGAACGCCGCATCCAGCCCATTGCCTCTAAATAATCGCCTCTCGCGTCACATCTGTCTGCTTCAAATTTCCGCGCCCTGTCGAGAAGAGCGGTTTGCTCTTCCCGGCTCAACCAGCGCACAGGAAGGCTCCACAGAAGAATCTGCACTTCAACGAACCCGCGATTTTCAGCCAGCCAGGTCAGGCGCGCCAGAACATCAGCTTTCGACTGATTTTCGAGCACCCGGCGCCGGCTGAATTCTTCTTTCCAGTCGGCTGAAAAAGACTCAAACGGCTGACCCGTTACAATGGCATATACCGAATGAAATGGCCGCGCCAGCCGCAAACCGTTGATCAGACGGTGCAGAGTCGCCTCATCATGCCGATCGAGAAACATGGCCACGGCATCGCGCGCATGCCATTCGACCGCATGACCCGGCCAGGAAAAGGCCGGCGAGACCTCATCGAGATCGACCAGAGTCCGCTGACGCACCATGGCATATTTTTCCCAGTCGTGCTCATCACGCATTGCTTCGCCCGAAAGATGCTCGGCCAGACCTTCATTGAGCCAGCGCGGGCAATCGACCGGCAAGCCCGGGATCATCGCCCAGAGAAGATAAAGATGGGTGAGCTCGTGCACAATAGTTCGCAAAGGCTCATCACTGTCAGAATTTATCGCCAGTGCAAAAAGATTGTTGAAATAGCCATGTGAATCATAAAGTTCGTGCACTTCGATGACGGGAAGCGGCGGCGACCCGGGCAGCAGCTTGATCAGCCGGGCAAGCGCAGCATTGAGGTCAGCGGCCCATAACTTTGCATCTGCATTTGCATAAGAACCGCTGATTATTCTTTCGGCCGGCAGTTCTCTACCCAGATGGCCGTTTTGCAGCCTGATACGAAGATCTCCGACCTTTATCTCACGAAACCTTTTGCGCAACTCTGTCTGGGTATCGGCGTCAAATATGGTTCTTTGTTTGACAGCGGCAAAATAGCTGCGGTTTGGCGCAAACTCCCAGGCCGTCGCAGCCATCGACTGCATATCGAAAAACTGTGCAATAAGCGCAACTACCGGGTAAAAAAACAAACTCATAAAAATCGCAACCACGATTTTCAGTTTGCGGTTCTTCAATAGCGGCGCAATCATTGAGTTTGCCTTCTCCTGATTGAACAGCTCAGCCAGTAGAAATGCCATCAGCACGATAAGTCCCAGTGCTTCGGTCAAATATTCATATATGCTCATGTTTTCCCTGCATTTAACCTGAAAGAGGCCCAAAATTCCGGGCGAAAAGACCACGGCATTATAGCACGCCACCACAAAACTTTATATTTCATGATTCTGGCAGAATGATGAATAACTGGTTATAATTCAACATAATTTACCAGAAGGTCAGAGAATCATGACAAAAGAATCACGCAATAGCGCCGGTCAGCAGCACCGACTGCCGTTCCCGTCGCCGTTTTTGCCGAAAAACCCCAAAGTAGTGACAGTCAAAGACGGGTATAATCTCTGGTCAGAGATTTACGACAACGAAACCAACGCATTGATAATGCTCGAAGAACGCTATCTCTACCCGCAATTAGCCAGAATCAAAGCGCAGAACATTTTTGACTGCGGCTGCGGAACCGGGCGCATCGCACACTGGCTGCACAGGCAACACCCCAAAGCCGCGATAACCGGCGCTGATTTTTCTGAGGGAATGCTCAAAAAAGCGCGCGAAAAAGACAGCCAGAGCGGGATCTGCTGGCAACATGCCGACCTCAATCAACCATTTCCATTTGCAGCTGGCAAGTTCGATCTCGTTGTCTCAAGTCTGGTTATCGAGCATATCAAAGACCTCGACAACTATTTCAGTGAAATTAGAAGGGTTGCACAGACAGACGCAGAAATATTCATAACCGGCCTGCACCCGACCATGCACATGCTCGGCATTTCTGCGCGTTTCGAAAACGAAGCAAAAGAGCATGTTCATCCTGAAAGCCAGTGTCACAGCCTGTCAACCATCTTCAACGCCGCAACCGCAGCCGGCCTGCAGGTCAGCCGCATCGAAGAGCATATCGCCGACGCCGAACTGGTAGCACAGGCGATTAAAGCCGAACGCTACCTTGGCATTCCGCTTCTTTTCATCATGCAGATGCAGCCAGCACGCTAGCAGAATGTATTTGATTTTTGCGATGTGAGACTGCTAAGTTATCAGATAGAATCACAGCAATTTGCGAGGTAAGCTTATGTCGAAAGCCAGAATATTTGTGAGCCGGAAAATACCGCAAGCTGGCCTGCAGCTGCTCGAGCAGCATTTCACCGTCGAGGTCTGGCCGCATTACGCGCCACCAACTAAGCAGCAGCTCATCGAGAAGATCGCCGGCTGCGCCGGCATGGTTTCGCTGCTCAGCGACAAAATCGATGCCGAGGTGCTGGCAGCAGCGCCAGAACTCAAAATTATCGCGCAATACGCCGTTGGTTACGACAATATTGATGTCGCAGAAGCCAGTCGACGCGGCATCTGCGTAACCAACACACCCGAAGTGCTGACCGAAGCCTCTGCCGATTTCGCTTTTGCTCAGCTCATGGCAGTGGCACGCCGCGTCGTCGAGTCAGACAAATATGTTCGTAATGGCCAGTGGCAGGTGGCCTGGCATCCTTCGATGATGCTCGGTTACGATATTTACGGCGCAACCATCGGCATCGTCGGCGCCGGCCGCATCGGCCAGGCAGTTGCACGCCGCGCCCGCGGCTTTTCGATGAAAATTCTCTACTTCAGTTCTTCACCCAAACCCGAGTTCGAAAAAGAGACCGGTGCACGCCGCGTCGAACTCGACGAACTGCTTCGCGAAGCCGACTTCGTCAGTCTGCATGTGCCACTGAACAATGACACTCGCGGCCTGATCAACGCCGACCGACTCGCTCTGATGAAAAAAACCGCGTTTCTCATCAATAATTCGCGCGGCCCGGTGGTTGACGAAAAAGCCCTTTATGACGCGCTTAAATCAGGCCAGATTGCCGGTGCCGCTCTCGATGTCTTTGCCAGCGAACCGACTCCGGCCGACAACCCGCTGCTGCAATTAGAAAATGTCGTGGTCGCGCCCCATATTTCCAGCGCCAGTCACGCCACCCGCGCCCGCATGGCAGTAATGGTCGCCGAAAATCTCATCGCCTTCTTCACCGGCAAACGCCCCGCCAACCTGATAAATCCATAAGCAAAAATCGGCGGCATCGGCGAAATCACCCGGGCATTTCTGTCCTGATGCGCCCAGGAATCGCCTTCATCCTGTTGGCGACTGCGAAAAATACAGGAGCAGCTCTCAATAGATTGACAGCGCCAGAGCGATGATTTAGGCTTGGGTCGTGAAAAAGCAGTTTTACAACGGTTTGATTCTTATCGTGCTTTTCGGGCTGGTTATTGCATCGGCCTGGCAGGCATTTTCAGAGCCATCCTATATCATCGCAACTGCGCTGTTCACTGTTGCGGCCTGCATTTTGCGAGCATACCAGCGCGGCATCTATCGCGAACTGATCACTCTGCTGCGCTTTTTCGGAAGCCTGGCGCTGGGCTGGTATCTTTCGGTCGAAGTTGGCAGAGCATTGGGGTTACCCCTGATGCTGGCCTCTGTATCAGGGTTCTATCTGACTTTTATATCGCTGTATCTGATTTCAGGTGCTTTGATCAAATGGTTCAGCAAAAAAGGCGAAGAGCTCTCGATTCCAGAAAAGCTGCTGGGCGGTCTGCTCGGTGGTTTTGAAGGCATAATCCTCGCTTGGGTTCTGATCTTCACACTTTCGCTGCTGCCAGGGTCGAAAGTCGCAGAATATTACCCACAGCTGACACAGTTCACCGGCCCGGTCGAAAACATGCTGGCCCCAATCATGCCGGAAGAAGCCGCGCAAACGGTGCAGATGGTTAAGTCGGTTCAGAGAATCACACAAAATTTCAAGCCCGAAAAAGTCGATAAGGCGGCATTACAGGAAATTCTGCTGCCTCTTGCAGAAATGCCCGAACTCGTCGCTCTGCAACAAGACGAAAGCATACAAAAGCTTATCGAAAGTCGTGATTTTCAGGGCCTGGTCAACCACCCCACCCTGCGCAATTTTCTCGAAAGCGAAGAACTGCGCCAGCGCATGCAAAGCATCGATCTCAAAAAACTCGAACGCGCCCTGGTGCCCGACTTGTACAAACAGAGCACTAATTCCAGGTAAAAAGCAGGATGACGCCCCTGTCGTGCTGAATACGTTCGCGCCCTGCAAAGCCTTAGTGAAGCAGGATTAAGCGCAGGCCGGGTGCACACTTTCCTGTGATTCTGCGCGTAGCGCAGCGAAGTCGCAGAATCCACTTTTCGACAGACATGCAGGTTTGAATTCTAAGCGGCAATCATGTAGTATTGCTGTGCCATCGACAGAGCGATCGCAAATAGCCATTGGAGAGTGGGAC
>JAKJFO010000194.1:7532-7846 GCA_022704885.1 Candidatus Rifleibacteriota bacterium | reverse complement strand
ATGCTGTTGCGAATCTTTCAGCCACCCGGCGTCTGAGCGCGAGTTATAACGGATCATCGCTCTGACCTGGGCGCCTGCAGCCAGCAGTTGTTCGGTAAGATGACTGCCAATGAACCCGGCGGCCCCGGTTACTGCAACTTTTCTGCCCTGCATGCTGGTCTTATTCATATTTCTCAGAAATCCCGGCAAAGGTTTCGTGGGCGCGCGCGTAATCGACCGGACTGCCGATATCGAGCCAGAATTCCGAAACCGGAAAGCAGCTGACGCCACCGGCCGAGCTGTTTATTTTTTTGATCAGATCAGGCATGTCCAGG
>JAKJFO010000194.1:0-7522 GCA_022704885.1 Candidatus Rifleibacteriota bacterium | reverse complement strand
CGTCTGCCAGCTTCGATATGGGTTAGCACAGCAGGCTCGAGAACATAGATGCCGGCATTGATGAATATGCTGTGCGAAGGCTTTTCTTCGATGTCGACCAGCTCGTCGCCACGCATCTGCAGCACTCCGTAAGGTATCTGAAAATTGAATTCCCGAGCGCATATCGTCATGAGTTTGCGGCCGGCAGCATGAAAATCGAGCAGATTGCCAAAATTGACCGGCGACAATATATCGCCGTTCATAACGATCAGGGGTTGATGAACCGGTTCTTTCAGCAGCGAAAGCGAACCTGCCGTGCCGAGAAATTCTTTTTCTTCAAGATAGTTGATGATTACGCCTTTTACCGGGTTTTCGGCAAAGTATTCCTTGATTCGAGATGCATGATAGTTTATCGAAATGCTGATTTTCTGAATTCCGTGGCGGCGTAGCTGCTCGACGATAAGGGCAATTATCGGGCGGTTCCCGACCGGCAGCAGCGGCTTTGGCATGTCACGCGTCAGTTCGCCGAGGCGCGAACCAAGGCCGCCGGCCATGATTACCGCCATATTTTCGCGTGGCTTGCGGGCAATCAAATCTTTGAGCTGCACCAGCTTGATTACCTGGTTATTGCGGTCAACCACAGGCAGGTGCTTAATCGATCGGTTGGTCATCAGAAAAAGCAGCTCATCGTCAGTAGTATTCTGACCAGCCACTATGGGCTGCCGATTCATCAGGTCGACGATCGGGCTTTGCAGACTGGCTCCACGAATTATGCCGCGTCTGATGTCACCGTCGGTGACGGTGCCGAGTAATCTGTTGTCTTCATCGATAACCAGCGCTATTTCAAAAGCGGCATCGTCGATAACTTTGAGAGTATCGAGAATGCTGGTTTCGGGTTTGATCAGAATTTTTTCGAGCTGTGCGGTCATTTTTCCCTCTGAAGCTCAGGATGCCGACGCTGACAAAATAACAGAAATGCTGCGGACGGTAAACCCCCGGCAAAAAATTAGAGAATTTTGCAATGTCGTGGATAATATGTTAATTATATCTTGAGTGAAGATTTTCCGGCTGATTTGCCGGCAAGGCCTTCAGTCAGAAGTTTGCACAGATAAATCAAAAGGGAAAAGCGCATGGGTTCGATGCTTTTGCTGATTGGCCTGCTGCTGTTCATGATGAGCCTCATCTGGACTACCGGCGAGGCGTTGAAGAAAGATCTGCTGGAAGGTGTGGCTGCACTGGCGTTTACGCCAATATACAGCGGTTATTATGCTTTTGCGGTCAATTATGCAAAGTGGTCCCGGCCTTTTTTTATAAGCATGGCCGGTATACTGCTCGCGCTGCTTGGCTACCTGATCGGGTAAGGGAATGAGATTGCTGATATGAGCCGGATTCTTGATATATCGGTAACACAGGAAGGTGAGAGCAAGATCGTCGTTAAACTGTTTGGCGAGCTCGATCAGCTTTCACTCAAGGATTTAAAGACTGAACTCCACGCCAGGTCAGCAGAAGAGGTCAGTCTGTTGATTTTTGACCTTGAAGAGGTCGATTTTATCGCGAGTGCCGGCCTGGCAATTTTTGCCTGGTATGCCGACTGTTTCAAAAAACGCGGACTCGGGCAGAAGCTGAAAGTTATCAACTGCAGCGAAGGCGTGTTCAGGGTTTTCCACCTGACCATGCTTGATGAAATGATCGATGTAAGTCCCCTTGACAAAGAAACAGCCTGACCTTGCGGCCAGGCTGTTTTCATTTCAGAAGGGGCTTTTAATCAGAACTTCACACCAAGAATCTTGAAGATAAAGGCGTATTCAAAAGCGATTTCCTTGATATAGTCATAGCGTCCGGAAGCGCCGGCATGACCTGCGTCAAGGTTGGTTTTGAGCAGCAGAAGATTGCGGTCGGTCTTCATCGTTCGCAGTTTTGCCACAAACTTGGCCGGTTCCCAGTATGATACGCGGGGATCGTTAAGACCGGCGGTAACCAGCATTGCCGGGTAATCCTGTGCCTTGATGTTGTTGTATGGCGAATAAGAATACATATAGTCGAAGAATTCCTTTTCGTTCGGGTTGCCCCATTCCTCGTATTCTTCTCTGACCAGCGGCAGGCTCGGGTCGAGCATGGTATTGATGACGTCGACGAATGGCACATCGGCGATGACCGCTTTGAACAGGTCGGGGCGCATGTTCACAACTACACCCATAAGCAGACCGCCGGCACTGCCGCCGTTGATTACAAGCAGATCGCGATCGGTGTAGCCCTGTTCGATCAGATGTTCGGCGCAGGCGATGAAATCGGTGAAAGTGTTTTTCTTTTTCAGCAGCTTGCCGTTGTCATACCATGGTCGGCCCATTTCCTGACCGCCTCTGATGTGGGCTATGGCATAAATGAAGCCGCGGTCGAGCAGTGTGAGGCGAATTGAAGAAAAGTAAGGATCGAAAGATGAGCCATAAGAGCCGTAGCCGGTAAGGTAGGTTCTGGTCGGGCCCTTTTTGCGCAGATCTTTACGATATACCAGTGAAACCGGCACCATCGTTCCATCGGACGCTTTTGCAAAGACGCGTTCAGATTGATAATTCGCTTTGTCAAAGGTTCCGAGCACTTCGGTCTGTTTTTTGAGTTCAGCCTTGCCGGTAGCCATATCGAAATCGAAGATCGATTGCGGCGTGGTCAGAGAAGTATAGCGATAACGGACGACTGTCGTTTTGAATTCGGGGTTTTCATCGACTTCAGCGCTGTAAACGGCTTCTTCGAATGGAATATATTTGAACTGTCCGCTCTTGTCGAAATAGCGTATCTTCTGCAGGCCGTTTTCGCGCTCGCTTATCACCAGATAATCGGCAAATGCATCGACGTCGTCGACCAGCACGTCGTCACGGGCAGCGATGAATTCCTGCCACTTTTCGGGTTCGGGTTCACTGTCGCGGGTGCGCATGACCTTGAAATTCACCGCATTTTCGTTAGTAAGTATGTAAAAATAGCCGTTCTGATGCACGAGTCCATACTCGACGCCTTTCTGACGCGGCCTGAACATTCTGAATTCACCATCAGGATTGCTGGCTTCAAGAATGCGTACTTCGGAAGAAGTAGAGCTGTTGGCGCCAATGATCAGATACTTGCGGTCGCGCGTTTTGCCGATTCCCGCCCAGAACTGGCCATCTTCTTCAAAATAAACTTCGCTGTCACTGGCGACTTCGTTCCCGAGTTTGTGCTTTTTGATGCGACAGGCCCGGCCGGTGTCATCCATCAGAGTGTAAAAAACCGTTTTGTTATCTTCGGCCCACTCGATACCATAGGTTGTCGACGCGATGCGGTCAGGGTAAGTCTGGCCGGTGGTCAGATTGAGAAAGGCGAGTTCGAACTTCTCGGCTCCGGTATTGTCGATGGAGTAGGCGAGAATATTATGGTCAGGGCTTACTTCGAGAGCACCTACTGCAAAGTAGGGCTTGCCTTCGGCGTATTTGTTCTCGTCGAAGATGATTTCTTCGGGAGCGCCTTCTTCGATTCCGCGCCGGCAATGAATCTTGTATTGTTTGCCCTGCTCGGTGCGGCTGTAATAAAAGTAGCTGTCGACACGGCTGGGTACAGAGAGATCGGTTTCCTTGATACGGCTTTTCATCTCTTCGAACAGCCATTTTTGCAGATCTTCGGTATCCTGCATTATCTCTGATGTATACAGATTCTCGTTTTTGAGATAACTGATCACTTCTTTGCTTTCGCGATTACGCAGCCAGGCGTAAGGGTCGGTCAGTGTGACGCCATGGATTTCTTTGCTTTCTGGCTGTTGACGGGCTGCCGGCGGTACCGGCGCTTCACATCTGGCGGTGATAGCAGGCAGGCATAATGCGATTATGACTGAAAGTAGAAGGTAGATTTTCATTTTGGCCTCCGGGGTCGATTCTCGATTTGACAAGGCTGTTGCCTGACGGCATATTCTATAATAAATTTCACGGATATGTTACATTAGTTTAGCTGCATTTTATGTGAAAGGATAGATTCGATGAATAAAGCTGGTTTATGGTTGAGAATGCTTGTCTGTTGCGCGTTGGCGGTTATTATACCGGTAGCGGCACCAGCCCTGATGATTGCAAACCCCGACGAAATAGAAGTTGAAGGGCTTGTCAGTTTTGGTGAAGATGGCGCGGCCTGGCTCAAATGGCAGGGTCACGAAATTCTGGTGACTTCGGGTTTCATGATCGGAACCGATCTGCGCGTAGTGGCGATCAGGCACGACAGCGTAGTGCTCTACCGGCCGAATGTTAAACAGTATCATGTTCTGGTGCCAGATGCTGCTCTTCCTGGCAAGGATCGCACCGACGTCATCTGGACTATGCCAATGCCGGTCTGGAAGATTACCCGCATGGTCGGCCTTGCCTATCGCAAAGACTACGTCTGTCACTATTCGACCTCGGCACAGAATCAGGTTCGACGCCATGTTCGAGGCCATGAAGCGATGATGGATATGGTTGTTTCGCCTCATCACAGGTTTTACCCGAGACGCGGTCTGTTTTTTGTCGCCCCGGTTCACATTCAGGGCACCGGCTGGAAACATCTGATGGATAGAATTCAGAATTATCGCAGCCGCACTCTTGCCGACCATTTTCCTGCACTCAAGGCGAACGGAACTGTGATCAGCGATGGTAAGCCGCTCGATCAGGCCCTGCAACGCATCGCTTTTGCGACCAATGTACGAATCACCTGGCAGAATCCGGTGGTGCTTCCCCTCTATTGCTCGCTGCGTGACAGGCCATGGCATGAGATTCTCGAAGCCATGGTGATTTTTAATGGTCTCGAAATTTATCCGACTGCCGAAGGACTTGAGATAAGATGAGATTGTGGCTGCTGGCGATTTGTGCGGTGGTTCTGCTTTTGCCGGCACAGCTGTGTGCGCAGAAGACGGTCGAGCTGGGCGTTTACGCTGAATGGCGCGGCGACAACTGCATGTACAAGTCGGCGCGGCCGTTTTTCATCATTCGCGATCTCTATGATCTCGAGCGCTTCTGGCAGCAGTCCAACTCTGAAGATGGCATGCCCGCCGTCGATTTCGAGAAATACATGCTGCTGGTCTGGGCTCCCGGACCGACGATGTTTGATTACCGGCCGGCTGTGGTTGAGCGCTTCATTTATCAGGACGGCTTTTACCTTGTGGTGATGGATATGCAGCGCAAAGATTCAGGCGGTTTCTGGCGGCGGCCTTTTGTTGCCACCATGTTGCCGAACAAAACCGGTGACATCTTTATCATGCGCAAGGAAGTTATCGGCAGCCGGGTCGAGCTGAAACCTCTTTACACAATCTGGGATATGTCCGGCGAACGCACGCGACCGTTCGAAGTGGCGAAGATAACGACTCCGCCCGAACCGGCGAAGTTCATCGAACATGCCCCGTCTTCGGCTTCCCGCACAAAACCTTCTGCAGCAACAACTACCGGCACCTCTGCAACATCTGAATCTGCTGCAGTCGCTGCCATACCTCAGACTGCGCAGCCGGTCGAAACGGAAACTGCGGCAGCGCAGAGTCAGGCGCAGCCGGTGTCGGCAGGAAGCGGTGGCGCGAGCGCGCGGCCAGCACCGTCTGGTGATGGCTTTGAAGATATTTTTGGCAGTCCGACTGCAGCGAAAAGTGAAGCAAAGGTTGAGGCCAGTCCTCAGTCAGCAGCCCAAACTGTAACGCAGCCGGTCAAACAGCCCGGACAGCCTTCTTTGCCGGCATATGCCGAAGACCCGCTGTTCGGCTCGGAATTCGATATCGAGTTTTAATCATGATTCATGCATATACCGGAGATGGCAAGGGCAAGACGACTGCGGCGGTTGGCCTGTTGATCAGGGCTTTTGGCTCAGGTCGACGTGTTGGCGTCATTTTTTTCGACAAAGGAAGCGAAACTTATCGCCACAACGAACTTGTCGTTCTCGACCGGCTTGGCATCGAGTATCACATAACCGGCCTCGAGCGTATGAAGCCTGACGGCAGTTTCAGGTTCGGCGTTCTTGAAGAAGACAAAATCGAGGCGCTGCGGGGAATCAGGCTGGCAGCAGAAACCATCGCGTCCGGTCGCCTTGATCTGCTGGTTCTTGATGAGGTTCTCACCAGCATGACCTACGGTCTGCTAGAAAAAGAGACTCTGGAAGAGCTGATCGACTGCAGCCCGGAAGCCCTTGAGCTGGTGTTGACCGGCCGTTGCACAGACAAAGAACTGCTCGAAAAGGCCGATCTTGTGACCAGAATGGTCAAGCACAAGCACTATTTCGATCGCGGCGTCAAAGCCCGTCCTGGCATCGAATTCTGAAACTCGCCAACTGCTTATAAATGCTGGACTGATATAAGTCTGATTACTATAGTTTGCTGCTTATGGCTGTTTCCAGATTCTGGCGCAGCTTTACTATCGAGCCGGCGGCGAAATGCCCCTGAACGCTGGCGCATGGGTAGACCATGCAGTTGGGTTCCATGATGGTGCCGGGGTTGGTTACCGAGTTGCAGCCGAGCAGGCAGTTGTCACCAAGAATCGCCCCGAATTTGCGAATTCCGGTATCGACGACATGTTCGCCGATGCGGGTGCGCACATTTGAGCCGTCATTCTTGAGATTCGACAGTTTGGTGCCGGCACCGAGATTTACGCCCGAGCCGAGAATCGAGTCACCAACGTAATTGAAATGCGGGGCTTTGGCGCCGGGCAGAAATACCGAGCGCACAACTTCGCTTGAATGCCCGACAACAGCACCGTTGCCGATGATGACATGGCCTCTGACGAATGCGCCATGTCTGATTTCAACGTTTTCGCCAATAATCGCCGGCCCGCAGACCATAGCGCCGGCTTCTACCACAGACCCTTTGCCGAGGTAAATATCGCTGCCGCGCAGAAAGGCGCCTTCTTCAACATGGCCCAGGATCTGAGGTTTAACGAATTTTGTCGTGAAACCGGCCTGAATTCTTTTAAGAATATCCCAGATGTTTTCGATTCGGGCAAAACCTTCAACTTCGGTTGCGAAGAGCTCAGGGCAGACAAATTCGGGCAGGCGGGCAAAGAATTCTCTGATTTCCAGCATTTTGTTTCTCCGACGGCGTTTTTGTGAGTTCGAGTTTACTCTGAGAGAGCACTCATGTCAATTTTTGCCGGGTTTCGCCGCCAGGCAGGCCGAGGCCAGCAGGCAGCGGCGGCAGAGTTCCTGATTTTTGCCGTGCGTGCATTCGCCGGCAATACCAAGGTGGCAGAGTGAAAAATCGTATTTGATCGGATCTTCAGGACAATAGCGGGCGAGGCTGGCGGCAATCTCTTCAGCGGTTTTCCAGTCGTCGCTGCCTCGGCTGGTGAGCCCAAGATTGCGGGCAATCCGGCTGATGTGGCGGTCGAGCGGAATCAGCAGCAGGGCAGGGGATACCTCGGGCCAGAGGTTCATATCGACTCCGTCTTCAGGCCTTACCAGCCAGCGCAGGAACATGTGCCAGCGTTTGACACAGCCGCCTGCGGCCGGGTCGGGCAGAAGATGCCTGGTGCCGCGCGAAAGCGGGCCGCCGATCTGTTCGGCTTCTTTGCAGATAGCCTGATGCAGACTT
>JAKJFO010000193.1 GCA_022704885.1 Candidatus Rifleibacteriota bacterium | reverse complement strand
TGCTCGGGAAAAACCGGTCGAGAAAGAGTTCGAGCATCTGCACAGTCGCTGCGATAATCGACACGAAAAACAGCAACTGCAGATATTCGAGCGCGAGCGGCTGAAGAAGCAGATGGTAGACCGCCCAGTTTGCTGCTGTGGTGATCAGCATGACGGCGCTGACAGCCACTCCCATGTTGAAAGAGGCCTTGAGATCTGAAGATATCGAGATGAGCGGACAGATACCCAGAAAATAATACAACGCAACATTTTCGCTGATAACTGCGCTGAACAGCAGTGCAAGCAGAGGGTATTGCAGAGTATCCATCAGCTTTGCCTCCTGGTTATTGCTCTGAGCCAGTTCACAAGCACCAGCAGCGCCGCAAAAACGATAAAAGCGCCAGGCGGAGAATTGAAAACGCGACAGGGAATATAAAAATCAGGAGTCACGTTGAGACCCCAGAGCGTGCCGTTACCGAGAAACTCGCGAATCGAAGCGATCGACAGCAGAACAGCGGCATAGCCAAGAGCGACGCCGAGCGCATCGAAGAAGGCTTCGAGTGGCCGATGCGACGCGGCAAAAGCTTCGAGACGGCCCATTACCACGCAGTTGGTTACAATCAGCCCGACATAGGGGCCAAGCGCCCGCGCCACCTCGGGAAACAGCGCGCGCAGCGACTGTTCTATCGCAATTACTACCGTAACGATGATCAACATGTATGACAGCAAGCGAAAGCGGAACGGAATGCGGTAGCGCACAGCAGCAACGACCAACGAACTGGCGACAGTAGTCACACCGACCATTACCGCCATAAAGAATGCGTTCTCGACCTTGAGGGTTACGGCCAGAGTTGAGCAAAGGCCTAATGCCAGTATGAACACGGGGTTATTCGGAATCAGGCCTTCCCAGAGGATGCGTAAATACTTCATGGGCGCACCTCACGACTGTCTGCAATTTCGGCCGGGATTTCAGCAAGCTGGCGCAATGCACGATTGATAATGGTTTCAACGGCGCGCGAAGTTATCGTCGCGCCCGAAACTGCGTCGAACTGGTTGCCATGTATTCTTATCGCCTTCATTTCGATGCCATTCGCGGCTTCGAGTTCGTCGAACTGGCTGTAAAAATCTTCTTCGGCGATGCGGTCGCCAAGCCCGGCGGTTTCGTTCTGTTCGAGCACACGCAGGCCGACAATGCGGCGATGCGTGCGATCGTAAGCGAACAGCAGCACGATTTCGGCCCACATGCCGGCGCCACGCGCCTGACAAAGCCAGAGATCAGAGCGGCTTCGGCTCTGCCAGAACTGAATTCGCCCGCGGCTGCGCAAAATGAACTGACGATCGAACTCTTTGATGGCTTC
The DNA here is from genome assembly GCA_022704885.1 of Candidatus Rifleibacteriota bacterium. Next base: position 6,533 of record JAKJFO010000193.1, on the reverse strand, counting down.
TGACTGGTCCTGCGGCAGCTCGACCCGGCATATTCCGGCGGCGGCTCTTATTGCGTCAAGACTTTGATCGGCCCGACTGCCGATACCGGCGCGGGTAAGCAGCAGCAGCACGGCGCAAACTGTCGCCAGGCCGAGCATAAATCTGATCTCGATTAAGAATGATGGTTGGCGGGCGGTCATCGAACGCCGCCTTTCTGCCGCAGCAGAAGATCGCAGAGAAGCGGCGAAAGAACCTGCATGAGCAGAAGCGCATAAACAGGCGCCAGCGGATTTACCGACCTGACACTGAAAACCAGCAGAAGAGCCGAAAAAACCAGTCCGTAAACGATCTGTTCAGAGTTGCGGGCAGGCAGCGAATGGTAATCGACGACTGCGACCAGCATGAGCGCAGGCCCGAGACCCAGCAATAAAGGATGCAGCGGCGAAAACGCTACCAGACCACTTTTAGCGGCAATGGCCGTAAAACCCGGCACAGCCAGCAGCAACGTAAAGAGCCAGGCACGACCGCGACCGAAAAACAACGCCATTACCAGCGCCAGTATAAGAATCAGCAAGGTATAAACGCTGCCGGGCATAGCTGGCAGATCTGCCGACATCGAGGCGGCAAGAAGCTTGTCGGTCGAAACGGCGGCATAGTAGAACCAGAGCGGGCGGGCCGGCGGCACACCGGCGCTCCAGGCTCGATAGCCGGCACCTTCTGGCAATATAGGTTTCGACGCGCTCAAGCTGGCGGTATAGCCATAGCCAGCCAGCATCAGAACGACAGCAACCGCGATCGGGTTGAAAAAATGCCGGCGAAAGCCGCCAAAACTGGTAATGCTGATCAGATAAGCAAGAACGAGAAGCGGTGGTATGATCCACAAAGGCAGGCCGAGCGGGCAGAACAACGGAAAAAGAAGAAACAGCGACCAGCAGAAGGGTATCTCGGCAGCTCTCAAATCAGTGCCAGCCGGTTGCTGCAGCAGAGCGACGAACCAGCAGGCGACACCGGTTGCAACGCTCAAGCCGGCAGCAGCAGCGAACTTCTGCCCGAACTTTCCCCAGACGGCAAAATAGAGAGGCAGCAAAACCAGTGGCAAAAGCCAGTCTGACCCGCCAAAATTGCTGTGACCAACGTTCGGCTTGCTCATCCAACCCGCCAGAATTCAAATTTCAGCTATTTTAACACAACTCAGCTGCCATGCACCTTACTGTGCAAAAATTATACATTTTCACGAAAAGACTAAACTTTATAGGGGGGCGTGCCGATATAGATAAGGGGAAGTGTTTTTTTAGACATACGGATGTGCCCAACTTACTCAAGGAGGAGTAACAAATGGCTATTGCTGCGTCTGTGCTTTCACAACGATTCATGCGGGCCAACCGCTTTTCGCAGGCGATCGACGCGTTTTTCCAGCGCGAGAGCAAAGAGAAGCCCAAAGCAGGCATCGAAAAGGATCTGCTCGAGCTGTCGCCGATGAACGAGATGCGCCAGACCATCACTCAGTTCAGACAGCAGACTTCGGTGCAGGCCGAACTCAACGTCAAGCTCAGCTTCACGACCAGTCAGGCTACGGAAGGGAGCGAAGGCGATGTCGAGCTCGAGCGCGACCTCGATCTGATGCTGCGCATGATCAGCAAGGACGACAAGGAATACAACGAACTCAAGGCGCGCTATGTCAAGCTGCTCAAAATGGCGAAGGCAGATGTTTCGGAAGATGGCAGCAAAGCGCGCGTCAACGCGCAGTCGCCAGAGGTAGAGGCTGACCCGGTCAGTCAGGCTATGCCTGATAATGGGAAACCGATGACTCTGGCACAGATGATCGCAGTGCAGGAACGCCGCACCAGCATGCAGCTCGACCTCAAGTTCAAGCAGACTACTACAGAAGAAGGCCGCACCAGCTTAAGTCTGGAAGACCTCGGAATCATCAAGGTCGATCCGCTGGTTCTCGATCTGTCAGGCGAAGGCATTAACCTTACCGAGGCCGGCAAAGGTGCGCTGTTCGATATTACTGCCGATGGAAAGCTCGACAGCACAGCGTGGGTGCGCGGCAACACCGCAATGCTGGTCTACGACAAAAACGGCAACGGGGTTATCGACAACGGCAGCGAGCTTTTCGGCGACCAGAACGGTGCTGCGCATGGCTTTGCCGAGCTGGCCAAATATGACAGTAACAACGACAGCAAAATTAACTTTCTTGACCCGGTATTCAAGGCGCTCAAGCTCTATCGCGACCTCAACGGTGATGGCAAAATCGAGAAAAAAGAGTTGCAGACTCTACCCGAACTCGGCATCAAAGCGCTCAACCTCGATTTCATGCGTGCAAGCGCCGACATCAATGGCAACTCTCTGGTACTCAACGGCAGTTTCGAGCGTGAAGACGGCTCAACCGGGCAGCTCGCCGACGTTCTGCTGGGCTACAGAAAGGTTTGAGGCTTAGCTCAAAATAACTACCATAGCCACGATAAAGGCTACAATTGAGGCGAAGAAGATGAGTGAGGCGATTGTCGCCAGGCCGAATTCGCTGACGACGTCGCCCCAGCTCCAGTCACGGTATTCGAAAACCGGGTGTTCGCCGGCCAGTGCAACTTCGATAGTTTTCTGATGTTCGCCCGGAAAATAATCGCAACCGACCAGTTTAGCCAGTTTTTCGGCGAGGCGGTTGCTTTCGAATACTGATTTTGGGCTGGGTTCGGCGATTGCAAGCAGGCGGCCTGATTTAAGCAGCATGCAGACCTGGTATTCCCACCAGGTTTGTACGCGCGCGCGGTTGTGGATACCTTTTACGGAAAAAGCCGCTACTTCGTCGAAACGACAGAGTGACGCTTTGCGATGGTGGCCACCCAGACTGATGCCATGGACAACCTGAGCACTTTCGGCATCGAATTCATAGCTGGTGGTGAGGCTCAGACCGACCCAGGCAACAATCAGCATTACCGCTACAGTCCCGGCCAGCATGATCAGAGCGTTGAGGCCACCACCGATAAACAGCCAGACGGCTGCTATTATCGCGGTCAAAAACGCCGCAAAAGACAAGGGAAAGAAAAAGCAGGCAAATTTCGGTCGATACGAACTACTTACCGGCATAGAACCGGTTTATTCGGCGGCAGCAAGCTTTTGCCAGTGCGCGAGGGCTTCGTCGCCCATGACCTGCACCTGTTTGTAGCCGTCGAGAGTAAGAACGCGGCCGCTGCTGGTAAGAATGAACATCTGGGGGATTTCGGTAACGTTGAATTTTTCTTTCATGGCGAGGCGGGCGCTGCTCTCGTAAGGTATCGCCGCCCAGCTCATACCGTATTCTTTCATGTAGGAGTGCATATCGGCGCTGTTGTTGTCGAAGCCGACCAGAATCACTTCGAAAGCGTCTTTGTGCTTTTCATGAAATGGCACGAGTATGCGGGAAAAAGCGGCGCAACCGCGGCACCAGCTGGCTGAAAAATAAAGGCCAATGATTTTGCCTTCGATTTCGGCCATGGGAAATTCCTGCTGATCGGCATTGAGCAGACCATCAGGAAATGATTCATCGAGGAAAGAACCTTCAGCCGCCATCAAAGCACTGCCAGCCGGCAGCGCCGGGCAGAAAGCCAGCATAAAAATCGCCATTATGAGATATACAAAACTCTTTTTAATCGACATTGTTTGCGTCCTTTTTTTATAGTATTCAACAAAAATATTCACCAAAAAGCAATTTGCAAAGTCTATTTCGATGAGATTGCTTCGTCGCTACGCTCCTCGCAATGACTTTTTTTGAACATATATTCAACTTTGCCAGACCACCAGGGTCACTACTTTTTATAACCTTCAGAATCTTCGTTTTCGTTGTCGTCTTCGTAATCGCCGTAGCCTTCGTCGTTTTCGTCGTCGTCGGACTCCATGAGTTCGGGCGGGATTTCGCCGAGAGCCAGCTCAGTGCTGGTTGCGATCAATTTGATCGCTTCGGCTTCGTCGTCGGCATAAACAACCACTTTTGGAAAACTGCGATCGAGAATGTTGCCGCCGCCGAATATGCCGCCGAGCGCTCCGGGGGCATCTGTGGCCGGTCTGAATTGAAAACAGATTTCGTTTCTGTTAAGAATTTCCTGCACTTTTACCAGCAGCGAAATGTCTTCTGATTCGATCAACACGGCACCTTCTTCGTCAGGAATCTCGGTGTAATATTCGAGTTCGTTGATCAGTTCTTCTTCTACCTCTTGAATCTGTTCAATTTCGTCAGCTTCTTCAGACGGTTTTTCGAGAAAGACATAGGTGTCATCATGCAAGACGGCTCTGATCAGCTTCATGCCACAGTTCGGACAACGTCTTGTTTCAGGCTCAGCTTCGATTTCGCAGGCCACGCAAAGCTTGATTTCGCCGTTCACATGTTCGGAGATATTATCAAGATCGGCTACCAGATTGACCTGACAGCTGGTGCACTCGGTAAAGCCTTCGCGAAATTCACCCTTACATATCGGACAATACATATTCCATACCTTCCTGCGTGTAATTACCTGTTTATTTTAACCTGCCGCGATAAATAATACCAGATGCCACACAAAGTATCGGTACCAGAAGAGTGCCCCCATGCCAAAAGGCTTAACAACTCTGCGTTTTCGACCTTCCGAAGCGGCAGATCAGCAGTGAACTGCTCAAACTGTCGCGAAAAATGGCCATTGGCGGCAAATCGATACTGCTGCAGTGCCTGACGGGTTGTTCGTGCAGCAGCCATTTCGAAAAAACTTCCAGAGACAACAAATCGATTGTAACCGTAAAAACGATCAATAAAAAGCATACCGGCAAGAAAGTCATCAAAAGAAGGTGTCAGCCCTTCGCCAGAACCAATAAAGGCAGTGAAGGCAGTGAGCTCGACAACTCCGACATCTACCATCTTCACAGCTTCTATCAAGGGAGTCTCTGGCCTGTCGAGATGCAATAAAGTCTGCGACACTGACGACTGTCGACCAAAAAGACTGAGGCTGCGTTTAATACAAGACAAATTCGAATGCAGCAACTTATAATCATTATGTTCAGGGGGTTCAACCTCACAGATACAAGTCCCGACCGGCAAACTGTAATAGCCAAGAAAGAGGCGGTCAGACTGCAGCACAACCGGCCAGCCGGCCTGAGCCTCTTCGATCAGACTGGCTGGCACCAGTATTGACAGAGGATTCATCGTTCTTTCGCTGGCTGTGAAATGAAGAATAGAATCTTGGGCAGCCGCGTCGAATGAAGTTTTAAACTTATGCGAAACACTGGTCGAAACGGGCAATGCAACGTATTTACTGATCTCTTCGCGATAACGAAAGTTCATTTCATTCTTTGAGCCAGTATTCGAGAAAATCGATTACCGCTGAAACCTGCGCACCGCAGGCGGTTTCGTCTGACAATACCAGTCCCGAAAATCCTGCCTGACCGCAGTCATAAAGCTGCACAATCTCGGCCCGGGACGGAAAAGCATTTGCCACCATCGATCCCAGCACTTCACCGGCGACCAGGGCAGGTTTTCGCAAACCCGGCAATTCTGCGACAAACTGCTGCTGCAGGTGTCCAAGCTCTTTTAAGCCTGCTTCGGCACCGAGGTCGCCGCGACAGAACCAGATTTCATCGAAGTTTTTATCTATCTGCGCCAGATTCTGCATAGCCTGGCGCTGCTCGATCTTGGCGATCAGCCGTCTGTTGCCGACGAGCGGTCGAAAAATTTCGCTTTCCTGGCCATCAGCAACGAAAGAAACAGCATAAACAATGTTATCAAAAGCCCGGCTGCACTCGATGGCTCCGCGATCTTTCTCGGTGGCACGCGCCAGTTCAAAAACACGATCTGGCGAATTGAGACCTTTGCCTGAACTCAAGGCTCCGTTCTTGATGACTTCAGCCTGTAAAGTTTCGTCAGTTTTGCTGATTACCCGCAAAATAACTCTGCGATCGTTTAAAACCAGCAGATCACCGGCCGATGTTTGCGCAAATACGCTTTCAGCCGGCACAGGAATACGATCGATGCGCTCTGTTTCTTCTCCGCGAAAAAGCTCTACCCGCTCCGGCAGCGAGGTGACGACAGGATATTGGCCAATTCTGACTTTGGCACCCTGCAGGTCGAGAACTGTCAAAAAGTTGCACCCGCTTTGTCGACGCAGGCTTTGCAGGCGATCGAGCCAGGCAGTCAGCTTTTCAAAACTGAGATGGGCAACGTTGAGTCTAAAACCAGTTGCCAGGGTCGCCATTCTGAGCAGCAGTTCATCGTTTTCGCAGGCCGGGCCGCAGGTAAGAACAAGATTATTCATTATCGATCGGAGCTTTGCAGCAGAAGCATGGTAAAATCATCCTTGAAACTGGTGCCAGCAGCAAAAGCGCGGGCGGCAGCAAAAATCGCATCAGCGGCAGTGGCCGCCGGTTGATCAAGATTGGCGGCAAGCGAACGCATCAGACGCTCTTCGCCATAAAAAGAGCCATCGGGCGCAACACATTCGGTAAGACCATCGGTATAAAGTAACAGTCTGCCACCACCAGAAAGGTCTGCAACCATCAGCTTGCGCTGCTCTTTGAGCCCAAGACCCAACATCGGATCATGCCCGACGATCAT
>JAKJFO010000192.1 GCA_022704885.1 Candidatus Rifleibacteriota bacterium | reverse complement strand
GGCATTTACATCGGCGCCGCGCTCGATCATATCGGCCACCAGAGCAAAAGCGTTCACCTTTGCGAGTTTCTGCAGCAAGGTGCGCTGTGAGCTATCTGTAGCCCGGAAATCGGCCCCGTGGTCTAAAAGAAGCGAAACCGCTTTCAGAAATTCTTTTTCAGCCGCAACGATCACAGGGGGGTCTCCGTCTTTATTCTTCTGATTCGGGTCAGCACCACCTGCAAGAAGCGATTCAAGCAGAGCAGAATCTCTCTCGAGAACTGCTTTATGCAGCCGCAGACCGGTTTCAGAGGCAGAGTTTTTGCCGGCATTGTGCTCTGCCTGAGTCTTGTCGTTGATTTTTCCGGTCATGGAGGCAACTTCAAATACCCGGGCAGCTCCAGAACTTACAATTCGGGCTTTTTCACGGCCAGCTTTTTCAAATGCCTTCAAAAAAGGCATTCTGCCACCCGTAAGAAGAATCTGCGAATTATCTTGAGAAGCTGTCAGCGGCATTGTCATAGCCAGCAAAAAACATATCAGCAGTGCCGGGCATACCAGAAAATCTGAACGGGCCATTTCCCTCTCCTGAATATTTATTTGTTGTCAAAGTATTATGATACATCATTGTAACTGCTGTCGAGCACCCAAAAAACCTGGTAATGGCACGAATTAAATTTTGCCCCTTGGCATTCGCAAAAATCTGCCTATATTGCATACAGGTTCAGAACCACGAAGGTGTTTTCGAGTTGCGGTGAATTCGGCTACACACTTCGAGCCCGGGTCTGGCGGCACACCGACCGGCTTTTCCGGGCATTGAATCCCTGTTTTCCTTCTGTTTCTGCCGGAAACTTCTCTGGCATGCTTTTCTGCACCTGTTCTTCTGTAATGTTAAGTGCGCTACGACCTGATAATTTGAATTACAGGCATCTCAGGAATCTGTAAATAGTCGCTCAGATCAACGCATTCGCGGGTATAACACTCGCCGAATGATCTTATCCAGGAGAAAAACCATGTTAAGTAAAATTCCAACCGTTCATCGGCTGTTATTCATTCTTCTCATGCTCAATCTCGCAACCCTGCTCCTGATCGAGGCAATCCCGGCGGCCGGCAATCTGCTTTTCGAAGTCCCGGTCGATGACTGGCAATATAAGGTCGAAAGACCGACCTCTGAACAGCCGCTGGCGGTGCTGAAAGGATACCTGCAGGATGGCCCGCTTTACATTGTCGCCATCATGATTCTGCTCGAAATTTCGAAGCTGTTTCTGGCCTGTGAGCTCAGCGCAGTCACCTCAATAACCATTCTCGGCACCTTCTTTGTTCTGTATTCAATTTCAGGGCCTATGGTCAGCAGCATAACCGACCAGACAGCGCGCGACTTCGGTTTCTCGGCTGGCGGCGCCAAAGACATCAATAATTTCCGGGCCAATATTATGGCTGGCTATCTGCCTAAACCATCTGACATCACTTATGAAGGGCTTTTCTACGATTACCATTTCGACACGGGGAAAAATGCTGCAGTGTCTTCAGAGAGTTCTCCGAAGCTGTTTGCGCCAACCTGGTCGGCAGCCAGCAGCCGCAACCCGCTGACCGGCGAAACCGAACACTTTCTTGCGGTTGGTCTGAGTTCACAATTAGACCGCGTCGCCGCGGCCCGCAAAAAGCTGAATCTGGTTGTCGTTCTCGACATTTCGGGCTCGATGAGCAGCCCTTTCAACCAGTATTATTACGAAAGCTATCGCCGGCGGCCCGACATGAACGCTGAGTCGGCGAAAATAACCAAACTTCAATCGGCATGCCGGTCAATGATCGCCATGTTCGAGCACCTGCGACCGGATGATCGCATCGGTATCGCTCTGTTCAACCATCGCAGCCATCTGGCCAAACCTGTCAACTCAGTGAAAAGCACCGACATGGAAGCACTGAAGGGGCATATTCTCGCGCTTGAACCCACCGGTGCCACGAGCATGGAAGAAGGCCTGGAACTCGGCAGAAGCATGCTCGCGCCCTTTTCCCTGTGTAATCCTGATGAATACGAGAACCGCATCATTTTCATGACCGACGCGATGCCGAATACAGACGACACGAGTGAATCCGGGCTGCTCGATATGACGCGCGAAATGGCGCGAAACCGGGTTTACCTGACCTTCATCGGCATGGGCATTGATTTTAACTCGCAGATGGTACAGTCGATTTCGCAGGTGCGGGGCGCCAACTATTTTTCGGTGCATTCGCCAGCCGAATTCAGAAAGCGGCTGGCCGACGAATTCGAGTGCATGGTCAACCCGATGGTTTTCGACCTGGCACTGCAGGTGCAGGCGCCCGAATGCCGAATTCGCAAGGTTATCGGCTCGCCCGAAGCCGATCTGGCAACCGGGCGAATCATGCATGTCAGCACGCTGTTTCCTGCGCCCACAAATGCAGACGGAACCCGTGGCGGCATCATTCTGCTGCAGCTCGATCGGCCACTGGCCGACACCTGGTTGACCCTGACTCTCAGTTACGAAGACCGCAAGGGCACCATTCATGACGCCCAGGAAAAAATCATTCTGAAAGCTCAGGCCGACGACTTTTACGACGACAACGGCATAAGAAAGGGCATACTGCTGGCCAGATATGTCGATCTGCTTAAAGAGACGGCAACCGGCCGGCATGGAATAAGGGTGGCGGCGGCCAGAGACACAGACTCCGATAGCTCTGGCTGGTCATACTGGGAACGCCCCGGCCGTAAACTGCAGGTTTCAGCTGCGGCAAACGATGCGCTGAGCGTATTTAGAAGGCATTTAAGTTATGAGGCAGAAGCGATTGGCGACCCGACGCTTCTCAAAGAACTGCGACTGCTCGACAACGTAATGGCCATCATTCCCGCCGGCCAGATTGAAAATTGAAAACAACAACGACCAACGATTTACCGGACAGCATCAGTTATACGAAAAAAGGCCTTACAACCAGATTGAATAATGGTTCGCACGAAAAAATTACGATCAAAGGCCTATGGATTGATGCAATTCGGTAAGATGGATGAGCGCGACCAATGCTCTTCAACAGCCTGAATAAATTCCGGGCGGACAAGCTTTGCTCTTTTTTCAAGCCAGTCGTTACTGTCTATTCTCAGATAAATGCCTTCTGCGGGCTGATCAGTGAGTCTGGATTCTGCAAGGAATTTTTCGATCTGAGAGAATGAAAACTGCCCGGTTGCAAGATGCGGCACCTTGTCGATACGCATCTTTTCTATCATGTGATCTCTTCTTGCGGTTGAAAGAAAACGACGGGATTGCCGGTCATAAAAATCAAAGGCTAAAAACCAGTCCGGCAAGCGGTTGTAAAAAATTGAGTGTCGGGCATAGCACCATTCGCCAAAAAGAACGTAACGATCCGATAAATGCTCAAAAAGTATATCAGTGCGTTCTGCCAGCCATCCGGCAAGTTTCTTCCATTGGCCGGAACCTGGTAGATTCAACAAAGACCCTCGATTCTGGGCTTTTAAATTTCCACTCGCATCAAAAGAAATACCCAGATTAGCCCCGTCGATTTTTTCTTCAACAGTGACCACATATTGTAAAAATTCACTGCGCTCATACTCTGAGAAAACCTTGTCGCTTCTGACGTCAACACCGGGCAAGACTGCCAGATGAGGCGTTGACGGAAATTTGAAAAATGTCTCTCTCACTTTTTCATTTTTTCGGCATACTTTGCCTTAACATACTTAGGACAAAGAAACTCGACAGTTACACCAACCTCGGCAAGAGCCTTTTTCCAGCCCCACCACTTGCTGTCGGTAGCCTGCAAAATCGTCGGTTTGTCAGGGTGGGCATTGGCCACAGCAATAAACTTGCGGTCTGAAACATCAAAGTCACGCAGTCCTTCATGGTCTGGAAATTCAGCGTATGTGTCGCCTTTTCTGGTGATAATGACCCGTTGTGACGCATCTAAATTCCAGCGATGATCGTGAACCCACTTCATGAAACGATCACCGATACCCGGCTGACCTTTCATTGATAATTGTTGCCGGTATTCATCAAATATTTCATCACCGGCATCGATGATCAGACCGCGTTGCCTTACAACATGATCGATCGCATCGACGCATGTCATTATACATTCGTCTGATACGTCAGAATGCTTGTCTGATTGAGTAGCTAGATTAGCCGTTTTGGGCACGTTTGTGTCCACCAGACATTTTAAGGGAAGTGTCATTCGCCGGTCTCCGATTTTTCATTCTGCATTCTTCTTTTCATTGCCGCCCTGGCCTGCCCGGTAATGTCGCCCATTTCGTCGCCGAAAAAGTTTTCAGGCCAGTTCTGAATGTTGCCAAAAAGATCTATCTGCAGCGGTTCCAGAGTTGCGGGGGTCTTGTCTACATTGGCAAAATAAGCCGAAACTTTATTCTGAGAAATAAAATCTTCGGCAATTCTTCGCTGTAAACGCCTGAGAAAATGTTCTGAATGGGTTTCGATAACCAGCTGAATATTTCTGCTGACACCGTTTTCTCTCGAATTGATCACATCGATCATCACATCTGCCAGGGCTGATTGCGCCCCCGGGTGCAGATGTATTTCAGGCTGTTCCATGATAATAATAGAATTTGCCGGAGCATAGAAACATTGTACCAATACAGGTAGAACCTGTGAAATTCCGAAACCGACATCGGGCAGATCGACCCAGTCTTTAGAGCCTCTGGTGCAAAGCTTTACCTCGTATTCCTGGCGCTGTTCTGATATCGGGTTCACCTTGAATTTTTCGATCAACCCCATTTCCTGGAGTTTGAGAGCAATGATTTCCTCAAAAGGCTTCGCCGTTTTTTTATAACCTAAACTGATTTTTCGTTTTCTCGCTGCCAGAATCGCCGCGACCGTGCTTTCGCCCGAGTATCCGACACTTTCCGGTTCGTTGCCAGCCCAGGAATACAGACGCTCAGCCTTGGTGCGCAGTGGTCCGAGATAGCAGATCGATCCAAACAGCTTTTCATGGCTCAAATTCAGCTCTTGAACGAAATCAGCATTTTGATGGTAAGCGACGACTTCATCAGGAAAGCCATAAAAGCGCACTGTGGCAGCAGGATACCATGCCCTGCCCTGTTTGCGCTTCAACTTGTATCTGACAGATTCAACGATATAATCAAGACGATTCTCTGATTTGCGTCTCATTCCAATCGCCAGGCTCTTCTCATCATTTTCGAGCATTTCGTAATTGAGCCGATCAAGAATAAGAGTCTGCTGATCCTTTTTATCCAATCCAACTTCAGCTTGAAATGCAAGAGCGTTACCCGAAAAAATCATGTCAGAAATTGGATCTTTAACTTTCAGGGTTTCCGCTAATTCCCAGCAGTAATCGAAGCTGATCTTGTTTTTCGGGTCACGGTGAAACACTATTTCCTTATAAGAACCAAGCTGAACCGCAGTGTTCTTGCCGCCAGGGTAAAAAACCGCCTTTCTGTCGGGCGATTCAACTGTCTGTTTAAGCATCATCAGAAAGTGGCCGATGCTTGATTTCCCAGAACTGTTGGCACCGAAAAACAGTGAAATAGGCGCCATGCGGATTGTGCCGGTATCTTTCCAGCCCTTGAAGTTTTTTATTCTCAATTCTTTAAGCATTTTTCTCAGTCTCCAGCCAACATGGTTTTAAGTCTGGACAGGGCTTCTGAAATTACCTCGCCCTGCTTCTCGATGCTGTCTATAACCTGCTGTGGGGTACGTTCATCGACTATGGCAACAGCATTGGGATTGACCGCCTTAAGATCGAACACAGCCGCATCGATTGCAGAGACTCGATTTTCCAGCTCTTTGACGGCTTTCTCTTTTTCAAGTATTGCACTTTCAATTGAGATCAGCTTTTTGGGGTCGCATTTTTCTCGCTTCAGCTGCTTGAGCTGTTCTTTAAGATCGACCATTTCAGCTTTTATTGCCGCCGCATCAGTCAGCAAGGGCTGCATTTCCTCACGCGCCTTCGCCCGACGGGCGGCAAAATCGACTGTCCATGAGCAGCAGCTTTCAGCCGCAGGGGTGCCGCGTTCAGGCAGCAAACTGGCATAGCTCGGAAATGGCTTTCCGGCATTTTCGCCGTTTTCCTTCCACTCTGCTGTCAGACAGGCTGCCAGCTCAGAATCGTCAAGAACCGAACCGTCGCTGCCAAAACCGAAGTGAGCCAGGGTAAGCGGCGTTTTTTTGCCGACCTTAACCTGAGAAAGGTCGTAATACCAGATTTTTTCGGTCTTTTTGCCTCTGGTGAAGAACAGCAGGTTGGTCTTAACTCCTGCGCCGGCGGTTGAAAACACTCCCCCCGGCAAACTGACGATGGCCCATAGATCGCATTCGTCGACAAGTTTGCGCTTTGTTTCGACAAAAGCGCTCTCGTTGGTGCGAAACAAAAGCCCCTCATCGAGAACTATGGCACAGGTACCGCCGGGAGCCAGTTCACGCAAAATGGCCTGGAGAAACAGAACCTGCGTCGAGCTAGTTTCGAAGGAAAAGTTTTTCTGCGCATCTTTGCCCTCTTTGCCACCAAACGGCGGATTGGTGAAGATGTAATCGAAAAATCGCGGGGCGTTCTCGAACAATGCCGCATAGGTGGCACGACCGGTCAGGGTGTTGCCGTGCCAGAGGTTGGGCTGATCGATACCATGCAGAACCAGATTGGCAAGAGCAATGGGAAAAACAAGATTTTCTTTTTCTCTGCCAAAAAAGGTGTCATGTTTGAGGGTGTCGAGATCGGTGCCGGTGAGATTTTGCCCGAGTTTGCGGTGCAGGTGCTCGTAAGCTATGGCAAGAAATCCGCCGGTGCCGCAGCCCGGGTCATAAACGGTTCTGCCGGGTTCGGGGTCTACCGTGTGTATCATGGCGCGAATCACTTCGCGCGGGGTAAAAAACTGACCGCCGTCAGAGTTCTTTTCGCCCATCTTCAGCAGCAGATCTTCGTAAACCTGAGAGAGAGTGAAAAAATGGGTATCGTCAATATGATCGATCTGAATTTCGTGAACTTTGTCGAGAATGTCGCGAAAATTGGTCTCGCTGTCGACCCGCACCCGTTCCACAGCGGTCATGATGCGTCCGATAATGCGCTGTTTGCGTGAAGCCGAATGATTCGGCAACCCGGTGCGGGCGTCGATATCGAGCCCGTGCAGGTGTGGCAGCAGTTCTTTGTTGATGAAGTCGAACAACCTGCCGTCACCGGCGGCGAACAGCTCCTGGCGTTTCCAGCCGCATGGTTTGCCTTCACAGGTTTTCGTGTGATCGGCCTTGTCAGAAAAGGGCGCAGCCCAGTCCTGCCAGCGATAAGGGCAGTTCAGCGCCGGGGTAAAAGTCACGCCCACGCCTTCGGCCGCTTCGCGGGCCTTTTCTTCCTGGGCATCGAGAATGCGCAAAAAGAGAATCCAGGTCAGTTCTGGCACATATTGCAGGGCACTGGCGCAGTTCGACCGGCGCATGATGTCGCAGATGGATTTAACAAAGGCTGATAGCGACTTGGTCGTGGCGATTATTTTGGGTTGTTTTTTCTTTGTTGGTTTTGTCATGATTGTATCTCAAATGCCTGCGCCAGAATCTTCTGAGGCAGAAGGTCAATTTCTCTGAGCTGAAATTCTATAGCCTGTCGCATTGGTTTGATTGCGGCGAGGGCCATTGAGGCTTTTTGCTGAGCCTTGAAGGAAGGCAAATCAATTTTTCCCTCTGCAAGACGATTGAAAAGCATGCGCTCGCGAACCGCACCACGGGCCAGAGAGAGAATACATTGTTTGCCGAGCGGTGAACGAAGCCAGTAATAAAACCATCTCGAATCGACCAGGCCGCTTTTGCCCTTAAGAGCGACGTAATCAGGGCTGGTAATGCCCGGGGTGTCGTCATCATCGACCATAGCAATCGAGCCGATCAAAATACGCATCGGGTTGTAAAAAACGGTACCGGAAAAAACCGGCTTGTAACGCTGGGGCTTCTTGCCAGGCGG
>JAKJFO010000191.1 GCA_022704885.1 Candidatus Rifleibacteriota bacterium | reverse complement strand
GGTCACCGATGCCAATTGCCAGAGCGCCGCCACTACCACCTTCACCGGTTACGAAACAGAGAATCGGCACACCGACATCTGACATTTCCGCGAGATTGCGGGCAATCGCATCGCTTTGGCCACGCTCTTCAGCCCCAATACCTGGAAAAGCGCCAGGCGTATCGATAAAAATTACAATCGGCAGACCAAAACGCTCGGCTGTCCGCATCATGCGAAGCGCCTTGCGGTACCCTTCAGGGTGTGGCATGCCGAAGTTACGATAAATATTCTCTTCGGTATCGTGCCCCTTCTGATGGCCGATGATCATTACCTTATGATCGGCAATGCTGCCAAGCCCCGACACGATTGCAGTGTCGTCGCCAAAGAGTCTGTCGCCATGCAGCTCAACAAATTCTTCTCCGCACATAATCTTGATCAGATCGAGAGTTGAAGGGCGGTTGATATGGCGGGCCACCTGAGCGATCTGCCAGGGCTCAAGACTGCCGTAGACTTCGATTTTAAGGGCTTCGACCTTGTCGGTGATCGCCTGAATCTCGCGCGACAGATCGACTTTGCCTGACTCGGAAATAACCTGCAGTTCCCTGATACGGGCTTCAAGTTCGATGATTGACTTTTCGAATTCAAATTCTTTTGGCATGTTAACTCCCGGTGCAGGCGGTTAAATAGCGAATGATTCTGGCTACCGTCGACTTGAGAACACGGCGATGCACTACGCAGTCGACCATGCCATGTTCAAGCAGAAATTCAGCGCGCTGAAAGCCTTCGGGCAGCTTCTGACGAATTGTCTGTTCGATGACGCGCGGCCCGGCAAATCCGATCAGGGCACCAGGTTCTGCGATGTTCACATCGCCGAGACTGGCAAAACTCGCCGAAACACCACCTGTCGTAGGATCGGTCATGATGGAAATATAGGGAACAGACGCCCGGTTGAGTCTCTTGATCGCAGCCGAAGTCTTGCCCATCTGCATCAGCGAGAAAATGCCTTCCTGCATGCGTGCGCCACCACTGGCCGAGACGATGACTACCGGCAGCTTTTCATCGGCCCCGATTTCAAGAATGCGGGTGAGTTTTTCGCCAACCACAGAGCCCATGCTGCCGCCCATGAATTCAAAATTCATGACCCCGAGCAGATACGGCTGCCCTTCGATTGCCGCACGACCTGTCGTCACTGCCTCATTGACATCGGTTTTGGCGATAGATTCCTTGAGACGCTCGCCATAGCTCTTCGAATCAACGAATTCAAGCGGATCAACCGAACGAATTTCGCGATTGATCTCGACAAAGGAGTTGTCGTCGCTGAGCAGAGCGATGCGATCCCACAGGGGCATACGCAGGTGCTGATCACATTTGCTGCACAGGTAAAGATTTTTGGCGAGATCCTTGATCAGCAGAACCTCTCCGCAGCGAGTACATTTCTTCCAGAGATCCGATGGAACATCCCGTCTGGGACGGGTGAGCTTGTCAAACCATCCCATGGTTCACCACCACCAGTAGAATTATCTGTGTCATAAACACAGTTTATACCAGATTTAACCAGCCAATACAAGTATTTGCCGTCAGTCACCCCATCTGCTGTACTGGCATTCCAGAAAGCAGCAATTCTCGGTCAAAATCAAGTGTTATTCTGCGCGAGCCGCTCGTTGCCCTGCGAAGTTTCAACGAAGAAGGGTCAGGCGAAGTCGCAGAGTAACAAAAAAAACTGCCTCACCGTTTGCGGCGAGGCAGTCTCTGGAGGTTGGACTGTTCAAATCATGAGAACGGATCGGTTTTGATCGTTTCCTTGCGACTCTTATAAACCTTGCCGGTAGCCTGTTCACGTGCTTCGATATACACAACGTATTCGGTATCTGCCTGCAGACCACTCAAAATGTTGTCGTAGGCAGTAATCGCCTGACCGCCGGCAAGCGGCATATCGTCGGCTAGAGTATTAGTTTCTTTGCGGATGAAGTATGCCGTGCAGATGGCAGGCGACTTGAGATCGAACTTCACCTTGCACTTGAAAGAGCCGTCTTCCTGAATGACCAGAGTTGTAAACAAAGAACTTTCGTCTTCTTCAGTTTCTGTGTCTGGCGTCCAGACAGTTTCAGCGGTGTCGGAGATTAAAGCCAGAGTAGTGAAGGTCAGAGTACCGAACGAGGAAGTGGATGTTCTATTGCCACTTTTGTCGGTACAGATAATTTCATAGGTATAGACGGTTTGTGGCACAAGGCCGGTCACTTCATACTTATGGCCGGTCAGGTAAGTCATGCTGACAGGAAATTCGAGTCGGTCACCAGTATGGGTTCGCAGAACAAGCCGACTCAAACAGACTTCATCAGTTTTCCAGCTTATTGTAGCCTTCTTGTCGGAAACGGAAGTTACAACACCACTGATGATCGGGGGAATATTGTCGCCGAAGCCTGGCAGCCCGTTGGTGCCATGGCAGAGATAGCAGAGACTGCTGTCGGTATAGTTGTGGTCAGGGTTCATTGTAGTGTCGTTATGGCAACTGAGACATGCAGACTGCTGCCAGCCCGGGTGCATGTTGTCGAGCAATGGTGCATTGTCATGCCCGTCGATTGTACCGGTGCCATCAGGAACACTGATAATTGGTGAGCTTATTGCGCCAGGCGTCTGTGTCGAACCGTCGACCACCAGGCCGCTTCCGGTCGAAGTTCCGGTCTGGTAAGCACCAAGCGGGTTCAGATTGCCGCCCGAGCTTGTCGAGCTCGAAGAACAACCAGCTGAAAGAAAGACAACTGCTGCGAAAAACAGGAGCAGAAGCCATGAATTCTCATGCAAGCGTCGGTAAGACTTCATACTGATCTGTAACCTCCAGAAATTGAGCTGATATAAAGTGCTCTCTCGTTGTATCGACAAATTGTCTGAGGCTGATTAGAAATCTTTTTTTTTAATTATTGTTCAGAATTATGCGAAAGCTGCCGAACTTGGTTGAAGATTTTACATCGCCATCTTATTCTCAGGACAGTTATGAAACAAATCAGACAAGCGATTGTATGTGCAGCTACCCTGGTGTTATCCAGCATCTACACACTGGTGACATATCCACTGTATGTCTGCAAAAATCTCGGCTACCACCTCAGATCACCTTCGGTGCTGCTGTATGCACTGATCTTCTTCGTTCTTGACCGCTATACCAAACTGCTGGTCATCAACAATTCACATCAGTTGCCAATAAAGGTCATCGATGACTTCTTCTCACTTACCTATGTGAAGAATCCGGGTGTCGCTTTCGGCTGGTTTCCTGACTGGCGTCTGCCTCCGATCATGATGGCCCTCACGATGATCATCATCATCGGCTATTACAGTCTCAAACTGCCCGAAGAAGAACGTCTTACCCGCTGGTCGCTGGCTCTGCTGGTCGGCGGCGCTATCGGCAATCTGTATGACCGCATTGTCTACGGCTTCGTCGTCGATTTTTTCCTGTTCCACTTTGGCCCGTTAGATTTTCCGGTCTTCAACATCGCTGATATCGCGATCGATCTTGGAGTATTCATGCTGTTCGTAGACATCTTTTTCCTCACTTCTGACGAAGACAGCGAAGAAAACAACGAAGGTCTGGCGACTACGTCGGCCTGACCGCAGATGTACCCGATACTTTTCACGACGCCCTGGTTCAACGTTTACAGTTATGGCCTGTTTATCGCTCTTGGCTATACCCTGGGCACAGTTCTGATACTGCGGGCAGCCCGTCAGGAAGGGCTGAATGCTGATGCCATATTCGACATGCTGCTTTTACAGCTGATCGTCGGCATCTGCGGGTCACGCCTGCTCTTCGTTCTCGAATACACTCCGGAAAAGCTCAATTTCAGAGATTTTTTAGCTTTCGAACAGGGCGGTCTGACGTTTTATGGTGCGGTCATCAGCAGCATAATCTTTGACCTGCTCTATCTCAAATATCGCAAAATGCCGTTCTGGCAGGTAATAGACTGCATCGGCTACGGCCTGCCTGCTGGCATTGCACTGGCCCGACTCGGCTGCCTGCTCAATGGCTGCTGTTATGGCACCAGCTGTAACCTGCCCTGGGCAATGCCTTTTGCTGCGGCCGGCACCGGCACTTATCACCCGACTCAGCTTTATGAGTCTCTGGGTGCATTATTCATATGGTATCTCCTTTACAGATTGCGCCCATGGCGGCGCAATTACGGTGAAGTCTTTCTGGCCTGCATGGCTTCTTACGGCTTTCTGCGGTTCTTTATCGAGTTCGTCAGGGCCGAAAATCCGGTATTCATGGCAGGAATGACCATGGCACAGCTTATCGGTCTGCTGATGATTGCCGGCGCTTATGTAACCTGGAAAAAAATTGCGGCGGGCAGAAGACAAAGGATACTGCCCGACCAGAACCCGATTGAACTGGCAAACCGCTCATGATCAACGGCATTCACTTCGATCTTCCCTATTATACCTATGGCATTCTGTTTCTCTTCGCGTATCTGGCAGGACTCTGGCTGTTCAGATACAACAGTATCAGACTGGGTCTGTCGATGCCAGATCTCATCGATCTTTCCTTGACAGCCTGTATTTCAACGGTTTTTGGAGCACGAATCGCCTACATTCTGCTTTTTCCCGAGCATTTCAACAGTTTACGCGACTGTCTGGCGATACACGAAGGTGGTCTGGTGTTTTATGGTGGTCTGGTTGCATTCATAATTGCTCTCGCCTTGTTGTGTCGCATCAAACACTACAGTTTTCGGCAGCTTTTCGACCAGCTTGCACCATCAGCGGCGCTGGGACACGCCATCGGCCGGCTTGGCTGCCTGGTCAATCATTGTTGCTATGGTGCAGAAACCGCCTTCTGTCAGATCTACCGTCTGCCAACCGACCTGCCCGGTCGGTTCCGGCATCCCACCCAGCTATATGAAAGCATTTTTCTGATCTTACTGATGCTTGTTCTCAACCGGCTGTTAACAAGAACCTATGCGAAACCAATTCGCGCAACCGGGCTGACATCAGGAATTTATCTGGCAGCTTACGCGGTTTTTCGCTTTATGATCGAATTCATCCGCGCTGACAATCGGGGTGGCTTTTATACGCCTCTGGCCCTTTCACCCTCGCAGATAACTGCGGTTATTTTGCTGTTGTGTTCGGCGGCCATTATGGCTTATGCTGTAAGATATCCTGTCGATACCCGGGGAACAACAGATGACCAGAGTTGAAGAATGGCATGTCGAAAGCGACTTTGCCGGTTTGCGGCTTGATCAGGCCGTCAACCAGAAATACCGTGAGATTTCGCGCACGCAGGCCCAGGAAATGATCAAGGGCGGCGAAATCCTGCTCAATGGAGCAGCGACCAAGCCCGGGCAAAAGCTTAAAGGCGGCGAAACGGTCAGAATGACCCTGCGCTGCGAAGAACCGACTACAACAATTACCGCGACTCCTCTCGATTTCAAAATTCTCTATGAAGACAAATATATCGTCGTCGTCGACAAGCCGGCCGGACTGGTCGTTCACCCTGGCGCAGGCAAAGAGAAGGCAATAGTGGTATCGGCCCTGCTCGGGCACACAAAACTCAGCCCGATCGGTGCCCCGACGAGGCCGGGTGTGGTCCATCGCCTCGATAAAGATACCAGCGGCATAATGGTGCTGGCCAAGACCCGCGAAGCACATAAGCGGCTGGCCGAAGCCTTTTCGGGCCGCGAGCTCGAAAAAGAGTATATGGCAATAATTCAGGGCCATATTGTCAATCGCAAGGGCCGCATCGAAGTGGCAATCGAACGCGACAGGATTCACCGAAAAAGGATGAAAGCAACATCGGCAGACAAAGGAAGAATGGCGATAAGCCTGTTTGAGGTAGAAGAGTATCTCGAAGGCGCAACCCTGGTTAAAGTCAGGATTCTCACCGGCAGAACCCACCAGATTCGTGTACACATGGCCTTTACCGGCCACCCGCTGCTCGGCGACACCACCTATGGCGGCAAGCGCTGGCAGAAAAGAGCTCGCCACTTCCTGCACAGCAGCCGACTGGCATTCAATCACCCGATAACCGGCGCCAGAATCGAGCTGCAGGCTCCGCTTCCAGAATACTTTCAGGAAGCGATAAGCGAATTGCGCAGCAGAGCCGAAGCAACTTAAAAGTTGTCTGCTCTTGTTTCCCTGCCGATAATATTGCAGAGTAATGATAAAATGTAAGGTAAAACGATGAACATGACCGACAGATTATTCAGACCAGGCGCGCGACAGGGCAACTTTGCACTCTATGCAATCGTGTTTCTGTTCGTTGGCGTCATTCTTTCGATCTTTATCTTTTTTCCGCAGTTCCTCAACATGCAGTCGGGAATTTACGGTATTTCGTGCCGTGAAATCAGGGTTAAAATCAAGGCCGCCGTCGAGGAATACAATGTAAGCAACACCAAAAGCATCATTCAGCCTGGGAAACGCATAGATCTCGACACACTCAAGGAAAAGGGATTTCTGGCAGAAATCAGGCTCTGCCCGCAGAAGGGCGAATACAGGTTCGACGGCATGGGAAATGTCTACTGCACTTTTCACATTGCCGAAGAAAACAAATATACAGCTGAAAAGAACTGACTCTGAATAACGGAGGAAACATGAACAAGCATCGCAGAAGAACTTATCTGATAAAAACCGGACTTCAGCTCAGATACATGGGCATAATCATATCGACCATGCTGCTGGTAGCTTTTGGCGTGGGCTGGACCATCTATCATACCTCGTGGAGCCGCATTGCCAACACACAGGATTTGACTATCGACAAACTGGCCGACATTTTCGATGCGGTCAACTCGATTCTGGTGCGCTGGATATTTGTGTTCATCTTTGTCATAGCGATATTGTCGATATTCGTCTCACACAAGATAGCCGGGCCGGTTTACCGCCTTGAAGAAACGACTCGGATAATAGCTTCAGGCGATCTGACCAGCAAGATACATCTGCGACATGGTGACGAGCTACAGGATCTGCAGGAAGCTTTCAACAAGATGTCTGATTCATTGTGCAAAATGGTCGCCAAAGACCGCGAAGTCATCGACAAACTGGTCGCCACCGGCGAACGTCTGCGCGAAACCATCGAAAAGAAAAACCTCGACCAGAAAGCGGTTGAATCTATCAACAACGACCTGTATGGAGTGATCGAAGAACTCCGCCTGGTCACCAGCGGCTTTAAAATAGATGAGAACGACAGTTTCGCAGCTCGTGCTGAGCAGACCGAAACTGCTTCCGAACCAGCCGCCTGACAAAAAATCATAAATAAATCTCTGCATACTGCCGACTTATCGACTGTTATGCGAAAATACAGACATTTAACCAGTTTTTTCATACTGACGCTTGTCGCCCTGTTTCTCAATGGCGCCAACATCAGACGCAACGTCGAACGCTCGGAAAAAGACCCGATTCCGCAAGGAAAACCGAATTACGACGCGATGTTTGCTGACGGCAAGCTGCGCATCGCCGTCTTCTGGGGCTGGGACCACCCGCGTGATACGATCATGGGCTCTTTTCCTGCATTCGAAACCCTGAATGGCAAACGACTCTACTACCAGGGCAAACCGGTTTTGATCGAAATCGGCATGATTACCCAGATCAATGAGAAACCCAAAAACATATTCAAAGCAGCCCTCGAAGACCAGACGATCGACATGGTGATTTATTCAGGCCATGCGCGCTATGGCAAGGGCATGGCCTTTGAATCGATGTATGATATCTTCAAGTGCGGCAATGGCGATCTGGTTGAAGACCGGCATGTAAAGCCCTACAAGGTATTCAAGGCGACTTCTGAAGATCTCGATGATACTAATTTTCCGAAATCATATAAAATTATCATGCTCAACTGCTGTGATTCCCACGGACACTTCCGGCAGAGCTGGGCGAGGCGTTTTCGTGAATGCGGCGCACCGGTCGATCTGATGACAGTAGAATTTCCGGTCTTCAATCTTTACGATCACCGGCGCGTCCTCAACCTGCTGCGCGATATTCTTGCCTTCGCTGACTGGAAA
>JAKJFO010000190.1:7736-8012 GCA_022704885.1 Candidatus Rifleibacteriota bacterium | reverse complement strand
GGGATGAGCTTGCTGCTCTGCTTGCATCGTGCAAAGGGCAGAAGCATCTGGTGATAATTCAGAGTTATCCTGATCCCGATGCTATTTCATCCGGCCTTGCCCATAAGATAATTTCGGAGCAATTCGGCATTGAAGTCGATATCGTCTATGCCGGCGTTATCAGCCACCCGGAAAACATCGCACTGGTAAAACTTCTTGGCATCGACCTGAAAAAATGGGACGCGACATTCGACCTGAAACCTTATCAGGGCACCGTCTTTGTCGACAACCAGGGAA
>JAKJFO010000190.1:311-7674 GCA_022704885.1 Candidatus Rifleibacteriota bacterium | reverse complement strand
CCGCCTTAACCCGAAGTATATCGACATTCGCAAGGTCGGCTCAACAGCGACAATCTATGCCAGTTACCTGCGTGAGGGCCTTATTCAGATCGAACGCAGCCGCACCGAACATCTGATGACTGCCACCGCTCTGATGCACGGAATCAAAACTGACACCACCGGCTTTGTCAGGGCGGGCAGCGAAGATTTCATGGCAGCCGCTTTCATCTGCCGTTTCGTCGACAGTGATCTGCTGGCACAGATTACCAGTCAGGCGCGCTCCAAACAGACGATGACCATTATCGAAGAAGCCCTCGCCAACCGCACCATCAAGGAAAGCTATTCTATTTCTGGAATAGGCTATGTGCGCTGCGAAGAGCGCGATGCGATTCCGCAGGCCGCCGACTTTCTGCTGACCGAAGAAAACATACACACTGCCATAGTTTTTGGCGTGATAGTATCTCCCGACCAGGAAGAAACCATTGTCGGTTCGATGCGTACCTCGCGAATTACCATCGACCCTGATGAATTTTTAAAGGAAGTTTTCGGCAAAGGCCCGGGCGGACGCTATTTTGGTGGTGGCAAAAAGACTGCCGGCGGTTTTGAGATCCCGGTCGGATTCCTTTCCGGCGGCAGTGACAAAGAATTTCGCGATATGAAGTGGAAGCTTTACAAGGCTCAGATCACCCAGAAGATACTCAACAAGATAGGCGCCGTCGATGATGACGAGAAAGAAGATGAATAATAATGAGCGGCAATAAACCGATTACCTTCAAACTGACCGAAGATTACATCGAACTGATCAAACTGCTCAAATTTGTCGGGATCTGCCCAACTGGCGGACAGGCCAAAATGGCTGTAGAAAACGGGATGGTCACCGTCGATGGCGAGGTCGAGTCGCGCAAACGCCGCAAATTACGCAGCGGCATGCGTGTAGAGATTGAAGGTCAGATTGTTAACGTGGAGTGACATTGTCTGAGCACATTTTTGAACGTTATCAGAAACAACTTCTTTTCAAGCCGATTGGGCTGAAGGGTCAGCAGCGTCTCAACAAAAGCCGGGTCGGCATTCTTGGTGTCGGCGCGCTAGGCAGCAATCTTGCCTCTATCTGCGCCCGCAGCGGTGTTGGCGATCTGATTCTGGTAGACTCAGACCAGGTGGAACTCTCGAACCTGCAGCGCCAGATGCTGTTTGACGAATCGGATATCGGCTGCAGTAAAGCGATATCTGCCGCTGACAAGCTTTCGCGGATCAATTCCGAAATAAATATCGAAGCGTTCTGCGAGCGACTGGATTCTCGCAATTTCAAAGATCTTTTTGGCAGCTGCGATCTGCTGCTCGACGGCACCGACAACTTTGCCAGCCGCTTCATACTTAACCAGCAAGCGATCGAACATGCAATTCCCTGGGTGCATTCAGCAGTAACCGCCTCTTCAGGGCAGTCAATGTTTATCATGCCAGGCAAAACAGCGTGTCTGCGCTGTCTGATTCCTGAAGTCGACACCGATTCAGATTTTCCGACGGTTCATAACAGTGGGATAATCACGCCGATAGTCACCATTATCGCTTCTATCAGCGCCGCTACCGCCCTCAGATATCTCGTTGAAAAACATATTGACGACAATCTCAAGTATTACGATGCCTGGGATCACCGTTTCAGCAGTTTTGCGGTCAACCGCAACGATTCATGCCCGCATTGCCGGTAACTCAAACAGGAGCAGAAATGAAAATCAATGTAGAATTTGTTGGTGCAATCAGCTGCGGACCACACCAGAAAAAACAGGATTTCGAAATCAAAGAAAAAACCAGTGTCAGAGACTTTCTAGAAACCCTGCATTTCGACAAAGCGCATCTCGATTTCATTCAGGTCGTCAAGAACGGCAAAAGATGCGCGCACAGCGACAATCTCAAGGCCGGCGACCGACTTGAACTCATGCTGATGGTTGGTGGCGGTTAATAGGGAAAATCAGGATCGAGAAAATTGATGAGGTAGCCAACGAGGGTTACCCGGCCTGATTCAAGCTTCATGCTGATTGTCGCTACCGTATTTTTCTGGGTGGTAATCTGATAATTCAGATAAGGCATGCCATCAGGGGCCGAGCGCGCCAGATCAAAGCTGCCCAGAGACCTGCCGTCGATTTCGAACGAGACCTTGCCGGGATTGGCATACATTTCGTAGTTCCAGAAATCAAAGATAACGCGGCTCATGGTGGCGACGACGTCGATACGGGCGCCCGGATCATCGCTGGTGATCATGTACCACTGGCTCTTTTCCATCGGAATCAGATCCCATTTGCCAGTATAATTGATCGGATACATGTTGGCGCGGTATGGCACGGTTCCACCCGGTTCGTAAATGCCATTTATGATGCCACGACAATCAAGATCCATTGTCAGGAGTTCCTGTTTTGGTGGGTCTCCGTTGAGTTTTTCTACCGCCAGAGGGTTGGGTGATTCAGCCGCGCATCCGCTCAAAATAAGAGCTACTGCGAAAAACGACAATACCGATTTGGTCAACTGCCAGAACAGATCTGTTTGCCCTTGTTTTTTCATGGTTAATCTCCTGCAGTCTTAATCTATATATCGACATAAAACCGCAGAAAATTAACCCCCGTTGTACACAGGGCGTCAGAACCAGAGCGTGATCTTTTTTTCGAAACCCATCGGGTTGTAGCGTTCTTTGGCAGTTCGCAGACCTTCGATGCCGAGATCGGCCTCGCGGTTGAGAATCTTCGCTGAGGCAGGCAGACTGTTGGCGAGCGCCCAGTTGACATACTGGTACATTCCCTTTACTTCGCGCGCAGCTTTTTCGACCGGCACCAGCCAGGTGTCATCAGAAATCGGCACCGCCCAGCTGATTCCGCACATGTTGTCGGCAATTTTAACCCGGATCCCCTGACCGCCAAGTTTCCAAAGATTGGGCAGCGCTCGCCTGATCGACTGCTTTTCCATTTCGAGAAAAGGATCGTCATCGCCATATTTTTCGTACCAACGATCGAAACAGATAAAAATCTGTTCGATATCTTTCTCGAGCAGGGGAACAACTTCAGCGCTGTTTTCGCGTTGAATCTTGTTGAGCTGGTTGCGGCGCTTCTGAAATTTGCGGCCTGAGAGGTCTGAGAGCTCTTCACGCAGATAGAGATAATCGAAGTAATCGCGGTGCTCTACGATTCTGGTTGGAGTCATCTCTGCCATTATCGCTTCGGCCAGGGAGCCGGGCAGAAAATGCAAAACCCTTTCTTCACCAAAATCGCTGACAGCATGATTGAGAAGTTTTTCAACCGCAGGTATAAGCGGCCCGGTACCAAACGGCCCAAGAAAAATGTGTCCACCCTGCTTACCTTCTACGTCAAGCACAAAGCGATCCCCGATACGACTTATGCGCGCCGGGCGGTTATAATACCAGCCAGTCAGATAATAGAATGAGTATTCGGCAGCCCTGATGCCTTGTGCTGATACGGCTGCCCTGATGATATCGTTGTGTGCGAGTGTAAGTTCTGTCTGTTGTGGGAATTCTGGAATAGTATTCATGGCGGCAAGTTTATCACAATATGCCGGTAAAATCACCTGCTTGATTCTTGGGCGCGTCCGCTGTAATATCAGAGCATGAATCCAAGCCTGACAAGCCCTTTCGATCTCGGCAACCGCACTTTTAAAAACCGCATGATCGCGGCTCCGCCTCCAAGCATGACCTGCGATTTCGATGGTCTGGTCACGGCCGATACTGTCGAATATTATCAACGCATTGCCGAGACGGGTGTCGCTGCAGTAATCGTCGAGGGTGCCGCCATTTCAAGTGCTGCCAGAGCCTGGACAAAACATCTGAATGTGTCGCATCCAGACATTCTCACCGGCCTCTCGCAGGTCGCCGAGAAAATACGCCGGGGCGGTGCCCTGCCAGTTCTTCAACTGTTTCATGGTGGCTGCAACAGCCTGCCGATCGATGGTAAAAAAAATTATGGCGTCGGCAGGCCCTTGCTCAAAAGAGTTACCGCAGACATCCGGCCGATGCCCCAGGAAATGCTTGACCAGACAATCCGCGATTATGTCGCTGCGGCAGTCGTGGCCTGGAACGCCGGATTTTCCGGCATAGAGGTGCAGGGCGCCGAAGGCAGCCTGATTCAGCAGTTTCTATCACCCCTCACCAATACAAGAGATGACGAATACAGCAGCACAAATGCTGGTGGCGCTTTTTTTGCCAGACAGATCATCAGGGGCATCAAAAATGTCACGCCCGATCTGACTCTGGTGATGCGTCTTTCCCTAAAGGATCTGCTGCCCGGCGGCAGTGGCATAAGGCATGCAATCAATTCTGCAAAGATTCTCAAGCAGGAAGGGGTCGACATCTTTCATGTCACTGAAGGTCTGATAATCGGCAACCCGCTGATGATTCACCCCGCAGTCGGCAAAGAAGCCCCCGGAACCCCCTTCGCCGAAGATGCACAGATATTCAGGTATGAGATTGCTCACCCGGTGATTCTTTCAGGAAAAATTGAGCGACCTGCTGCAGCTGAACAAAAGATCAGCCGAGGCTTCTGCGACCTTGTCTCACTCGGCAGAACCCTCAATCGCAACCCGCGCCTGCCCTCCTTTGCCGGCAAACCCGAAGAATTCACGGGCCCGCCCTGCCTGCGCTGCAAAGTTTGTATCGCTGCGTCAAAAGGCTGCCCGGACAAACATATCCCATTCGCTCGAATAATTTAACAGGAGACTGTATATGAAAAAAATTGCATTGTTTCTGCTGCTCATCATCGGCTTAAGCGAATCGCCATTGCCGGCACAGGGGCTTCTTGGCCTGTTCGGCGGTTCTGAAACGAAAAAAACCATTCGCGTAAAATTTGTCGACGGCGACGAAGACGCCAAGGAAGAAATTCTGCTGATCAGCCTCAAAGGCGTGATTCAGGAACAGGACAACGATGAGTCGATGCCTTTTAAAATCGAAAAAGACCTTTTTGAAAACCTCAAAAGCGATCTCGAAGTGGCGCGCAAACGCAAAGCGGTCAAGGCTATTCTGCTTGAGATTAACTCGCCAGGCGGTGAAGTGACTGCCAGCGATATAGTTTATCAGCAACTCAAAAAGGTGCAGAAAGAAACCGAAAAGCCCGTAGTGGCCATCATCGGAACCATGGGAGCCTCTGGCGCATATTATGTAGCCTGTGCAGCAAAGAAGATTCTGGCGCATCCGACGTCGATAATCGGCAGCATCGGTGTACTGATGCAGGCGGTGAACCTTGAAGAACTTGCCCAGAAAGTCGGCTTCAAGGCAGTAACGCTAAAATCTGAAAAAACCCCGATGAAAGATCTGCTGTCGCCTTTTAAAGAAGTCACTCCAGAAGAACGTGAAATGCTTCTGGGAATCATTAACAGCATCTACGACCGGTTCGTCGATATTGTCAGCGAAAGTCGCAATCTCAGTCGCGAGCAGGTCGTAAAAATCGCTGACGGCGGCATTTTTACCGCTGCACGGGCCAAAGAACTCGGCCTCATCGACGCCATCGGTTACCGCGAAGATGCCATGGGCGAAGCATGCAAACTGGCCGGCATCGAATCTGCCGCTCTGGTCAAGCGTGTCACGAAGAAAAGCATATCTGAAATTCTTTCTGACATGAGCGCAATGAGTTCTGGAATACCTGCACTGCGCACCGAGTTACGTCAGCTGTTTAGCGAAAGCTCTACTCCCCGGCTGCTGTTCCGCTGAAGCTTGAAGCAGCGATCAGAGCAATCGCACTGATATGGCTGAAAGCAACACGGGATTCCCGCTTTCGCGGGAATGACGCTTTTGTTCGCTATGCTGCGCGAAGCGAAGCAATCGCAGGCTCCAGAAGGCGTTAAAAAGTTGAATCAGCGATAAAGATCTTGCAAAAGGCCGAAAAACGAGTATAATATTCTTGTTTGTGAAAAATTTCATATTCACAACATTTCTGAGTTGAAGGGCTTACAGCCTGACACCGAGGAGTGACCGATGATAGACGATCCTTCAAACGACCTGCAGGAAAAGCGCCGTCTAGGCGTTGTTGCAGTGATACTGAGAAACCCCGACCGCGCTTTCAGCGATTTCAACGCGCTGCTGCATCAGTTTTCCGGTATTATTGTGGGCCGCATGGGCCTTCCCTATAAAGAACGCGGGGTTTCTGTCGTATCTCTGATCGTCGATGGCACCAATGAAGAGATCGGCGCCATGACCGGAAAAATCGGGCAACTTCCAGATGTCAGCGTGAAAGCCGTTCTAACCCGCTCATGATTTGAAAGGGAGGCTGACAATGCATCTGGTTAACGAAAAAGTTTCTGCTTCTTCCTGGATCAACAAGGTTATAAAGCCCGAGGAATACGAGCGCTATCTCGTCGATGGCAAAGATTTTATCGACGACGACAAAATCTGGCAACAGATCGATTCGAGCCAGGAACCCTCACGCGAGAGAGTCCGCGAGATTCTCGCGAAATCTTTCGACATCAAGACTCTGTCACCAGAAGAGCTTGCCACCCTGATCAAGGTCAAAGATCCGGAAGTCTGGCAGGAAATGTATGAGATGGCGGCCCGTATCAAGCACAAGATCTACGATAACCGCATCATCACATTCGCGCCACTCTACTGCAGCAACTATTGTGTTAACAACTGCCTTTACTGTGGCTTCCGCAGCGATAACACCCACGAAAAACGCGAACGCCTCAACATGGATCAGATCAAAGCCGAAGCCGAAGCTATCGCCGGTCGTATCGGGCACAAGCGTGTAATTGCAGTATTTGGAGAACATCCAGACAGCGATGGCAACTATATTGCCGAAGCAATCAAAAGCATTTACGAAGTCAGCGTGAAAACCCGCAAAGGTCACAGCGAGATTCGCCGCGTCAATGTCAATGCCGCCCCGCTATGCGTAGACGACCTGCGTAAACTGCACGAAGTCGGCATCGGCACTTACCAGGTTTTTCAAGAAACATATCACCACGAAACATACCGTCAGCTGCATCCGGCCAACACCATCAAGGGCAATTATCAGTGGCGTCTCTATGTACATCATCGCGCTTACGAGGCCGGAATCGACGATGTCGCGATCGGCTGCCTGTTCGGTCTTTATGACTGGCGCTTCGACCTGATGGGTCTGCTTTATCACGCCATAGAACTCGAACAGAGATTTGGCGTAGGCCCGCACACGATTTCGTTTCCGCGCATAACTCCGGCCAGCAATTCGCCATTGTTCAGACAGGCCGATCATCAGAAGCACTTCGTATCAGATGAAGATTTCAAAAAAATCGTGACACTGCTCAGGCTTGCCGTGCCCTATACCGGCCTCATCATAACTGCGCGCGAAAGAAGAGAAGTGCGCGATGACGTGCTCTTCGTCGGCTGTACCCAGACAGATGCGTCTACAGTGATTGGCATCGGCGG
>JAKJFO010000190.1:0-252 GCA_022704885.1 Candidatus Rifleibacteriota bacterium | reverse complement strand
CTCAATGCTATTCTGACCTATCGCGAATGGCTCGATGACTTTGCCTCTGAAGAAACCCGAAAAATCGGCGAAGAGGTTATCCGCAAAGAGATCGAAGAAGTGAAAAAGCAGACGCCGTCAATTTTCAGCAAAAAACTGTATGATCTGACCATGAGCTATTATGAAAGGATCAGCAATGGCGAACGAGATCTCTACATTTGACCTTGAACGACTGGCAGAACGTTATCAGATACGCATCTGGCAGTGTCGAAA
>JAKJFO010000018.1:6649-37681 GCA_022704885.1 Candidatus Rifleibacteriota bacterium | reverse complement strand
CATGAAGGGTCTCGAACTCTACACCACTGACCCCAAGAAATCAGGCGTCATGATGCTCGAGCAGTGGCACCTTTTCGGTGATGGCACCACCCTGGTTCGCTTCAAGGCCCCGACCAAGGTTAAGGCTGAAAACCGCGCTACCCGCAATGGCGATGCCGTAACTGTAAAAGTTAACGTTGTCGATGAAGAAGGCAAGCCCGTAAGCAACGCCCGCGTTACCGTTTACACTGAAGGCGTCGAAAACATTCGCGTCGCTACCACCAACGACGAAGGTGAAGCTGTTGTGACCATGGAAAACATGACCGCCGGTTATGTTACCATCATTCACTCAGACATCGTTCCGGTCGTAGACGAGCCAATCGTTTTCTGATCCAGCTCTGAATAAAAAACCGGCCACCGCGAGGTGGCCGGTTTTTTTGTACTGCGCGCCCCCTTCCTTCCTGGCTTCAGCGAAACAGAGAAGCAGTGCTGGTCTTTTTGCAATCTCAGATTAATGAGACAGCGCCTCTTCAGGGGCGCTGTCTCATTAATTAACAATCGCTTAACTTTTTTATTAAACGATTCCGTTGAGCAGGATGATTCGCAGAATCAGGTTGGCAATCATGCCGGCAGCCAGGTCGTCGGCAACGATGCCGGTGCCTCCGCGAAATGTCTGAAAAAGATTGATCGGAAATGGTTTGAGAATGTCTAGCAGTCGGAAAAGAATAAATCCGGCAAAAATGGCTGCGTAACTGGCATCCCAGATGAAGAGAAGGGTTGCCCACATGCCCAGAGCTTCGTCGATTACCACTTCTTCAGGGTCGATGCTGCGGTCGATTTTTTCGATGCGTTCTGAAACCCCGATCGCGAAAAGAGTAAAAGTAAAAAAGAGTCCGATTTGCGGCCATGCGCCAAGATTTCTCGTTGCCAGAAAAAGAGCGATACCTGGCAGGCTGCCGAGAGTGCCTGGTGCCTTTTTTATATAGCCAAGACCGAAGCAGGACCCCAGCAGTTTTATACTGCCAATGCTCGCCGAGCTACTGGTCCAGGAAGTGCCAATTCTTTTTGAAGTAGTCATAGCCTGAATACACCGTGGCGACAGCTGCAATGATCATGAGAACCTGAATCGTTACAGCGTAGAACTGCATCAGCAGGCCAAGCCATTGCTGATGCGCGTAGCTGAGAAGAAATATTCTGATGGTCAAAAAGCACAGCGCAGTGATAATCGCTGTCAGTTGGGCTGTTGTCTTGAGTTTGCCGGCTCCGCTGGCATCGATGACTTTACCGCGCTCGGCGCAGATCAGCCTGAGTCCGGTAACTGCGAACTCCCGTGCAATGATGATAATAGCCACCCAGGCGGCGGTGTGGGTGATTTCGCGGTATTCTACCATCGCTATCAGGGCAGTCGAGACCAGCAGTTTGTCGGCAATTGGGTCCATGAACCGGCCGAAGGTGGTCACCTGCTGGTATTTTCTGGCAAGGTAGCCGTCGTAGTAGTCGGTTATAGCTGCAAGAATGAAAACCAGAGTAGCGACAGCCTTGCCCCAGTCGCCCTCGAGTGCCGATCCTGGTGCGCGATAGAAGAATGCGGCCATGAAGAACGGTATCGCAGCTATGCGGGCCAATGTAAGTCTGGTGGCCAGGTTCATGGCTCTATCTCCGCGGCAAAATCATATGAATCAGCGCGGGTTATGCGAACGCTTAGAATGTCGCCAGGCTTAACATCTGGCTGCCCCATGATGGTGGTCGTGTTGTCGACTTCGTAAGCATCGCCAGCAGTGCGTGCCAGTATGCGGTCTGGCAGGACTTCATCGACTATTACCTTGACCGATCTGTTGACCAGTCGCTGATTTTGCTCGCCGACCACCAGCTGTTGCAGCGTCATGAGCTGGTCGAGTCTGTTCTGACGCGTCGATGGCCTGACCTGCGGTCTGAGTTTTTCGGCAGGAGTGCCTTCTTCTTCGGAATAGGCAAACGCACCTACTCGATCGAGTGGATACTCTTCGATAAAGTTGATGAGTCGGTCAAAATCACGCTTCTGTTCACCGGGAAAGCCTACGATGAAGGTTGTTCTGATCGTGCCCCCGGGGAAGTGGCTGCGAATATGTTTTATCAGGCTGATCAGATGCTCTGGCGTTGTGTGTCTGTTCATGGCGTCGAGGATGCGTTTTGAGATGTGCTGAAATGGTATGTCGAAGTAGGGGAGGACTTTTGGTGTGCTGTAAAGTTCGTCTATCAGTTGCGGGGTCAACCCGCGCGGGTGCATATAGTGAAGTCTCAGCCACTCGACGTCTGTAATGGAAGAAAGCTCTCTGACCAGGGCTGGTAAGGTGCACCTGCCGCTGGTATCGGTGCCGTATCTGGTGATGTCCTGCGCCACAATCGAGATTTCCTTTGCGCCAGAAGCCGCAAGCTTTCGCGCATCCTCGATGATTTCGGCTTTTGGGCGCGAGTAAAAAGGGCCTCTGATTCCTGGAATGGCACAGTAAGAGCAGCGGTTGCTGCACCCTTCTGCTATTTTGAGAATGCCGATGTGGGGAGGGGTGAAAAAGCGCCAGCTCTGGCTGTAGTCGGGGGTAACCCGGGCTTGACTGTTGAGCGAAGCCAGCATGTTCAGCTGATCTTCGCTTAAA
The DNA here is from genome assembly GCA_022704885.1 of Candidatus Rifleibacteriota bacterium. The sequence continues at coordinate 35,069 of JAKJFO010000018.1, read as the reverse complement.
AATTCAAAAAGGTGGTCGATTTCGGGGATCTCGCTCTGCATTTCGGCTCGATAACGCTTGACCAGACAGCCGAATACGCAGACCTGAACTTCGGGGTGATTGTCTTTTATCTTGAGGGTTTGCATTATTGTCGCCAGAGATTCTTCTTTGGCGTCTTTAATGAATCCGCAGGTGTTGATGAGTATCAGGTCGGCCTGGTCTGCTTTTTCAGCCCATGTCCAGCCGGCAGCAGCAAAATGGCCGGCTATGCGCTCTGAATCTGCGGTGTTCTTGGTACAGCCCAGTGATATCAGGTGAAATTTCATAGAGATAGAATACCTTTCTGGCGCTAAAAAGGCAAGTAATCTTGCTTGATGCATGTAGCTCAGATTGTGTTTGCGGCGCAATCATGCAATAGTCTCCCGCGGCATTTCTTGTGATGGCGCTTTTGGCAGAAAATGGCAACAGGCGAATAAAAATCTGTGCTATTGGTATTATTTTGATAATATTGAAAATATATATATTATATTGATTATATAAATATAATTTTGATATATGTGTGCAATTAAAATGTTGTTTTATCTTTGTGAACAGAATGAATGCTGTAAATTGCTTACAATGCATAAGAATTCAGGCTATTCTGCCGAAAAACGTGATGAATTGTTTTTCCCGGGAGGGTCATATGATTAGTATCACTGAGAAAAATGGCGGATCACTTTTTTGGGGGCTGCTCGCGCTGATAATAACGATGTCGGCTCTGAATCCTGGCGTTTTGAGGGCTGAAGAGAAATCTGTTTTGTCTGTTGCCAAGGCCAATTCCGAAGCAGGGGTTGTGCCTGTTAGCATGACCGATGAGTTGTTTGGTTTTGCACTGCTGGCCGAAGCTGCGGACAAATACCGTCCGGCTTCTGCTGATCCTTTGCGCCCGGGAGATGTTTCTTTCATAGTTGCTGGTGAAGTAAGGAGTCCTGGGGAATATACCCTGCCAGCACCCATAAACCTTCTTAGCGCTTTACTGGCAGCAGGAGGGCCTGTTCAAACCGGAAACCTGCGGCAGGTGCAGGTGTTTCTTGATGGCAGTCTGCTTGGCGAGTTTGATCTTTATGGTTATCTGCATGATGGCAGGATTGTCGATGATTTCATTTTCAACGGCGGCGAGCAGGTTGTAGTGTTGCCGCATGGCTCAAGGGTAAGTATTTCGGGCCATGTTAAAATACCGGCAGTTTACGAACTGAAGTCTGACGAAATGAACTTGTCGAGGTTGCTGGAGTTCTGTGGTGGTCTGGTCAGATCGCAGAAGGCTCACCGGATAGAAGTCATCAGGGTTGAAAATTCACAGCGGAACATTGTTTTTTCTGCAGACGTCAAACCTGACCGGAAGGTTCCTGCTTTCGCTTTGCAGGCAGGTGACCGGGTTAACGTGTGCGAGGTCTCCGGTAGCCGCCCGGGTTCGGTGTTTGCTCAATTTCCTGATGGCAGCAGGCGTGAATTCGGTTTGCGCCAGATTTCACGGCTTTCCCAGCTCATTGCTGAATTGCAGCCATTGTCAGAGCATATTGCCACAAGCTATGTCGAATTGTTGCGAGAGGGCCGGCCAGATAAAAAATTTGAAGTTATCGGAATTTCGTTAGAAGCGTTTGTTCGTATGGTTGCAGAAGGGGATAAATCGCATGACCTGGTTCTGAGGCCTGGTGATCGTCTGATGCTGTTTGATCGTGATTTTATCGAGAAAAAGCCTGTGGTGGGTATGCAGGTTAAAGGCAAACCGCCGATCTTCACTGATTTCCGGCCGGGTATGAAGGTAAGTGACCTTTTACAGATAACCGATTTTGAGCTTTCGCCCAGGCTGGTGCGTGCAAGAATAGTGCGCCGCAAGCTGAATGGGGCCCGGCTTGAATCTATGAGTCTTCTTGTCGATGTTTCTGCGATCAGGCGCGGAAACCGACGTCACGATATTGAGCTGCAGCCTTTTGACGTGCTTGAGATTCAGCTCTGACTTGCAGGCAAGGGTATCATCGTGCCATGATCTGTCTGAGAGTCTGCTGAATCTTGCTCAGACTGGGAGAAACGGCTGCAATGTCGCCGCCCTGACTGGGCAATACGATGCCAAGGCGCTCTGCTTCTGCCTGTCGATGCGCCCGACTTTGCTGCATTTTGCTCAGAGCCTCTGAGAACAATGGCGTGTCCTGTTTTTGTTCAGTTGTCTGCAGAGTTTCTGTTTCGCTGTTTTCAGTTGCTGGCTCTGGAATGATCTGGACTTTGCCGGTTGTCTGTCCTGTTGTGAATGCTGGTTCAAGTTCGCTGCGATCTGAGCCTGATAACGCAGGTTCTGAAGCTGCCATGAATGGCTGGCTGGTTGTGTTGGCCTGGGCCATGTATGAGACAGAGTTTTCGGGAACCTGGTATTCAGATTCAACTGCCATTACAGAATATGGGAAGAACAGCATCATCATGATGCTGAGTATCAATGCGGGTCTGAAATTTCGCAGGGATTTGCGGAGGTTATTCACAGCTGATGTTCCTTGTGCACAAAATCAGGCCAGAAATTCGGCCAATGGGCAGATAATACTATTATGTGCCGCTCAGGTCAAGTGCCGCATAAAAAAACTGCCTGCTGCGGGAGCAGCAGGCAGTCTTTGCAGAACATCAGGATTCGCCCTTGGAACGCTCGATATGCACGAGTGACCTTTTGGCATCATTGGCGAGCGGCCCGGTCGGGTCGAGTTCGATTACTTTGTTGTACTCTTCGCTTGCCCGATCATACATGTTTTTAACACGATAGATGCTGGCCAGTCTGAAATGTGCTTCGACATAGTTTGGATCGAGCTGAATAGCCTTGCGGTATTCCTGCATTGCTTCGTTTTTCATGTTGATCTGGTAGTTTTCGTTGTAGGCTTCACCAAGCTCGTAATGTGCTCTTGGGCTGTTTTCATCAACCTTGAGCGCCTTGCGGCAGATGGCGATTGCCTCGTCATACATGTGCTTGCCGCTAATCGACTGCTTGCTGTAAACTATTTTCAAGCCCCAGTAAGGCCACAGATTGTTGGGATCGCAGCTGTTGGCAAGCTTGAAATAATATACCGCTTTCTGCTGTTCTTCTTCGGTCGGCGTAAAGCCGGAACCAAGAGTAATGAAAGCATAGCCGAGGCTGAAGTTTGCCATGGTATCCTTGGGGTTGGCTTCTGCCTTTGCCTGGTAATCCTTCAGCAGGGCAGCAAGCTGGCGGTCGCGGTCCTGTGCTTTGGCCAGCATTTCCTTGCTGATGTCGATTATCTTCATGTGGTAATCACCGCTCGAAGGTTCGATCTCGAGCAGCTGGCGCAGTTCTGAAAGAGCTTCTGCATAGCGGTTCTGACTCTGATACAGATCAGCCAGTTTTCGGTGCACGTAAGCGCTTTCCGGGTCTTTTTCGAGAATCTGTTTGTAGATGTTTTCGACGTCAGCGAGCATGTTGCGGCGGTGATAAACCTTTGCCAGTTCGGTCATCGCGAAGACGTTGCCCGGGTCAAGCTCGAGGACCTTCTGAAAGCATTCTATCGACTGAGTGATCGCAGTTTCTTCGTCAATTTCGCTGTCGAGACCCTTTGAAACGAACAGCCCGAGCTCAAGCCAGTCGCAATAGTTCTGGCCCTGTTCTACTGCTGTTCGGATCGACCGATTGAAATCCTGCAGTTCTTCAGGCGAGCTGAAATTGTTGAGAGCCTTGAATTTGAGCTGGGTGATCAGCTCAATTCTAATGTCGACATTAGTCGGAAAATAGTGTTTGGCTGTAGTGAGAGCCTCGACCGCCTCAACGATTTTGCCTTTGCGTATATGCAGATTACCCAGTCGCAAAGGCAGTTCCTTGTAGCGCGCGTTTTTATCGAGTCCGAGAGCCTGCTCATATTCGAAGGTCGCCTCATCGAACATGTTCTTAGATTCATAGAGTGAGCCAAGTTTGAAACGGGCGTCGAGATTGTGGTTGTCAAGGTCTATGATGCTGTCATAGTGCATGATTGCAGTGTCGACGTCGCCTTCTTTCTCTGCCTCTGCGGCCTTGGCAAAAGCTTCGTCGATTTCCTGACTGCGCTGGGAGGCTGAAAGGTTGGCAAAGAAATCAGAAGCAACCATATTGCCGGCATCAACTTCGATAACTTTCTGAAACCAGACACGAGCCGATTCATAATCATTTTTATCACGATATAAAATGCCAAGCTGCAGAACAGGGTCGAGTTCAGACGGTACGATCTGATTGGCAGCCTCATATTTTTCGATGGCTTCATCGACCCAGCCCTTGTCCTGAAAGATCTTGCCCAGCATATACAGGCCGTTATAATGGTCGGGCGCCATGCCGAGCAGTTCCTGCAACTCGATAGAAGCCTCGTCAGGCTGTTCAATCTTGATATAGGTCTGCGCCAGAGAAATATAGACCTCCGGCTGTTCCGGGTCTATTTCCTTTGCTTTAACCAAGGCTTCAAGCGCTTTGTCGTAGTTTTCCATACTGAAATGGAGATTTCCAAGTTCATACCAGGCGATCTGATTTTCTGGCTGGATCTCTATGACCTTTTCATATTCAAGCACGGCGTTCTTGAACATGCCGCGCTCTGAAAAGATGCGCGCCTGCTTGATTCCTTCATTGGCCTGTGAACTGACTTTTATGTTGACCAGTGAATTATAATATTCTTTGCCCTGTATGTGCAGCGGGTCGAGCTCGAGCACTCTGGTGAATTCCTTGAGGGCTTCATCGACTTTGCCGAGGTCATTGTAGGCTCTGCCTAGTTCGTAGTGCGCGTTCACCGATCTCTCGTCAATTCTGAGGGCGGTCTTGAGCTCGTTTATGCCGCTTTCAATCATGCTGCTGTCATTATATGACTTGCCCATGTTGAGATAAATACAGCCAAGTTCTGTTCTGGCAAGCGGGTTTTCGGGGTCATCGGCGATGATATCCTTGAAGGTCATACTGGCCTGGTCTATCATATTACTGATAGAGTAGACCCGCCCCAGCTGAATGCGTGCCATGGTATTGGCGGGATCGTTGCTGATAAGCGTTTTGAGCTCCATTATCGCCATTTCGTGGTCGCCGGTTCTGGCGTAAGCCTCGGAAATAATTGAACTGATCTCATTGTTGCCAGGATTGGTCTGGCGTGCTTCCTGAAGGATTGCAATGACCTGAGCGAAGTCTTCACATGACATGTAAAGTCTCGCGATCTCAAGGGTTATCGAAAGTTCCTGCGGCGCCACAACTCGGGCCTGATTGAGCACTTCGAGGCCTTCTTCGAACATCTGCTGACTCTGATAGATACGTGACATCTTGATATACAGACTGATGTCTTCAGGAGTCTGCTGACGCAGATTTTCGAGCTCATTGAGCGCCTCCTGATGAAAGTTCCGCATCAGGTAAATATCGACGAGTGTGTTGAGAAACTGTGGCGACTGATCTGACAGTTCTCTTGCCTGCTGCAGGTAAGAAAGGCCATTTTCGCTGTCGCCTTCCTGCAGCAGATTGCTGCCGAGTTCCAGATAAAGCCGTGGGTCACGCGCACCCAGAGAAATCGCCTGCTTGAGAGAGGCGATCTGGTCGTGAGTGCGGCCGAGTGTTCGGTATAGTTCGCCAAGGTCGAGATGAGCCTTGAGATTGTCGGGGTTGCGCTGGATGATGACATTGTATGAACGGATCGCTTCTTCGTTCATGCCGCGCTGCTTGTAGATGTCGGCCAGAATTTCGTGCGGGCTGGTGTCTTCCGGATTCAGCTGCAGTGCCTGCTGCAATGAGGTGATCGCTTCTGAAACGAACCCGAGCTTGAGATAGATCGGACCGAGTGTGTTCAGCCAGCGCGAAGACGGCGTCAACTGATGCAGTCGCAGCAGAGTGGCCACCGCTTCGCGGTCTCTGCCACTGGCGATCTGGAGTTCCTGCAGGTCATTGAGCAGTTCAACGTTGGCCTGGTCGTTTTCAAGCAGGGCGCTGATCGCATCGATTTCTTCGTTGATCATGCCTTTGCTGCGGTAAATCATGCGCAGCTCACCTTTGATATCACTGCGTCCAGGATCGAGTTCAAGAACCCGCATATAATAGGCATTGGCTTCTTCGATCATGCCCTGCTCACCATAAGTTCGTGCCAGAATCAGAGCCAGTTCCGCGTCTTCCGGGATGCTCACGCTTAGTGCTTCGAGCGCGTCGAGGCACAACGCAGCATTACCCCCTGCCTGAACAATTTCATAGAGGCGCTCGAGAATGTCGTAATCTTCAGGATTCGACTCAAGTGCCTGTTTGTAGCATTCTATCGCTTTGTCGAGATCGCCGTTGGCTCCGTAAGAAGCCGCCAGACTTTTCATGATTTCGCTGGAACTTGTGTCGTGAGCCGCAATCGCCTCGTATTCTTTTATCTGCAGGTCATACTGCCCTTTGTCGCCATAAAGACGTGCCAGTTCGTAACGAATTTCAAGCCAGTCAGGCTTCATTCTGGCGATATTTTCGAATTCCCTGAGCGCTTCTTCCATCATTTCCAGGCGCTGATAGAGCTTGCCGCAGCGGTAATACAGTTCGACATTACCTTTGTCGAGTTCTTTGACCGCTTCGTATTTTGCCAGCGCTTCTTCAAATTTTCCACGCGTTTCGAGATCCTTGGCGATTTTAAAATGAATGGCCGGATTGTTGGGGTCGAGATATTCGGCCTTTTTGTATTCCATCATCGCGTCGTTATACTGCCCGTTGAACTCATAGGCTTCGCCGAGTTCTGAATGCAGTCGGGCGTTTTCGGGGTCGTTTTCGATTGCCTGCTGGTAGAGTGAAATTGCGCTGTCAATATCGTTCTGCGTGATTTTCAGGCGCGCCAGTTCGATGATGGCGCTGGTAAATTTGCCATCGAGGCCAATGGCACGATTGAAGTGCTGTTCGGCTTTGTCGAAAGAGTTTCGTTGCAGATATAGCTGTCCGAGATCGAACTGCAGTTCCTTATTGTCGGGGGCAAGACTGATCGCCTTGTCGTATATTTCGATGGCCTGATCGGTCTGACCGGTCTGCAGATAGAGCGAGCCCAGCGTGTTGAGAGCCGGCGCGTCAGCGGGCGAAAGCGAAATGATATGCTCAAGCGTTTTGATCGCCTCGGGTTTGTTGTCGAGATGCTGATAGCAGTCAGCCATCAGTTTCATGGCCGGCACGAAATCCGGCTTTTCTTCGAGAACCTTGCCGAGGGTTTTGCTGGCTTTTTCGTAGTTCTGCAGTTCGTAGTATGTCTGCCCTTTTTCCAGAAGGATTTCCCAGCGGTTAATCATTCGCCTGTCTCCTTAGCTGTGTCATATATATCACTGTTTCTGTGTTGCCGCAACGCTGGCATCAGTCGTCGCCCTCCTCGGCTTCCATCAGTTCATCCGCTTTTTCAAAGGCTTTGACCGCCTCTTCCTTTTTGTCCATGGCGCGATAAGTTTTGCCGAGCAGGAAATAAACCGTGGAACCGGCTTCTGGGAATCCGGCGGCCTTCTGCAGATTCTGCAGAGCTTCTGCGTAAGATTCTTTTTCGAGATAATCAGCCCCGATCTTGAGCAGGACTTCATAATTTTCTTCCATCTGGCCCTGCGCCTTTTTGAAGGCTTCGGTAGCTTTCGACTTGTCGTTGAGACCTTCGTAGGCCTTGCCCAGCAGGAAATGCGCTTCGCCGTTGTCAGGCGTTATCGCTACCGCTTTTTCGAGGGTCGGGGCGGCTTCTGCCAGCATGCCGTTGTCGATGTAGAGTTTGCCAAGCTCGAAATAAACTTCCTGATGGTTCGAATCGAGGTTGATGACTTTCTTGAATTCTTCAATCGCTTCGGTCACCTTGAGCTGTTTGTAATAGGCCTTGCCCAGCTCGAAATGTGCCCGACTGTTGGTTGGATAACGGTTGATCGCCTTCTTGTAGAGACGCACCATCTTTTCGTAGTTCTGGTTTTCCCAGAAAATGGCGCCGAGAGCATAAATGCATTCAATCAGATTTTCATTGAGAGAAAGCGCCTGTTCGAAGTTGGCAGCAGCTTCGTTCTGCTGACCAAGACCGCTGTATGCTTCCCCAAGTTCGAAGAAGAACAGCGCATTCTTGGGCGCGGCTTCGACGGCCTTTGAATAGAGCGCAACCATCGCTTCGTAGCTCTTGTTTTGCTTATACTGGGCGCCGAGTCGATATATGATGTTGAGATCGCCCGGCTTGAAGTCGAGCGCTTTTTCGAATGAGTTGATCGCGCCCTGAACGTCGCCGAGTTTTTCGCAGGCTTCGCCAAGCTCGCGGTAGACCAGATAGTTCTCGGCCTCGAGCTCGATTGCCTTTTCATAGAACTGCTTCGCTTCCTGCCACTGCTCCATTGACAGATGGATGGTGCCGAGTTTCTGGTAGACATCGACGTAGTCATCCTGCAGCTCGAGGGCGCGCTTGAACTTGCCCATCGCATCATGATACTCGTCGCGTTGATAGTAGACATCGCCGAGCTCGTAATAAATCACGGCATTTTCAGGATCGAGCTGGCTGGCCTTCTGCAGTTCGTCGATGGCTTCGTCGGTCCGCCCGGTATCGCGCAGATGACGGCCAAGCTCGAGGTGCGCACGCTTATGGTCAGGAGTCAGACCGATCACCGTCTTGAATTCGCCGATGGCATTGTCATTGAGACCCTGGGTCGAATAGATCAGACCGAGTTCGAAATGTGCGCTGGCATTGCGGGGATCGAGACTGATAACCTGGCGGTAAGCATCGACTGCTTCATCGATAATGCCCTGGCTGGCGTAAGCCTTGGCCAGCTCGATGTTGACCGCGATGTTGGAAGGTTCGTATCTGAGGGCTTCTTTGAACTCGCCGATCGCTTTGTCGACGCGGCCCTTGTTGATATAGGCCATGGCCAGTTCGCGGTGCGGCACCGGATTGCTGCCGTCGATCTGAATCGCCCGGCTGAAACGTTCGATCGCCATATCGAGATTGCCCTGTTTTCGATGCATGAGGCCGATATGGGTAAGAATTTCAGGGTTGTTAGGCTCACGTTCGAGAGCAGCTTCGAATTCGCGCAGTGCGTCGGTCAGGCGGTTGAGGTGGTCGTAGACCTTGCCGAGTTCGAGGTGAATCATCGAGTTCTGCGGGTCGGTTTCGAACACGCGCACGTAGTACTTTGCCGATTCTTCCCACTTTTCGAGGGAGGCGTAGATCTTGCCGAGGCGGATAAGCGCGTCGGTGCGCTCTTCGTTGATTTCGGCGACCTTGAGATACTCGTCGAGTGCCTTTTCGAGCTGGCCGCAGTGGTAGCAGGTTTCAGCCAGCCGGAAGCGGGCCGAGTGATTCTGCGGATCCATTTCGACCAGACGGCGATAACAGTTGCCGGCCAGTTCATACTGTTCAGACATATTGTAGAGATCGCCAAGGCTGGCAAGCGCTTCGCTCAATGACGGGTCGATATTGAGAGCCAGCTTGTATTCTTCGATGGCTTTGCCGCTCTTCTCCTGGTCGAGATAGACTTCAGCCAGCTCGACATGGGCTTGCGGCGCATCAGGACGTATTTTGATGGCGCTCTTGTAAGATTCTACCGATTTTTCGAGAGCATTGCGATGGTGATAGATTCGGCCGAGTTCAAGATGTGCTTCGAAAATTTCGGGCGCGATGTCTACTACTGTATGCAGAGCGTTGAGCGCCTTGTCGTGCAGGTCACGGATAATGTAAATCTTGGCCAGAGCCATCTGAGCCGGAACGTGGTCAGGCTTGATTTCGACGACTTTTCTGAATTCGTCTTCAGCCTTATATATCTGGTTGGTGTTTTCGTAGAGGTGAGCCAGGTTTTCGTGTGCCGGCAGTCCGTCTGGTTGCAGTTCGATCGCGCGCAGATATTCTTCTTCGGCTTCCTTGAGCATTTCAAGGCGTTCGAGAGTGTGTGCGTAAAGAATGATTGCGTCGATGAATGTGCTTTCCTGCTCGAGAACCTTTTCAAGTATGCTCTTCGCTTCCTGCCAGTTGCCTGAATCAGCATAGAGTCTGGCAAGATCGAACTGAATCCGTGATGGTTCCGGCGCCAGAGCGATTGCCCTGCCAAGTTCGTCGACAGCCTGCTGGAAACGGCCATTGCGGTGATGCAGCAGTCCGAGGTAATAGCGGGCCTGATAATGCTCGGGTGCGAGTTCGATAGTTCGTGTAAGCCTGATTCTGGCGGTTTCGTCCTGATTCTCTTCGAAGCTGATACGGCCGATGGCGAAGTGGGCTTCGGTGTAGTCGATATCGAGTTCTACAGCCTTGCGCAGGTTGGCGAGAGCTTTCTCGGTTTCCTTGATGTCCTGATAGACGCGGCCGAGTTCGTAGTAACCCTGAGCAAAGTTCGGGTTGATGCGGATAACCTTCTGGTAAAGCTTGATCGCTTCTTCTTCGTGCTTTTCCGTATACTTGATTTCGGCCATGTGCAGGTAAGCCGGAATATAGGTCTTGTCTTTTTCGGCGGCCTGAGCGAAATAGTCATAAGCCTTGCTCAGATTGCCCATTTTGCGGTAGACGTCGCCGGTTTCAAAGTAGGCGCGCGGGTCTTCCGGGTCGAGTTCGGTAACCAGCTTGCAGGCTTCGAGAGCCTGGTCGAAAAGGGGTGTCGCATTCTCGACAGTTGTGAGATAAGAGTTCTTGAGGCCCCAGTATGCCCACTTGAAATCGGGAGTGAGGTTGATGGCCATCTGGTAGCCGTTGAGAGCTTCTTCGAGGCGCTCCTCCTGCTTTTCAGGCAGCTGCGAGGGCAGCACCTGGCAGGCATAAGCCAGAGCGAAGTGCGCGACCGGATTCTGAAAGTCGACCATGGCAGAATTCTTATACTGCTCGATGAACTTGCTGTAAAGCGTTTCGGTATCTTTGCTGTCGAAAGTTCTGATGCGGTAGAGATCGATCTGGTTCATGATTGCCAGCGGACTTGACTTGTCGATTTCAAGCGCTTTTTCGAAGGCTTCGAAAGCTTCTTCATACTGGCGGCGTTTTACGTAGATCTTGCCGAGCTCTATCCAGGCGCCGAGAGCATTGGCTTCCTTGAAGAAGCGCAGTTTGTTGAACAGGTAACCTTCCTGATAGACGTCGTGGGTACGGTTGCGCGAAAGGTCGATAACTTCGCGGAACCTGGCGATTGCGAGCTCGAGCATTCCCATCAGCAGATGAATGCTGCCGAGTCTGAAATGCGCAAACACGTTGGTCGGGTTGATGTTGAGCCCCTGCTGGTAATATTCGATGGCCTGATCGTAATTGGCCTTCTGCTCACTGATGTAGCCAAGGCGGAAGTAGGCAGGCGCGTAGCCGGGGCTGAGTTCGAGGGCGCGGCGGTAGCTGCTGTGCGCACTCGACAGAGCTTCTTCTGTGATCATGGCATGCTCAGCCTGCGAAATGAGATAACATTCGCCGAGCTCGAAGTTCAGACGCGGATCGTTGCTGATCTGGTCGAGGGCTTCGAGCAGCTGGTCGACTGCTTTGTCATAGCGGCCGTCATAAATATACAGATCTTTGACGCCAAGATGAGCCCAGAGGTTCTTCGGATTGATTTCAAGCGCGCGTTCCATCATTAACAGGGCTTCCTTGCGCTGTTCGATGAACTTTTCGTTGTCCTGTGAGTGAAGTATCAGATAGGCATTACCCATAATGCAGTTTGCCATCGACTCGCTTTCGATCGAACGCAGATCTTCACGCAGTTTTTCAATTAGTGCCTGAAAGCGCTGCTCGCGGTCGGGCATACTGGAACACAGAGCTCTGTATTGAAGAATCAATCTGATCCAGGTTTCACCATCTTCGGGTTCTTTCTTCAGGCACTGGCGATAAGATGAAATCGATTCATCAAAGATGCCCTGAACCGAATAAATGTCGCCAAGAGCCTTATGAACCACCGGATTCTGCGTATCGAGAATAGCGGCTTTCTTGAAGTCGAGCAGTGCCTTTTCAAGCATCCCCTTGTTCTTGTAGATGCTTGCCTGGCTGATATACAGGTTGACACGCTCCTGCTTCTCATCGTCAGAGAACAGGCTGGCCCGTTCTTTCATCAGCACCAGCTCGTTCTGCTCGGCCAGCTTTTTGAGCGAATCGAGATACTCGCGCGAAGCGGTGCCGATCTCCAGGAAAATGCAGCGTGCATCCTGCGCATGGTAAAACATGCACTGTTCCTGAATGCAGCCGCCTTCCGGGTTTTTGTCTTCTCTCAGTTTACCCAGAAAAGGGCATATTTCCTTGGTCATACCTGAGTATTACTCCTTCCGATGAGAACTCTGCGTTTGTTTGCTCCATCCATTGGGCTGACCAGTCCTTTTTCTTCAAGCTGATCCATAATTCTGGCCGCCCTATTATAACCGATTCTGAACTTTCTTTGAAGCATACTGGTTGATGTTTTTTCCTGAGTTTCCAGATACTTCAATATCTGCTGTATCAGCGGAGAGTCAGCGTCGCCGCCAGCGTCTTCCTCGTCTTCATAGCCGTCTTCGTCGTCATCTGAACGGGTCGGGGCTATGTCCATGTATTCTGGCTGGCCCTGCTGCTTGACAAAGTCGATGAGATCCATGAGTTCACGGTCGGAAACGTAAGCTCCCTGCAGTCGCAGCGGCTTGTTCCGCCCCTTGGGAATGAACAGCATGTCGCCTTTGCCCAGCAGTCGCTCAGCGCCCTTGGCGTCGAGAATGGTTCGCGAGTCTATCGCCGATGTCACCGAAAAGGCGATGCGCGTCGGCAGATTTGCCTTGATCAGACCTGTCAGCACGTTCACTGACGGGCGCTGCGTCGCAATGACCAGATGCATGCCAACCGCGCGTGCCATCTGGGCGAGACGGCAGATCGAACCTTCGACCTCGGCCGAGGCGGTCATCATCAGATCGGCCAGTTCGTCGATCACAATGACGATGAATGGCATCGGTTCGAGCTCCGGATTCTCTTCTCTGAGTCGCTCAATTTCTTCGTTGTAGGTCGAAATCTTCTTGCAGCCACATTCAGCGAGAATCTCGTAACGCCGCGTCATTTCTTCGACCGCCCACATGAGAGCTGCCGATGCTTTGGCCGGATCGGTTACTACCGGCGCAATGAGATGCGGAATTCCGTTGTAGGAAGACAGTTCGACCATTTTGGGGTCGATCATCACAAACTTAACCTGATCCGCTCTCGCCTGAAACAGTATGCTGGCAATGATCGTGTTGACACATACCGATTTTCCAGAGCCGGTTGAGCCGGCGATCAGCAGATGCGGCATTTCAGAAAGATCTGCCAGCACGGGCTTGCCTTCGATGGTCACGCCGAGAGCCAGATTGAGCGGAATCGGATTTTTTCCGAACTTCTCATTTTTCAGCAGGTCATAAAAATATACCGGAGTTGCCTTGGGATTCGGGATTTCGATTCCCAGCGCGGATTTGCCGGGAATGGGTGCTTCGATACGAATAGCCTGAGCGGCAAGCGCCAGTGCGATATCATCGATCAAGCCGGTAATCCGAGAAACTTTTACTCCGGGTGCCGGTTTGATTTCGAAGCGAGATACGGCCGGGCCCTCGATGATGTTGGTTACTGACGCTTTTATGCCGAATTCTTCGAGTGTCTTAATCAGAAAAGCCGAGCGCTCGCTGAGTTCTGAGCGAGTATCCTGATTGGCTCTTGGCTCTGGCGTCCTGAGAATTTCGATCGGCGGCAGCTGTACTTCTGAAATGGCTTTCTGCTTTTTATTTGTCTGTGCATATTTGTCTGACTTGATTTCCTGATCGATCAGGTTGTCTTCAAGACAAACAGGCTCTTCATCGATTTCTGTTTCATGGGAAACCTCTTCGGAAGCGGCACTGTGTACCGAATCCTCTTTGTTTTCATTATTTGAGGCTGAGTCTGACGAATCATTTTCTTCATCATCCTCAAAGCTTACCATCACTCGCAATTCTTCTTCGTCTTCAGGTTCATCGTTACGAGAGGGTGGGGGAGTGGTCAAACTCGCATTGATTCCAGCGTCTACTATGAAGCACTGACTGGTGATCTGGCTGACCTGAAACTGCAGGAAGCTCTCGCCGGCAGTGCCTGGCGTTTTGTTGTCAGGAGTTTCGATGTTGTCCTGCCAGTGCCTTGGCACCGGTATCACTGTCGCCTCTTCTTCTTCACCGCGGCTTACGACGGGTCGGCTGGGTGCCGGTTCGTCTTCGTCATCGATGTCTTCGAGTTCGCCGGCTGGTTCGGCCGCTGCCCGGGGTTTGAAAGACAACAGGCGGCCAAGCTGTCTTGCCGGATCGATATCCTGTTCGGTAAAGAACTGTCTGGCGCGCCCGTAAACTGCTGCCATAAGGTCTGCCGTCGTTTTGACCGCGCCAATGACCATGGCCAAAAGACTTAGTGTTACTTCCCAGCAGAAAAATGCGAATCTTGTGGTAAGACTGGCGATGATCAAAGAGGCTGCCAGCAGATCTTTGTAAAGAATGTCGAGAGCGAAAATCATCGAAGACAGCAGCAGAAAACTGAACAGAACCTTGCTTGGAATCGGTCCGAAAATTCCGGAAAACAGGCCGAGTGCATATACTCCGGCTTTTCCGCCCTCAAGGCCGAGAAGGCCAAGTCCGAAAAACATTACTCCACCAATTCCGGCGAGGCGCCAGCCAATATTGGTGAATGGTCGTTCGAGAAATCGCTGTATGCCGAGCAGTCCGATCATGGCGGGCAGTATGTATACACCCATTCCAAGATATACCATCAAGGTGTTGACTATGCCTGGCACTTTGGAAGAGCTCAGATAATGAAGCAGCGAGAGACTGAAAGCACTCACTCCTACCAGTACCAGGCCGGTTGCTTCACTGCGTTGCCGGGCGTCAATGGTTGTTGGCAGAGTCCTGGTATTACCCTGTCTGACAGTCGCTTTTGGGCGTCGCTTTACTGTTTCGTTTGCAGGCTTTCGACTTCTGGTTCGATCTTTGATGCCGGGCTCCGGCAGTAGAATTTTTTTGCTGCTCATCTTGGTTTCCTTGTTACTTTCCGGCAAATTGAATCAGAATCATGCTGATCGTCGAAACGCAGAACAGGTAATAGGCAAAATACGAGAGTTTCTGCTGCTTAACCATATAAACAAGTAATTTGAGGGCGAGAAACCCGGTTATTGTAGCAATCAGAGTGCCAAGAGCCAGTCCGCCAGCCTGTATGGATTCTGGAAGCCCGCTTTCCACAAGATCTTTCACCTTAAGCAGAGTTGCGCCGCCAACCGCTGGAATCATCAGCAGGAAGGAAAATCGCGTAGCGTCTTCGCCTTTGAGGCCGAGCAAAAGACCGGTTGCGATGGTCGATCCAGAACGTGAGATGCCGGGGGTGACTGCCAGTCCCTGAATCAGACCGACAACGATTGACTTCCACCAGGGCAGTTTTTCCAGAGTCTGCTGGCTTTCTGTTTGTTTGAGTTTTTCGCAGGTCAGCAGCAGAACGGCTGTGATAAAAAGAGCGATGCTGACGGCGAGCGGGCTCGCGAACAATGCCTCGAACTGCTTTTTGAAGACGAGGCCTATGATTGCAGTTGGCACACTGCCGGCGATTACCAGCAATGCAATTCTGCGCCGACCAGTGTCTTGCCAGCCTGCCGGCGTGAGATAGGGCAGCAGGTCGGCGCGGAAGTAATAGATGACGGCCAGCAGGGTGCCAAAATGTAACGCGACGGTCGTGAGCAGGTTGGCGTCAGGGTCTTCAAATTTGAAAAAATGCTGCATCAATGCCAGGTGGCCCGAACTCGATACTGGCAGAAATTCGGTCAAACCCTGTACAAGACCTTGAGCAATGTAGGTGAGCAAGGAATTTGCCTCCTGTTTCCTTATTATTGTGCCGCTGCGTATATTTCGCAGAAGTAGTCGATTGTCTGTGGATCTCTCAAGATTATCGGTAAATATCACCTTACTTCTGAAATAAAAACCGCCGAATTTAACAAAAACATTGCTGTTTTATTATCAATAAACCAGTAATAATAACAATATTTTTTATTATTTTGATAATTATTAATATGATAATCGGTTTTATGGCCAAGCGTTTTTGCGCATTACTAAATATGTGATATTGAAGCCTGCCTGGCAAAAATCTTTGGAGTTGGCTGATTTTTTACAACTTATCGTTCAAGTTATGTTATAATCTGCCGATAAAATTCCAGCCAGGAGAGATATGTATGGCTATAACGGCAAATGACCTGAGAAAAGGTATGGTAATCATCTATAACGGCGAATTGTGCCAGGTGATAGATGTTGAGTTCGTTCGTCCAGGTAACTGGCGGGCAATGGCTCAGGCCAAACTGAAGAGTCTCAAGACGGGTTCTATCTTCATGCAGCGCTATCAGACAACTGAAAAGGTCGATGAGGCGACGGTTGAAACCAAACAGATGCAGTATCTTTATGCATCTGACAATTTCCTGCATTTCATGGACACGCAGTCCTACGAACAGATGGAAATGGAACTCGACATTCTTGGAGATCAGACGAAATTCCTGAAAGAGCAGATGGAACTCTACGTCAAGGTTTACGAAGGCAAGGCGATTGGTATAGAATTGCCGCCATCGGTAGAACTTGAAGTCATCGAGGCTCCGCCCAACGTCAGGGGAAATTCAGCCAGCGGCACCAATAAGCCGGTAGTTTGCGCTGGCGGTCATGTTGTTACTGTACCCATGTTTATTGAAGCTGGCGAAGTGATCAGAGTCGATACCCGCACTGGTGAGTATCTTGAACGTATGAAAAAATAGAGTACAGACGTGCTCTTGAAATGTTCTCGCCTGTAAGGGGTTCGCTCTGAGGTTTTGCAGGTTTTTGTCTGCTCCGTAAGCTGGATTTTTTAATGATCCATCTGTTTTGTCGAAATTCTTTTGACAAAATGATGATATTGATTAATTATGTCTGTGCTGAATCGGAAATCTCGCAAGCTACCCTCTCCAGGGGAGGAAATAACCGATGAGATTGCTTAAAAGGCAGCCCGGCCTGCCATTTTTAATGGCTCTGGGCGTGTTATTGATATTATCAGCCAGCTTTCTGGCGGTTCAGCTATGGTCTGATAAAATTTTTCGTGGAGCTGCTGTGGCTCTAGAAGCACCGGTGATGCCGCCAGCGATGCCGACCGCGCGCAAAAGTGGATCGCGAGAGTCGCTCGACAAGAAAATCGAGAAGGCCAAAACCGTTGCTGCTGTTGAAGTGGTAAACGCCCCAGAGATCCAGAAGACTGAAGTGTCTGCTGCTGATGAGAATTCTGCTTCTGAACCTGTCGTAAAATCTGAAAAGCAGAAACCGATAGCGCTGAAGCCTGCCAGGCTCCCCGAAATGATTGAAGCCCCTGCAATGCCGCCAGCTGCTGGCTCCAGAGAAAAGAAGGCTAAGGCAGTCGACAAAGCGGTGTCCTCCAAGCCCGCAGCTGCTAAAAACCCTGTTTCTGAATCAGAAAAAGCTGTTTCGTCGGCAGTGGTAGAGCCAGTATCAGAGGTTGAAGATTCAAATGCTCCTGCTGTTGAGCCGATTGCTCAGGTTGTCCCGGTTTCTGAGCCTGTGGCGGCTGTTGTTGAGCCTGTTGTGGTGGTAGCGACCTCTTCTAATGAGCCTAAAGATTCGGTAGAGTCGAAGAAGAAGTCTGTAAGACGCAAAAAGGCAAGCAGAATCGAAGAAGATGAGACTGTTGTTCCGCCGGAATGGAATTGGTTTAACACCCCTCTTAAAGTTGATTTCAGCGATGGCCACGTTGTAATCGTGCCGGTAGAAAAGCCTAGAGAGATCAGGCTGCTGACTGTAACCGCTAAATTACCTGATTTTGTCGTATCTGGCGCTTCTGAAGATCTGGAACAGCCTGTTTCGGTCGAAGCGTCGTCAGAAAAACCATTTATGACAGCGCTTGCGCGAATGAGCAGGCTTCGCGGCAGTCGTATTGCAGCCGTTAAAAAGGATCCTGAAATCGAGAAGGCCATGCTGGCAAGAAGGTCTGAGGTTCTCGACAGGATGCGACATGCTGTAGCAGCTCTTTCTGAGAAGCTTGCGACTCCAAGGCCGGTGCTGAGCGACGTTTCTCCTGCTGTCGTGACATCTGGCGCCGCTGCTGAAGATGTTTCTGTTGATGAGGTTCGCGAAGAGGTCTCTGGGTCTGTGGTTGTTACTGAGACAGTATCAGAAAAGACTGATTTGAACAGCGCAGTTTCGACCGAACACAGCTTCGTGCCCTACTATGCCGGCTCTGGATCAGAGCTCAGCAATCGTGTTAATGATATTCTTGCCAGGAGAATTGGCTCCAGGCGCAGATAATAAATGATTTGAGCATGCTGCGGCGGCTCTGCAAGAACCTTGCAGAGCCGCCGTTTTTCTTTATCGATTCAGCTGGTTAATTCACAATGCCGGGCTTTGATATGGCAATATTCATTGATTTTGAACAGGGTTGTCTTGATTCAATTGTCTAGAAATATAAATTAAAGATCTAATAAAATAAAAAAAGATTTATTTATAAAATGAAAAACACTGGATTATTCGGCAGGCGATGTTCAGATAATAAATAAAGATTTGTTTTTAACTCGATTTTCAGTCATTTTGAGATTTGGCGATTCGTGAGTATTGTGAAATGTTAAAAATATTAATTTATATGATCGGGTTGGTGCTGTTGGCATTATTTGATTTCGAGCTCGAATGATCGCCTGTCATAATTCAATTCTCTGCCAAAAAAAATCAGAAGCCGATTATTTTTTTTTGAACGATCGGTGTCTGGCGTTCGTTTATTCGTAGTTGCCTTTAAGATTAAACTTTGACAGGCAGACATCGCAGGGTAGAATTCTCCGCTATGGCTGCTGGCGGCACGCAGAATTCAGAGAAGGTTGCTCGATCAGCCTGCACTAACTTTACTGCTAAAGGTTTTCTGTGACAAAAAAAGAGGAGGCAGGCGCGCGATAAAAAGTGGGGCGTCAGATCTTATGGCGGGAATTTTTGCGCCGAACTGTTTATGTCGGCCCGACAAGGAAAGAGCGGTTCGACCGGTTCAGATGCTTTGGCGCCAGGATTCTCGGAGATTTGTGAGTCCACCAGGTAGTTGATTAAAAGTATTTTTTGCAGGTAATATACAAAGGGCGGATGATTTAATTTTATTATCATGAATATGATATACTGGGCGGTCTGATTTTGAGCTGTTGCATTGCTATTTCAGGATTTGAAGCATTTGCAATCGTTTAATTCAAGCTGAAAAATATAATAGAACTCATCTGTGAATTTGGGTTATAATTGAAACGATGCTCCAGCTATGCCATGCCCGTTGATTGAGAGTAGTGAATGAGGCTATTCAAAATGTTTTAGAGGGGAACATGCCGGAAGAAGCCAGATCAAAACCAGTTGTTTTAGGTTTCGGTGAGTCTGAAGACCCGATGCCCGACCGGCCGCAGCTTACCGGTTATCGCATATTTGCCGGCCCTTGCCGGGAGTGTGGTTGTGCCGGAAGAAAGCTGTTGCCGGCTGGAAGCGATTTGACCCTGGTCTGCGACAAATGCCGATCAGTTCAGAATACAACACTTTCAACCCTTGACTGGCCTGAAATAACCTATATTTACTGGTGTAATTCTTCGAAATTTGCATCCGATAATGTGGAACTTTCCGAGGCAGATAAACAGAGCATCGAGCAGGCGATTGCAGCTCTCGGTGGTGAATATGAGATTCCGCACTGGGCGGTTATGGTTGTGGCTGGCCGCTGCAGCTGCAGTGAGCAGTGTATTAATTTTACCTGTCCCTATCTGGTCAGGTCTTCGTAGTCAGGAGAACATCAATGCTGAAGCACAGTCTCGTCATCAATCGCGAAGTTCGCGATGCATTGGCTGAAAATAAGCCGGTTGTTGCCCTCGAATCGACAATTATTTCGCATGGCATGCCGTACCCTCAGAACGTTGAAACGGCAAAAATGCTTGAGCAGACGGTCCGTGAAAACGGAGGGATACCGGCAACTATAGCCATACTTAACGGAAAAATTCACATCGGGCTTGCTCCTGATGAACTGGAATTTCTCGCGACAGACAAGAACATTGCCAAAGCCTCCAGGCGCGATTTGCCTTATCTGATGGCTGGTGGCCGCCATGCCGCAACAACAGTCGCTGCAACCATGATCTGTGCTGATCTTGCCGGCGTACGTTTTTTTGCTACCGGTGGTATTGGCGGAGTGCATCGTGGAGCCGGTGAGACTATGGATATTTCTGCCGATCTGCGAGAGTTTGCCGAAACTCCGGTTCTGGTGGTTTCGGCCGGTGCCAAGGCAATTCTCGATATTCCACTGACCATGGAATACCTGGAGACCATGGGAATCCCGGTTCTGGGTTATTGTACAGACGAGATGCCGGCTTTTTACTATCCTGACAGCGGTATAAAAGTTCCCGTCAGGGTTGATTCCGCTGCTGAAGCGGCAGCTGTTTTCAAGAATTCCCTGAGTATGGGTTATCGAAGCGGTATTCTGGTCGGAAACCCGGTGCCGGCAGAAGATGCTCTGGCTCGCGACAAGATCGAAGCCAGCATCGAGCAGGCTCTGGTCGATGCACGAACTCGCGGCATCAAGGGGCAGCAGGTTACGCCTTTTCTGCTCGCGCGATTGAATGAAATTACTGCCGGTCAGAGCTTGCAGACCAACATTTCTCTGGTCCGTAACAATGCGGCAGTGTGCACCAGAATCGCTGTTGAATTTTGTAAGTAGAGACAACAGGAGGAGGAAATGAAATCTGAAAAAATGATTGATTATATCGAGATTCCGACATCCGATATCGAGGGCACCAAGAAATTCTTTGCTGCACTTCTGGGCTGGGAATTTGAAGACTTTGGGCCGGCCTATTCATGCTTCAATGACGGTCGCATGAAGGGGGGATTCTATGAATCAGATAAAATTGCAAGTCCGGCCGCCGGATCGATTCTTCTGGTATTCTACACTGCCAATCTTGAGGCTATGTACGAGCAGGTTAGCGAACTGGGAGGCCGGATATCCAAAGAAATATTCACGTTTCCGGGCGGAAGACGATTCCATTTTACCGAGCCATGTGGTAATGAATTCGCATTCTGGACAGAGTGACGACCGGCATAATCTGCAACCGCCTGTGCGGAGGTATGGCATGAAACGACCGCTGAAGGTGCTGGGAGAACAGTAATTTGCCACAGGAACTTGTCATCCATACGCCTGAAAACGCTGAGATTCGTGTGCCGTTGGCCGGTATGTTCAGCCGGGCGACGGCATTCGTTCATGATCTGGTGGTACAGATCGTAATTCTGTTCGTTGAACATATCGTGTTTATAATGGCGCTGGATAACTACCATATGCGTAACAGCATCATTTATCACGCTGGAATCGCGCAGGGGCTGTATCTGATCGTGGTTTTCCTGACAGTCTTCGGATATTATACTTTTTACGAATTGTACAGCAATGGTCAGACACCTGGAAAGAAGGCGCATGGTCTGAGAGTGGTTACGTTGAACGGTCAAAAGATCCGCCTTTTCGGCTCGTTACTGCGCAATTTTCTGCGAATTGCCGATTTCATGCCTTTTTTGTTTATGGCGGGCGTCTTTTCGGTGCTGATAACCGACCGACATCAGCGCATCGGCGATCTTTTTGCCGGAACAGTGGTTATCAGAACCGAGGACGGTCGGGTTAAATGACTTTGCCGCAATCAGATACAGCCGATCAGCGTTTTGCTGCTTCATTGCTCAATCTTGAAAGCGGCGAGCCGCCGCGCCGGCGCCAGGCCATGGCTTTTCTCGAGCAGCTTGGTGGATTGCGTGCTTTTCAGGTGGCCGCTTCTCTGACCGGCGATTCTGACCAGGTGGTTGCGGCAGCAGCCCGGCGCATCTGCGGTGAGTCTGTAAAAAAAGGCCTGATTTTGAGAGGGCAGCAACAGGCCCAGCCGTTGGCGCAGACTTTTGCGATAACCAATTTTTATCAGCTGCTCGACGAAGTCGTGTTCATATTGCGGCGAAATCTTTCGGGTGTGGTGATTGATTCGTTTCTGTTTTCCATTCCGAAGTTCGCCATGGTGACGCTGATTTTTCTCTGCTTCTATTTTTCCTTTCTGGTCGAGCTGTTCAGATCTCCCTGGGGTGTTTGCCCGTTGCTCTTTTTCTACGAACTGCTGTGGCGCCCTCTGGTCTGGAATTCTACCGGTGTCGCTTTTCTGTCGGGATTTCCAGAAAACAGCATGCGTCGTCAGGCGGTGAGGGTGAGCAGAACAGCAGCATATTGGGACATGGTATGGGATGGCCTCCTGGAGGGCATGCTCTACGCGTCGGTTCTGTCGGCGCTTTACTGCTGGTATCTTGGGGTGGTTCTAAGTCTCTGGCCTGCGGCCATGTTGTTTGTCGTGTGGTTAATGGTCTGGGTCGGTTCTTCCTGTACAGCGGCGACAAGAATCATGTTGCGTAACCCTGATGCTAAGGTAATCTGGCGTTCCGGGTACATAGGGAATTTCTGGCTTGCGCTCAAACTGGGCGCTGTGCTGGCCTGCCTGTATCTGGTCGTTGTCGGGAGTTCGCTAAGTCTTTTCTGGATGCTCGGCTTTGCAGATGTTCTGGATTGGCCTGGGCTGTTTTTCTTTGGTTTTTTAATCGCGGCAGATGCCCTTATCGATCCTTTTGTGATCGGCTTTCGAATATTGCTGGCGAGGCTGAATATGGAGCCGGGGAGTCTATGAAATATCTGCTTCTGATGCTGATGCTGCTGGTGTCGCCTCTGGCTGCGGAGGAAACGACTTTAGACGATTTTATGCTGCTGACGAGGCATCTGCAGACGGCCATGTCGAATCAGGAAGACTATAGCCTGAATGCTTCAGCTGATGACCTGTTGACACGAATTTCCGAAGTGACGCGCGTCAGAGATGGCGAGCGGCTGTTTATGGTGGATTTGCGATGGGTTGCCGGTGTTGGCGAGGCGATGGCGACTGAAAGTGCCGATGCGCGGCGAAGGCTTCTGTTCGTGAACCTTGTCGATACTTTGAATGGTCTGCAGAATGAATTTCGCACTACTTATGCGGAAAATGCCGTTTCCCGCCAGGAGATGGTAGATGCGCTCGACCGGGCTATCGCCAGAACCAGCGAAATAAAGCTTTCTGGAGATGCCGTGTGGGAGTCCGGGCTTGAATGGTGTGGTCGCAGTGGTATTGTGGCCGGTCAGCCCGGTGAGGCAATAAGCCTGATAAGTGTGGCGCCGTCTGAAGAAGGCGGGGCAGGCGGTTCAGTTCGCGGGGGTACAACATCTGCCGGTACTGGTTCTGGGGGAATGGTTCCGGGCTTCGGGACATCGGCTCATTCTGGCGGAGGTGTCGGGACTGCCGGTTCGAGCGGCGGCGGCGGCCATCATAATACCGGTTTCTCTGCTGCCGGCTCTGCGGTTGGCAGTGTCGGGACTTCGCGATCGTCGCAGGGGAGCTCCAGTCATGCTGCCGGCTCTGTTCAGATGTCGAACGTGTCGAAGCCACCAGATTCAACACGCCCGGTAGCGGCTGGTCAACAGTCGACAGCTGTAAAACCATCCGCTCCAGCTTATTCCAGGCCGTCAACGCCTCCTCCACCGCCTAAAAAGCCGCAGCCTTTCAGGCCGCCTCCGCGCCCAAAGAAAACGCCTCCCACTGGCACCGCCAATTTTATGCTCTGGCTTATGACAGTGGCTGTTATAGTGGGTTTTGTTGTTATCTTTTTTCTGATAATCAGAAATACGAGAAAAAAGATTGCTGGCGAACAGTCGAAAATGATGCTTGAGGAAAAGCGGTTGCCGCCGGAAAGACTGCGCAGCGAATCGATATATGAGAACGCTATGAACGCAGCAGAGAAGGGAAATTACTCTGAAGCCATACGTCTGCTGACTATTGGTTCTTTGATTTTGCTCGAGACTCGCAGTGCGATCAGTTACCAGGACAGCCTTACCAACGGTGAATATCTGCGCCGGCTGATGATGGAGCGTGAGCTGCATTCGCTATTTGCCGCTCCCATGGCTTTGTTCGATCGCCTGATTTATGGTTTTCAGAGCCCGGGTAAGAAAGATTTCGAACTTTTCAAGGCATTTTACCTCGATCTGGAGAAGCTCAGAAGATGAATGACCGCAAAATACTCGATCTGCTTCGAGGCTATTCGATCTTTTTTCTCTGTCTCTTCATTTTCGCAATGTGGGGTATAAACCTTTTCTCCATCTCGCAGACCGAAAAAAATGTGATGATTTCTGAAGACGGCGGGCCAGACCTGGTCGAAGAACCTGCGGTGACCAGTTTTTACATCAAGCCTCTGCCGCTGCTTTATTACTACTTTCTCGAGCTTGGCTACAAAATAGAATTCGTCAGAGGAGTGCCTGCGCAACATGGGCTTCTGCTGGTAATCGACCCGCCTTCGGCCATCGATCAGGCGACGTTGCGCGGTCTGTTTGGCTGGGTGCGCAGTGGTGGCAACCTGGTGTTTCTGCTGCCAGACGATCATGCGCTTGACCGTTATGTCGGAATTGCCAGAGATGTGCATGCGAATGATCTGCCGGAAGATCTTATGCTGCGTCTGCCTTATCTCGACGAGATCGAGACTTTGAGTACAAATCGCAAGGGATTGCACAGACAGCCTGGCATGAGCTTTTTCTCGGTTATGCCAGAGCCGATGGATGGCAGCAATATTCTGATGTCATTTCGCGGCAGTGGCAGGATGATGGTTATCGGGCATTCTGACTATCTGACCGGCAAAGGCTTGAAGAAGCACGATAACCTGACGTTGATAACGCGACTGGTTGAGCACATGGCCTCCGACAGAAGCTTTGCGATTTTCGATGCTTTTCCGAAAAGTTATATCAAGGCGCGCGGTCGGCGTATGGTCAGAGATCGCCTCAGTTACACGGCACGGCAGAAGTTCGACCATCTCTCGTTCTGGAGTCTGCTCAAGGCAAACCCGGTGAGCTGGGTGCTTTTGCAGATGCTGGTGGCTCTTACCGTTTATTTTATCTCGACCGGTCGGCGGTTTGGTCGGCCGGTTGCGCTCGTCGATCAGGGCCAGCGCAACGTTTCCTATGTGAGAAGTATCGGGCGCATGCTTGCCGAAGGCAACAACAGCTGTTATGCGCTTTCGGAGATTCTCTACGGCTTTGCTGCTGCGGCAATAAAGCGCTATGGTCTCGATTCTATGGCACAGCTGCGCGAGATCGTTGCGGCAGTAAGAGAGGGCAATGTCGAGGTCGCCGACAGGCTGAGCCGTATTGAAAGAGATATCGACGAGATTTTGAATCGCCGCAATGATTCGCCGGAACTGCTGTTGCGGGTTGTGCGGACACTGGAATGGGCAAGAAAGGAACTTAAGCTCCATGATTGAACTGGCGCGGGTTAAGGAAATCTTTGAAGGAATTCAGACTGAAATACGCAAGGTTATTATCGGCCAGGACGAAACGGTCAGTCTTATGCTGGCAGCGCTTCTGGTCAAAGGGCACGTTTTGATGGAGGGTGTGCCGGGTACTGCCAAGACGTTGACGGTAAAGACGGCAGCTGAGATAATTGGCGCGAGCTTTCGCAGGATTCAGATGACTCCCGATCTGATGCCTTCTGATGTTCTCGGAACCAATATTTTCGATGCACGCAGTGGCGCTTTTCACGTGCACAAAGGGCCTATTTTCAGCGATCTGGTTCTGGTCGATGAAATAAATCGTGCACCGGCAAAGACCCAGTCTGCTTTGCTGGAGTGTATGGAAGAGCGCCAGGTGACCATCGAAGGCAACTGTTTCGAGCTTTCGCCGATTTTCACGGTTCTGGCGACTCAGAACTCGCTCGAATACGAGGGCACTTAT
The DNA here is from genome assembly GCA_022704885.1 of Candidatus Rifleibacteriota bacterium. Next base: position 9,420 of record JAKJFO010000018.1, on the reverse strand, counting down.
CCTCTCCCCGAGGCCCAGCTGGACCGCTTTCTGTTCAAGATCATGCTCGACTACCCCGAAGAAAAGGCGGAACGGGAAATTCTCGGTCGTTTCGAGGCTGGTTTCAGATCTGACAATATCAAAAAAGTCGGGTTGAAACATGTAGCAGACATCGAAGAGATAAAGCAGTGCCGCGAGGCGATCACTCGTGTACATACAAAAGAGCCTGTCGTGGCCTATATTACCGACATCGTGCGGGCAACCCGTGACTGGGCAGATTTTCAGATCGGCGCCGGCGTGCGCGCCAGTATTGGTCTGCTGCTGGCTTCAAAGGCCGTTGCGCTGATGGACGGCCGCGAATTCGTGACGCCTGATGACGTTAAAGCCGTGGTGTGTCCGGTTCTGCGGCATCGCGTTATTCTCAAACCCGAAGCCGAGATCGAGGGCATAAATGCAGACACTGCTTTGAACACCGTTCTTGGCCGCGTAAAGGTACCCAGGTGAATCAGGAAAAGAGTCGCGTTCAGATCAGAGACGGGCTGGTGCTGACTATCGGCAGCATACTGGCGGCGCTGATGCCTTTTGTCATAGTGCCTCTGGCGTTGCTGATCGCTCTGGTCACCTATCTTTTCAAGCGCTGGCGGATAGGCAGTCCTGAGCTGCCGGCTCTGGGCGAGATGTTTTATCGTGGTCAGGTGGTCGTCACGACGCGAGTCATTCTGTTACTGCTGTTTGGAACCCTGCCTTTGATGCTGGTTAAAACCCATTCAGGCGCATTTTCCTTCTGGTTTGTCTATAATTTCGTGGTGTTTCTGCTGGTGATCACCGATATAGCCATTTCACCCCGTCCCGAAAATCTGATGGTCGAGCGGCGTATGCCGCGCAAGCTCTCTATCGGTCGTGACAACCAGATAGAAATAGTAGTAACCAACAGTTCGCATCGACATCTGAGCCTTGAGGTCGTCGATGAGTTCCCGGCCGAATTTTCAGGTAGTGGTCGAAATATGGCGCTCGAACTTGACCAGCGCACCAGCAGCAGTTTTGCCTATTTCGTCAGACCATTGCGCCGGGGTTGTTATTATTTCAATCGCACGGTGATCAGGTTTCGCGGTCTGCTCGAACTTGTCGTATTTCAGCAGGAATACGGCGAAACGAGTCAGGTCGAGGTTTACCCTGATATCGCCGCAATTTCGCGCTTCGATTTGCGGATGAAGCGCGGGCAGCTGGCGGAAGCCGGCCTCGTGACCGAGCGCCGCCGCGGTTGTGGCAGCGACTTCGAGAGTCTGCGTGAATATGTCAAAGGTGATGAGTTCAGGCGTATCGACTGGAAGGCCAGTGCCCGCAAAAACAAGCTGATCACCCGCGAATTTCAGTCGGAAGTGAACCAGTCGGTGCTGGTTGTCATCGACTGCAGTCGCTCGATGGGAGCGGTCGTCGATAATCTGACGCTGCTCGATCATGCAGTAAATTCGGCATTGATTCTGGGTTATCAGGTTATGAAAAAGGGCGACCGCATCGGTCTGCTCGCTTTTTCAGACCGTATTCACTTCTTTCTGCCGCCAGGTCGAGGAAAATCACATTTTTACAGTTATATCAGGCATCTTTATGCCATTGCGGCGAACCGCGTCGAACCCGATTACGAGACCGTGCTGCGTGCCATCAGTGCGACCCGTCTGCGCCGTTCCCTGCTCATGGTCGTCACTGATCTCACCTCCGGCGAAGCAGTCAGCAAGATGCTGGCCGCAGCGCCGATGGTCAGCCGCAAGCATCTGACTGCAGTAATTTCGGTGCTCGATCCGAAGCTGCGCGAGATTGCCGATGCGGTGCCGGATCGCGTCGATGCCGTCTACGACAAGGTTGTGGCGCGCAGCATGATCGAGCGCGTGGCCGGTTTGAGCCGGCATATCGAAAAAATCGGTATTGCGACCATGCTGATTACTCCGCAGCAGCTCAATTCACGACTGCTATCACATTATCTGCAGGTCAAGATGCGGTCTCAGCTCTGATCTTCTCTGGCCGCAATTCCCATCCATGCGATCAGCACCAGAAAAAAGAAGGCTGCGAGGACGAGCTTGGCGTTAGGGCTCAAATAGGCCGGAGTAATATAAGCCTCGATCAGCGCGGCAAGCACAAGCAGCGGCACAGTGCCGATTACCAGCTTGATTGCATCGTGCCCTTCTTTTACGACCCAGTCTTTGCGATAGTAAGAACCCGGATTGATCAGAGCATAGCCGACAATCAGGCCGGCGGCGCCACAGATGAAGATGCAGGCCAGTTCGATGCCGCCATGTGGCAGAATCAGCGACCAGAAATAGCGGGCAAACCCTGCATCGGTGTAAAGTGCTGCCATGGCGCCGAGCATAAGGCCGTTGTTGATAAGAATGATGATGGTTCCGATGCCAAGAAAGATGCCGGTCGCGAAGGCAAGAATCGAAACCCTGATGTTATTGACCATTATAGTGCTGGAAAGCCCGAAATTACCCTCGCGCGCCAGCGGATGCGGCTGGTTGGGTTTGGCCGACATGGCCAGCGATTTGAGGCGCTGCTGCTCGACTGGCGGCACCGCGAGGTCTACCAGCCGTGACTTCTCATGTATGCACAGATAGCCTATCAGAGCAGCAGCTATGAATAACAATGCGCTGGCAACGACAAAATGAATGCGCCGCCGGACAAGGCCGGGAAAGCCGATCAGAAAAAATTTCAACAGGTCGGCAAATGTCATGGTTCTGCTATGATAAATGGTGCCGTAGGCTCGCAGAGCCAGACGATTGACGCGTTCGCGTGCCGGCGGG
>JAKJFO010000018.1:0-6639 GCA_022704885.1 Candidatus Rifleibacteriota bacterium | reverse complement strand
CCGAAACCGCCAGTTTGTTGAGGTCTGAAATAAGCTCGGTATATAGTTCGCCAAGCCTGAGAACGTCACCAGGCCCGGGTTTTCCCGTGCGTGGGTTCTCGAAACGGCTGAGCAATCGCTCGGTTTCTTCCCATCTTTGTTTTGCGCTTTCTGACATGCTCATCGCTAAACTTGTTAAGAGTCCATATTCTGTGGGTTATCGGGGTTTCCGTGGATGCTGCAGCTGATAGTACCATCCTTACTGAGGTCGCCAGTAGAATGGTATATGCCGTTGCTCGGGCAGTTTGGCCTGGCTTTGAGATAGCGGCCCTCCAGGAGCATGTCTATAGCCACCTCGTCAACGTGGCACAGCATCTCGTTTTTGTCCATGTTGTACATTTCGACGGCTCCGAGAATAACCCGTTGATTGGCAAAACAGGCCTTGGCCCGGGAATGTCTGCCGCGAACCGGGCGATGCGATGGTATGGCAATAGCCGCCAGAACTCCCAGAATGGCGAGGCCGATCATCACTTCGATAAGGCTGGGAATTCGCTTGATCAGCGGAACGCTAAGTGCCAGTTCAAGCTTCTGTTCTGGCTCTGTGCTGTATTCTTCAAGCAGCGCTCCGCAGCGACGACAGAAGCTGAAGTCTCTGTTGTTGGCATAGCCACAGGTTGCGCAGTTGATTTCTTCCGACACACCGTTCTCCTGCTTTTATACAATCAAATTACGACTACCCGCCCATGGCTGTCAAATGATAAAAAAGGGCCCCCTTGCGGGAGCCCTTTTTGAACAGAAATGCTTAGACGATTTTGTTGCCGCGTTTGGTATAGTGTGTGTGCAACAGTTTGTGAGATGTATGACCGCAGGGGCCGTCTTTGAGGAATTCCTTGTAGATCAGGTCGACGGTTGGGTTTTCGTGCGATTTTCGAGAGTAGAGAGTCTTTTCTTCGGCGTAGATCGCCTTGGTGCGGGCTGCGCGAATATCTGGAGATGTCGGAATCGGCTGGCCACCGCCGCCGAGACAGCCGCCCGGGCAGGCCATGAATTCGATGAAATGGCATTCACTGAATTTGCCGCCGGCCTTGATGTCTTCCATGACCTTTTTGGCGTTGGCGGTGCCATGGGCGACTGCAACCTTGAGAGTCGCGCCCTTGAGGAAGCTGAAATCCTTGAGGCCGCCGAGAGCTTTGCTGAGTATCGGCGGAACCGGGCCGGCGGCCGGAACCTTGATTTCCATGTATTTGACGCCTTCGAAGCCGCGAATCGGGATGATGTCGAGGTTTTCGAAGACTTTTTCGGTCTTGATGCCGGTTACGATTTCGACAGCGGTTCGCAGGGCAGCTTCCATAACGCCGCCAGTGGCGCCGAATATCAATCCGGCTCCGGTGGCTTCGCCGATCGGATCGTCGAAATCACTGGGAGGCAGGTTGGGCAGGTCAAGGCCGACTTCCTGGATCATCTGGGCAAGTTCGCGGCTGGTCAGGCCGTAGTCAACGTCTTTGTAGCCGCTGTCCTGCATTTCGGGTCGGTTGCATTCGAATTTCTTGGCGCTGCAGGGCATAAGAGCGACTGTAACTATATCTTTCGGATCGATACCGGCCTTTTCGGCATACCAGGTCTTGATGATCGAGCCGAACATCTGTTGCGGGCTCTTGCAGCTCGACAGGCAGTCGGTGTACTCAGGATAGAAATGTTCGAGGAATTTGACCCATCCCGGGGAGCACGAGGTGAACTGCGGAAAGGCGACCTGTTCTTTATCTACCAGGGCTTTTTTGAGTCTGATCAGCAGCTCGGTAGCTTCTTCCATGATCGTCAGGTCGGCAGTGAAGTTGGTGTCGAAAACCTTGTCAAAACCGCAGCGCCGCATGGCAGTATTTAATTCACGAGTGACCGAGGTGCCGGCTGGCAGACCAAAACATTCACCGATAGCGGCGCGCGGGCTCGGTGCCGTCTGAATGACGACGTGCTTTTTGGGGTCATCGATTGCGGCCCAGATTTCGTCGGACGGGTCGTTGGCACGCAGAGCGCCGGTCGGGCAGCGGTTGATGCACTGGCCGCAGTTGATGCAGACGACTTCGCCTAGAGGCATGTCGGCAAAGGTAGCGATGTCAAGGTCTGGGCCGCGGTTAACGGCTTCGAGAACACCGACTTCCTGGAGGTCGATGCAGGTTCTGACGCATCGTCGGCACTGTATGCATTTGTTCATGTCGCGCACAACGCTGTAACTGGAGCGGTCAATTTCGTGGTGCGGTTCGGTGTCGTGTCCGAAGCGGTAGAAATCAACGCCATACTCTTTGGACAGGCTTTGCAGCTCGCAATTGTTGTTGCGGAAGCATGAATAGCACTCGCCGACATGATGCTTGAGCATGAGGTCGAGGTTGTGGCGGCGAGCCTTGCGAACCTTGGGCGAATAGGTTTTGATGGTCATCGGGCTGGTGATCGGATAAGCGCAGGCGGCCTGCAGAGTTCGCTGTCCTTCGACTTCGACGACGCAGACGCGGCAGACGCCGGCGACCTTGAGGTCTTCGTGGTGGCAAAGTGTTGGAATCTTTATGTTGAGCTTTTTGGCGGCATCAAGAATTGTGGTGCCAAATGGCACCTTGATTTCGTTGCCGTCAATATTAACGGCGACCATGGCTCCGAGTTCCTTCTCGTTTTTGGCGACTTCGACAGAAGCTGCTACCGAGCTGGCGGGAGCGCGATCCGGACCGAATTTTGCGTTTTTATCTTTGTTAGGCATGGTGTTGACTCCCTTTTATCTGCATGAGCATCTGGTATCGAAGATTTCAGACTTGAAGTTTTCGACGATCGACAGAAATGCGTTAGGCGCGCTCTGACCGAGACCACATTTGCTTGAAAGCTGCATGGTTTCTCCGAGGGCGCAGAGTTCGCGCAGATATTTGAGCGAGCATCTGCCTTCGTCGAGCATGTCGAGTCCTTCGAGCAGGGTTTCAGTTCCGAGGCGACAGGGGGTGCACTGGCCGCATGATTCTTCGCAGAAGAATTCCATGAAGTTGATGGCAACTTCAAGCATGTCGCGATGTGGCCCAAATACTATTATCGAACCACCGGTTGCAACGTCCTCATAAGCAATGGCGCGGTCGAAATCCTTGCGAGGAACGCAGGTTCCGGATGCCCCGCCGACTTGAACGGCCTTGGCATCTTGACCACCAACAGTTTCTAGAAGTTTCCTGATGGTGATGCCCATGGGGAGTTCATAAACGCCAGGCTTTTCGCAGTCGCCAGAGACGCTGAACAGCTTGGTGCCGGTTGATTTTTCGGTGCCGAATGTTTTGAACCATTTGGCACCCTTTTCGACGATGTGCAGGGCGGTTATAAAGGTTTCGACATTATTGACCGAAGTCGGGCAGCCAAGGTAACCAACAGTGACAGGGAATGGCGGTCGATTGCGCGGTTCACCGCGCTGACCTTCGAGGCTTTCTATCAATGCGGTTTCTTCGCCGCAAATGTATGCACCCGAGCCCATGTGTATGTGCACATCAAATTCAAAGCCGTCTTTGCCGAGAATCTTTTTGCCAAGCATTTTTCTGCCACGCATTTTTTCTATGGTGGCTTCGAGGTCTTTGCGCAGGTAGGTGTATTCAGCTCTGAGGTAGACGATTCCTTCTCTTGCGCCAGTCGCATAAGCGGCGAGCACCATGCCGGCGACGAGCTGATCTGAATAATCAGTTAGCAGCACGCGGTCTTTGAAGGTGCCGGGCTCGCCTTCGTCGGCGTTGCAGATGACAAACTTGCGTTCGCCCTGAGCAGCTGCGGCCAGGTTCCATTTCACCGCAGTGGGGAAACCGGCGCCGCCACGACCTTTAAGCCCTGAATCGCGAACTTCACCAATGATATCAGATCTGGTTTTTTGCAGGGCGTTTTTGAGAGCCTTTTCTACATCTATGTCTGAGAATATAACTAATTTTTTATCAGCCTTGCTCATGCGTGTTCTCCTTGAATTACGTGGGCGCCAAAGCGGCTTCGGTAACTTTCGATGATGTCAGCAATTTTTTCAGGGGTGACCCGGGTGTGAATGTCGTCGTTAACGAGCATTGCCGGACCCTGGTCACACATGCCGAGGCAATTGGTGAATTCGAGGGTGAACATGCCATCGCTGGTGGTTTCGCCAAATTCGATGCCGAGTTCATTCTCGAGCTGATTGGCGACGGCTTCCTTACCAGCCATGTCGCAGCTGATAGTGCGACAAAGCCGAACTACAAATTTGCCTTTCTTTTCGGTCGACAAAAACGAATAAAAACTTACCACGCCCTGAACTTCGACTGGGTGGATTCTGAAGGCTTCAGCGATGTCCTGCATTGCTTCGGGCGAAATGTGCCGGCTGACGTTCTGTACGTGTTGCAGAACCGGAATCAGACCACTGCGGTGGTGGTCGCATTTTTTTGCCATCTTGTTGATTTCGGCTTTTAATTGTTCTCTTTCAGAGGCAAGCATCAGATGTCTCCTTTTGATTTTTACTTGATGTACTTTTTGACGGCTTTGAGCAGCTTGTCTTTGGCCAGGGGTTTCTCGAAGAATTCATTGACCGGAACCATCTCTTCGTCCTTGTCGAACTTCATGCCAGTGACCTTTGAAACTGAGGTCAGCATGATGATGGGGATGTTATTCTTCTCTTTTCTGATTTTCTGGGCCATTGCGAAACCGTCATCGGGTTCGACCATCATTACATCGAGAATCAGGAGATCGGGTTTTTCGGCGGCAAGAAGCTTATAACCTTCGGTCGGGTCATAGGCGGTAAGTATCTTGTAGCCTTCTTTTTCGAGCAACATTTTGTTGATTTCGACAAAATCTTTGTCGTCGTCAACGAGCAGTATTTTAGCCATAGAGCACCTCGTTTATGTGAAATATTGCACAACCTTTGGGATAGGGCTAAATTAGCACAAAAAGATCATGTTGTCACGTCTTTTGAGAATTTTTTCACTAAATTTTGTGAAAAAAAGCGCAAAAGCTGATTTGATGCGAAGATTGGCTGTAGTAACTTTTTTTGCACACACCCCGGTGCATAATTAAAATGCGTTGAGAAATATTTCACAAAGCGAGTCGCTTACCCGCAGGTTTCATGGATTACCGCAGATTGGGGATAAGCCACAAAGCCACAGAGTGCTTATCTGTGGCTTTGTGACTTAGGTGCGAACGTTTAGAGAGACTTGATGCCAATCAGGAAGCGGTGGCCTCGGCGAGCTGACTGGCGGGGATGGTGAGCGTGAAGGTGGTGCCTTTGTCGGGCTCTGATTCGACTCTGATGTCGCCTTCGTAGAGTTCGGCGAGGCGCTTGAGTATCGAGAGGCCGAGGCCGCTGCCGAGGATGTTGGCGGTTCTGGCGTTTTTGATGCGTGAGAATTCTTTGAACAGCTTCTGCTGCTCTTCAGCTGACATACCGATACCAGTGTCGGCAACCTGAATCGTGATCTTATCGGCAGTGTGTACGAGCCTGACCATGACCTTGCCGTCGTCGCGGTTGTATTTAACTGCGTTTGAAATCAGGTTGTTGAGCATCATGTCGATTTCGCCGGTATCGGCCATCAGGTTGAGAGTGGCCGGGGCTTCGAGGCTGATGCTGATATTGCGGGAGTTGGCAGCCGGAGTCGCCAGCTCGATCGCACTTTCGGCCGCTTTGCGCAGGTCGATGGGCACCAGGTTTCGGGATTTCTTTCCAGATTCGAGTCTGGTCATGTCGAGCAGGTCGACGATCAGCTTGCGCATCTGCTGTAGTCTGATCGAGCTGCGTTCGATGAATTGCATGTAGCTGTCGAGGTTATCACCAAGCGTTTTTGCCTTCATCAGGTCGAGATAGCCTTCAACAGCGCCGAGCGGTGCTTTCAGCTCATGCCCGAGTACCCTGATGAATTCGAAGCGGACCTGCTTCTTTTCCTGGGCGAGCTGGGCGTTTTTGCGGGCGAGCAGAATTCTTTCGGCTGCCTTGCGGGTGACTGCGCGCAGTTCGTTCGGGGTAAAGGGTTTTGGCAGAAAGTCATAGGCACCCTTGCGGGTCGCCTCGATCGCAACCTCGATCGAGGCGTAGGCGGTGATCATGATGATTATCAGGTCGTTGGCGCGTTCGCCAAGGCGTTCGATAATTTCGATTCCGTTCATGTCAGGCAGCTTGTAATCAAGAAAGAGTATGTCGGGTTTACCGTTTAGAACTTTGTCAACACCTTCGCTTCCGGTGCCGGCACTTTCGACCAGCACCTGCAGAGTGTCGGTTCCCCAGAAGTTGAGGGTTTCGCCATTGAGAGTACGTTCGACCCCCATGCGCATTCCGGGCTCGTCATCGATTACCAGCACGCGTAACTTGTTCATGATCATTCCTTGAGAAGCTTTTTGATTTCCTGCTGCAGCTGCTCAGCGATGTTCTTCGCGGGTCTTGACATTGAACGACAGGCCGGTTTCTGTTGCAACGCCGGTTACCATAATGATCGGCATCTGCGGCAACTTTTTTTTGAGGTTGTGGCAGAGGGTGAAGCCAGTGTCGTGTTCTTCCATCATCAGGTCGACGATGGCCAGGTCTGGCGTCTGGCGGCTGATCGATTCAATGGCTGCGGCAGCGTTTTCTGCCTCGATAACTTTGTAGCTGTGTGCTTCGAGCATGACTTTCTGTTGTAGTCTGAAGTCGTGGTCATCGTCGACGAGAAGTAT
>JAKJFO010000189.1:7744-8016 GCA_022704885.1 Candidatus Rifleibacteriota bacterium | reverse complement strand
AATATAATGCTGACAATTCTGCTGGTCGCAGACTTTCTGCGGCAGTCGGCCCGTGTTGGTTTCACACCACTTCTTATTGTTTCACGTGGAGCCGACAGGGTACTGGTCACAACTCTGCAAAATCGTCTGGGTGGGCAGAATGAGCCAGAATAAAGCCAGTGGTCTTTACCTGCATGTGCCGTTCTGCCTCAGCAAATGCGATTATTGCGGGTTTTATTCTGAGACACCAGTCGAGAAGTCGATCGAGCAGTATCTGCAGCGACTGGCGGAAG
>JAKJFO010000189.1:0-7734 GCA_022704885.1 Candidatus Rifleibacteriota bacterium | reverse complement strand
CCTTCTGCCCAACCCATCTTTATTGCAGGAATGGACATTTGAAAGCAACCCTGAAACGCTGACTGTCGAGATTGCTGATTATCTGGCAACTCTGCCGCAGATCAGGCTGAGCATGGGTATTCAGCGCCTGAACGATCGTGAACTTGCTGCTCTCGGCCGCCGTGCCAGTCTGGATTCGGTTTATCGAGCCCTCGACGTTACATTTGCACGGCTCAAAAATGTGAGTGGCGACTTCATTCTTGGGGTGCCGGGCTGCCCTTCGCTGGCCGATGATCTTCATCAGCTGGTGACAAAATACCCATTCGCTCATGTTTCGGCCTATTTTCTGACCATCGAAGAGAACACACCAATGCAGAAAGCTGTCAGTCAGGGGCTGTTGTCTGATCCCGCTGATATTGGTGCTGAAGAACTCTATGAGGTGCGCGACGCTCTCGCTGCAGCCGGTTTTGAACACTACGAAATATCCAATCATGCGCGCGCCGGCCTGGAGTGCCGGCACAATCTGAATTACTGGTGTCAGGGCGACTATCTTGGTCTTGGCCCGGCCGCAGTTTCATGCTGTGATGGCATCAGGCTGGCCAACCCGCCTGATCTCAGGCGCTGGCTGGCAGAAGAACCTGCCGCAGTTGAGCGACTGTCGCCGGCCGACCGCCGCAACGAGTATCTGATGCTGCGGCTCAGGCTTGTTCAGCAGGGTCTCGATCTTGCTGATTTTGAACAGTGCTTTGGTCGGCAGCCGGAAGATTTCTACAGAACTCTTGCCAGACAGACAGCAACTGGCAATCTATGGCGCGAAGGTGATAAAATCAGATTGAGCGACTGTGGTCTGCGTCTCGCCGACGAAGTCATGGCCAGCCTGTTCATCTGAGTATGAAAGAGAGTGTTGTGTCAGCGAAACCCTTGAAAACAAACCGGCCTGTGACCATGGCGGGTTCTGGTAACCGGGTATTTGAATTCGTTTTATTTATGCCATTATCGATTAGAGCGGTTCTGACGTTATCTCTGATTGCATTGCTTCTGCCAGCCGTGGCATCGGCGGCCGGCATCGATGCGGTGATGCGTTCGGTCGTTTCACTCAGTGGTCGCGACCGCTCTGGTGAACAGGTTTTTGCTACTGCTTTCATGGTAGAAGCGCCTGGTCGTAACGCAGTCTGGCTGGTCAGCAGCGCGCACAGCTTCAACAGTATTGCCGAAGACTTTGCCAGGGTTAATCTGCGGCGCTGTGAGCGCAATATCTACTTTCCATTGCCTTTGCAGATACAGATTCGCAAACAAAATCGCGCTCTTTATGTCAGTCATGCAACTTTCGATCTGGCGGCGATCAAGATCGAGCTGCCAGGAGAAGCCGACTATTGCGTGCTGTCACGCGATTTTATCGCCGACGAAAAACAGCTGGGTCGCGCCAGCATTGGCGCCGGGTCTCAGGTTATCGTTCCGGGCTTTCCTTATGGTGAGGCCTGTAATGAGGCTGGCTTTGCCTTTGCCCGCAGTGGCGTGGTGTCAAGCTTTCCGTTGCGCCCGGCAAGTCTTTATCCGGTATTTTATGTAGATTTCGAAGTATTTGCCGGTTACAGTGGCGCGCCGGTAATTCTGGCCGGATCTGACGGTGGCGCTTTGCTGCTGGGTATGGTGCTCGAAGAGGTATTTCTCGAAGAACTGCGGCCGCAGAAAGGCCACAAACAACTGCGCACGCGGCGCGGGCTCGGGCTGGCCAAAGTGTTGAGCGCGCCATCGATTGCCGGGTTTATTGGCGGTCTGCGCTGATTTCGGCCTTGAGCGCATCAGAAAAACTGATCAGATCGATAAGACGGTCTTCGCTGCTGATAATCTGAATTTTTGCATTCATATCGAAACGTTTTTGCGCTTCAGCCATTTCCTTTTCGGCCATTTCCAGCTGATCGCTGCGTTTAAAGGCTCTGATACGGTAAAGATACATGTGCGGCGCCATAATCCCGTCGGGCCGGGTTTCGAGATATTGCGCCGTCCAGTAAAGCGTCTGCTCAGGGTCGCTGAGCTTATCGAGCGAAAGTCTGACCAGACTGGCAATGGCTTCATCCGACCAGACATTGTGTCTGCCAAAACGTTTGATAAAACCTTCGTAAGCCTCTTTGGCCTTTTCGAACTGATTGAGCCTGCGGTCGAGAATCCAGGCCATGCGATAGGTTACCGAATCCATGTAGCGGTAATCGGGAAAGCGCTCGCTCAGGTGCCTGAGTGTCTCGTAGGCGGCAGCCGGTTCGAGAAAGGTACGCAGCTGTATCTCGGCACGATAATAAAGAATCAGGGCCGGCCTGAAAAAGGTTACCCAGCCTGCAAAAGCCAGCCCAAGCATGAAAATGCCAAGCAGGGCCAGCCGGTTGAATCTGGTCGCGCGCACCCGGCTGGTTTTGGTCTGTTCCCCATCCTGACGCATAATTTCCAGAGTATTGCCGATTGCGGCTCGGTCATCTCCGATTTTCATCAGCTCGTTACTTACCATCTGAACGTGCCCGCGCGACATTTCGAGAATCCAGTTGAATACCTGAAAAATCGACGATGCGAACTGCAGCGTTACTACCAGCAGCATCGAAGCGAAGCAGGTGAAAAAAAACGAGGTTGTATCCTGACCGGTCAGACCCAGCCAGTTATTCCAGAAACCGCGGCCAAGCAGGCGGTTTGAGAGCCCCAGAAAGAGCCATGAACTCAGCGTCACAGTGCCGACAACCGTCATCGGATAACACCAGAGAATGAATGTCGGGTAACTTATTTTCATGCTGGCGGCCAGCCGGTTAGTAAAGCTGGCAGCCCCGCGGCAGACCAGCATGAAAAAAATAAAAAATGCGCAGATCATCATGGTTGGCTCAGGCAGGCGCAGCAGCATTTTTTGCGAGCCCAGCAGCATCGCTGCGACAAAGACACTGGCAGAAAATGGAGCCAGCCATTTGAGGCGCAGTTCAAAAATGTTTTCGGTAGATAATTGCTCGAGCTGCATGGCTAAAAAATACACCAGATTTCGATTCTTTGCCAATACGCCGGTTACGCGAGTCAGCTGGTAAAAATTTGTTCTTATTAAATCAGTCGAAACTGTCGATAGAGGAACTGAGCATTCATATTCCCCAAGGAAAAAGATAAGAAAAGAATGAGGCAAACAAAGAATAATAGCGTGTTTTCCCTGCTCGCGGGGTTACTGGTAACGCTTCTGTGCCTTGCGCTGCCCGCTGCCACCCTGGCACAATCAGCTGCTTTTCAGGATCTGCCGCGCGACCACTGGGCATTTTCCGACGTTGAGTTTCTTATCAGCCAGGGCTATATGGAAGGCTACCCCGACGGCACTTTTAAAGGCCGCAAAGTCACCACCCGTTACGATGTCGCTCTTATTCTTGCCCGCATTCTCAAGCGTATGGAAGAGAAAAAAGCGAATATCGATGCAGCCAGCGAAGAAGAGCGCGCTGCTCTGACCCGCCTTACCAAAGAATTCAGAGATGAGCTCGGCCTGCTCGACGTGCGCGTCGATTCGCTCGAACGCCGCATGGTAGACAGCGAAAACAAGGTAAAAGAAATCGAGGGCATGCTGCCCAAGGTTAAAATTGCCGGCTTTTACCGGGCTCGCGCTCAGTATGTAATCGATCCTGAAACTGCTGGTAGAAATATTTCTGGCGATCCTTACACCTTTAGCGATCCTGGTCTGGTAACCTTTTACCAGGAACTCTACCTCAGTTTTGTCGGTAAGCCTCTTGGCGAAAGAATCGAAACCTTTTATGAACTATATGGCCTGATTCAGGGCAAGACCTGGAACAAGGTCGTCTACAGCCAGTCAGGCACCCCGAACCCGTTTGACAATATCGATGACTATGTAAGCAGAATTCAGAACGACAGAATTCTGCTTTCGAACCGCATGCATATTCTCAGCAATGCCAAGTCGATGAAAGTCAGGGTTTTCTCAAGTGAAGGCGCCAGCGGGATCGACGATCCAATGAACATTCTGACCGAAGACACCGATGTGGTCGATCCTTATCAGGGTATCGAAGTTTCGGGCTCTGAAAGCGGCGTTTCTTACCAGGGTTCGATTCTTAAAACCGATTTGATTCGCGGATACACAGACAGTACCGATATGGTGACCGGTCGCCTTGTCTGGAAGCTGCCAGAGAAATTCAGTGAAGACAATTTTTCTGTCGGCACCTCTTATGCCGAAAAGATTCTTGATTACAAGACTGTCGGTAATTCCAATACTGTTCGCGGTTTCGATGTCAACTATTCGACCGACCGGGCCGGCAAAATCCAGGCAACAGCCGAATTTTTAACTTCTGCCTCATATCTGTATGACGGCGGCGAGAAAAAAACGCGCAATATGCCAGATGAAGGCTCAAGGTTCGATCTTACAGTTCAGAACGGTGGACTGACTGGAACAGTTAAGCACTATGATTTCGGCAGGTATTTTCGGGCCATGATGGCTCCGGCGTGGGCCTATGATATTGGTGATCTTAAAAATTATCCGAACAGTCTGGATATGAAATACTCAGACGGAAACTATGGTCGCCCAGATTTTGCCGGAGAAAAGCTCACCAGATTCGGAGTCAACTATGATTTTGGCAACAAACTGCTGGCGATTGCCAACAATCTGTCGGTCGAAGCTACTTACCTTTCTAAAACTTGGGAAATCGATCCTTATACTGAACATGAAACAGATGGCAACTCAGGCCGCAAGTTTACCTTTCAGCTGCTTTCTGATTTTACCGACAAGACGACTTTCAAATACGATTTCGTTCAGAAATGGGATGCATTTGAAGGTGAACAGGGCGAAAAATCGAATGCAGTCGAACTGAATCTGCGTCTGAGTGATTCGGTCAGCGCCAAGGGCAAGATGCTCGTCTGGGGTGATCCAGACGATACCTTTGACGAAAACGGTACAACTTATGATAACAACGAGAGGGTTGGTTATTTTGAAATCAACTCAGACATCAACCCGAGAGTCTATGCCAAAGGCAGCGTTGAGCACCAGGTCGGCTGGGTCAGCTCGCCGCGCGAAAATATCAGAGTAGACTACATTGGCGAGGCTACCTACAATTTTACGCCGACAACCAGCTTGACCTGTGGGGTTCAGCACGTTGATTATGAAGATTCTGGTGATGGCAGCAGATCAAGCCTGGCAAATGCTATTCTGGCTGAACTCAAGAAGAATTTTACCAACAAGTTCAGAGGTCGCGCCTTTTATTCCCGCGGCGTGATCGACTTCAAAGATGGCAACAAAGACTCAATCGACCGCGAAAACATCTATGGCGAGCTGATCTACGATGTCAGTAAAAGCGCTACCGTCAGATTCAAGTTCGGCTATGATTACCCTGACGAATGGCGCTGGGCGATCACCAGCACCGATAATGGCAGAGATTACATAGACGTTCACACCCAGAAGATGTTCATCTTCGAGGCCAGATCAAATTTTTAGGATAGAATAATGAAAAAAGCATTGCTGACAGTATTTCTTATTCTGACGGCGGTTTTTTCAAGCGGCTGTATTCAAGAGTCACTGGTGATTCCGGTCGCTATCATCAAGGGAAAAGTCGTAGTACCGCCGGGGCAGATTTCGCGCGGCGTCAAAGTTACTGTCGCTGGAACGTCATTGAATGCCTATGCCGATGACAAGGGCGAATACACGATCGAAGTGCGCAAATCCGGGCGTTATCTGCTTATCGCCCGTGGCCGCAGCTTTGATGTCGGTTATGCCTGGGTAGATGCCGAAACTGATAAAACCGCGACCCCGCCTGATATCTCATTGTCAACCAAGATTGTTGGCGAAGCCCTTTGGATAGCTTCTATAGTCGATTTTCCGACGGCTACCAGTTTTAATCTGAAGTCAGTAAATCCTGTCTGGTCACCTGATAAGGTCAAAATGTACGATGACGGCAGTCATGGCGATCTGCTGGCAAATGATGGTATTTACACCGTGCGTCTGACTAACCTTACTACCGGCTCGCAGCAATATATATTCGAATTCAGCAAAGCCGACGGCAGCACCGAAACCCAGACCGACCCTCATCAGGAATACACCAGAAACGGCAACTCCGAAATTTACATTCTCGAATCGACAGTTAAGCTGGCCCGCGGTTATGTTGTCAGTGACCTTAACAGCGTTAACTATTCAGAGGTTAAACTGGCTACCAAGAAGGGCTCACGCTCGATGTATCTCGATTCTGACGGTCATTACAGTTTTGCGATGGAAGGAAACGGTCGCGAATACCTGGTATTCCGCAGTAATAACTTCAATATCAGAGCAGTTCCCATCGATCTTTCGACCGTCACTCTGTATGAAGTGCCGCCTACAACACTTTCAGCCAAAAGAGGTGGCGAGCTCAAGGTCATTCTGGTTGCCTCTGACTTTGTTGATGTCACCAATCCCACTGTTGTTGGCTCTTTCAAGGGCTGGAGCAATCCGCAGCAGCTCTATGACGATGGCACCAATGGCGATGAAGTCGCCGGCGATGGCGTCTACACCCGCCTGTTCACCGGTATTGCACCTGGCTACTATCAGTATGCCTTCAACATCAACAGCGAAAATCAGGTCAAGGATCCTTATCAGGAATCCGGTGACGAAACCTATTCGATCATAGGGGTCAAGTGATGATATCTCTTAGCAAAACAGCAAAAGTTGTGGCAGTAATACTGCTGCTCTCGACTGTTGGTGTGTTTGCACAAAGCCAGTCTGAGCCGGTCAATTACTTCTATCAGGAAGGTGCCTGGTTTGATATCACCGATAATGTCGGCGATGACAAAGGCCCGGGGTATTACCAGTATCCGCTCGACAAGCGCCTGCGGCGCGGAATTTTCGATCTCAAGCGCTTCACAGTTTACGAAGAAGGTGGCGTGGTAGTATTTGAAATTCAGATGCGCAACTACATAATGCGCGACTGGCCTGATACCCGAAACACTGAAGAACAGGGCTTTGTCGCCAATATGTGGGATATCTATATCGACATCGATGGGCGCGAACTTTCTGGTTATCGGGAGGCCCTGACCGGGCGTGACCTGATGTTTGCCCGCAATATGGGCTGGGAAAAAATGATCATGATCACCCCGCTTTCAGAGATCGATGTATTCAACATTCTGCGAGAAAAGACCGATGATCTCGAACTGCGTAATCGCCTCGCCGACATAGTATACCCCGATTACATCAGGGTTCAACGCGATAAAATCATAGTCAAGATCGCCAGAAGCAAGTTGCCTGGCATCTCAGAACGGGCTGGTTATCAATGCCTGGCTATGGGTTATAAACAGATTGTGTCACCGAACCGGCTGCTCAATCGAGACGTGAGAGGCTTTCCAACTCAGGATGATTTTGGTGGTGGTCATGATACCTACGGCGATCCGCCAGTAATGGATATAATAGTTCCCGAAGGCGAAGATCAGTATCAGATTCTGCGTGACTTCAGATCAGAACCTTATCGCGAAAACATCAGATATGCAGAGGTTCCCTTTGTCTATCGCGATGGCAAAAGTCTGCCACCACCTCTTACTGTGCCTGTTAAAGAACCGGCAAATGTCACCGGCATCAACATCCCGCCGCCGAATGTTGTGCCGCCGTCGCCTGTAAAGCCAGCCAGACCGGCCCAGGTAATTAAGCAGCCAGCTGCGGCTTCGCAGAGTTCGACTGGTTTCGTTCCGCTCAAACCGACGGCGACGCCGAAGGCAGATCCCGGTTTTAAGCCGATCCCCAAAGCTCCCGATGGCTTTATTCCGGTAAAAAAGAAAGACAAACCATGA
>JAKJFO010000188.1 GCA_022704885.1 Candidatus Rifleibacteriota bacterium | reverse complement strand
GCATGGAGCCTATATGTGGTGATAGTCTGGTATTGTTCTCTATGATCGAATCCCACTCTGATATTTAATGGATCTTCAGGAGTCGAAAAACTCTGCGACAAAAACGCATTATGAGTCCTGTTACTGTTGCTGTTTCGGTATACATAAAAACAGCCTTCCCCAGCCAGGCTGAACCAGTCGTTATCAGACATGTTAGCAGTCGGAGTCGAGTTTATTGGAACAGTTGCATTCTGTCTTTGAGCAGTGGTCCAACTGGCAATATTTGTGTCAAAAGCTGAGTTGGTCAACTGATTGAGAGCCATTGAGCTGTTGGCGATGAACAGTAAACAGATCAACAATACTACAGATCTGATAAAATCAAATTTTCGGCGCATGGCGGTTTCTCCCGAAAAACAGTCAGATATTACGCAGGTCGCAGTACAGGCGATATGCCTGCCAGGCAAAAGCAAGTATAAGAAACGTCAGAAGCAGATATTTAACAATCTTGAACAGATCAGTCGAATCTGAGCTGAGTACACTGCGATGGCGAGTCATTTCGGCTGAATCCGAATTCGCTTCTGCCAGTTCGAGATACAGCCTGCGAACCTCTGCATTGGCTGGATCACTCTCGAGTTTCTTCTCGAGCAGAAGTTTTGCCTCGCTATAAGGCATACTGGCGATTCTGGTCAGAAGTTCGTCCTGGGGAGGTGGAAGGTAGTCGACCTGCCTGGGCGGAGGCTGATCAAGCCAGGCCGGCCTTGGCAAAGTCGGGCGATATGCGCGCGCCTGAATCCAGAAAAGCTCGGCGCTGTTCATATCACCCATGTCACGTGCCCGCATGGCGTGAATCATCAGTTCGGTAACCTGAATATCGATTCCCGAACGATTTTGCGCAACACCGATCTGCATTCTTGCCATTGAAGGTGCACCAGAAAATGCAACTATAGCGAAGAGCAGAACTAGAACCAACCGTCTATCCATATTTGTGTCTCTTTAATGTTGTTTTAACGAGAAGCTGCAACTGTTTGAAAGAACGAGAGAACACAACGCTTCATATATCTCTATTTAGATTATACACAGTAAAAGAGAAAAATGCAGCAAAAAAACTGCCTCAAAAATCGTTGAGGCAGCTTTTTAGCGTATGCGGCTGATTACAGATTACTTTCCTGACGGCAGATCGTAAAGAATGTCATCCCATGGATGGCGATAGAGACCGGCTTTCTGGCGGTTTTGATCCATATAATGGCCTATCATACCGATTGTACGCCCGAGCAGAAACAATCCGTTGAGACCGCCGCTGTCGACGACTTCCTGGATCTTGTCTTCGCTCCAGCCGAGGCCGTACATCATATCGACCGACAACACGCCGATCGCGCCATCGACGTTGAGAATGAGCGTATCTTTCTTGGCGGTAGTGAGCTGTTCGACTTCGAGAGCGTAATCGAGCAGACGGGTCTTTGGAAAACTCTTGCGCGCATACTCTTTGAGCAGTACAACGCGCATATCAGGATTTTTGAGGCTTTTGATGCGATGCCCGATACCCTGAATCTTGATATTTTTCTTCTTCATGACCGAAATGAACTGCTGCGGAGTCTGACCATCATCGACAGCGGCCTTGAACATCAGTGCCGCACCGGCAACGGCGCCACCGAAACGCGGACCTATCGTCAGAATGCCCGAAGCGACAGCGCTCATCAGATCGCGACCGGCACGCGCCGTAACGATAGTGTTGTGCGCACCCGAAACCGCAGGGCCATGGTCGGCACAAAGCTTGAGCACCATTTCCATAAAATCGGCAGCCCAGCGTGGCAGGCGTTCCTTGAACCAGAGCAGACCGATGGTTTCGCCAACCGAATAGCCTTCGCCTATGATTGTGCTGATCTTATGTCCGGCATAGAGCAGTTCGTCTTTCGAATCATCGGAAATAGTGCAGGTGAAGTTGGTCGGCTTGCGCACCAGATTGCGTGCGACCGCTTCCGCGTAATCCATTGGGATTACCGGCGGCTCGACGTCGGCGGCCGGCTTGATAACGCCCTTCTTGACAAGCTTCTGATAAGTTTCCTTTATCGCCTTGTCGTAGTCATCGAAAGACTGCGGCACGACAACGCCGGCTTCTTTAAGAGCGGCATTCTTGGCTTCGGCGGTTTCGCGGGTGGCATCGGCCTTGGCGCCGGCATGACCGAACTGAATGCCTTTGGGCATGTATTTGATCGAAGTGCCGGTAACCCACATGACCAGTGGCTTGGTAATCTTTTTGCTCTTAACCGCTTCGACGATGCTCCACTCTTCTTCACCGCCGACTTCGCCAAGACAGACCAGCATCTTGATGGCCGGGTTGGCTTCGAAACGCAGCAGGTGCTCGAGCAGAGTCGAGCCGGCATAGGCATCGCCACCAATTGCCACACCTTCATAAAGACCGTCGGTGTTGAGGGCTACGATGTTGTAGGCTTCGTTCGACATACCGCCAGACTTGCTGACAAAGCCGACCGAACCCGGGCGATGCAGTTTCGACTCGATGATGCTTTCGATGGTTCCGCCGGTGTTGGCGACCTTGAAGGCGCCGGCGGTGATGCCGCCGACGGTGGCCGGCCCGATTATGACCTTGCCGCGCTGTTGCGAAACTGCGCGCATATGGCGGGCCTGACGCTCAGGAATGCCCTCGGCGATTACGACCAGAGTTCTGATCTGGTCAAAAGACATGGCTTCGAGAGTGGTATCGTAAGCGCTGCGAAATGATGCGAAGTTGATGAAGACATCTATGTCGGGATTGGCCATCAGCGCCGATTTTATATCGCCATAGACTGGAATGAAAATCTCTTTTTTGCCCCAGAACATTTTTTCTGAGCCATTTTTGCCCGGGTCGATCATCGCGCCGACCGAAGGGGTATCGCGGCGGCAGCAATAGTCAAAATCGAGCATGCGCTGCACGGCTTTCGTCTGCAGGCCATAAATCAGCGCCCTGGTGTTTCTATCAAACAGAAGATAATCTGGACGACTCATTGTGTGGTTCCTTCCTTGTGCTCTCAGAATTTGAGGGCGTCTGATACGACGCGGGTCATGTGGTATTCGGGGCCATGCACTTCGATCGGCACACCGAGCTTCTCGGCGGCGGCCTTGAGGTTGGCGAGGCCTTCCTGATAGTTGGGGCCGCCACGGCGCACGAAAATGCGGGCATTAACTTTTTTGAGCTTGTCACCATACTCGTTGAGAGCTTTGATGATGCCGGTAAACGTCTTGGCCACATCGGTGAAGTTCGCGATACCACCGCCCAGAATAAGAGTTTTCGGTCGTTTTTTCTTATCAGGCTTACGTGTCATCAGATCGAGCACGACTTTGGCGTATTCATAAGTCAGACTGGTGCTCGGATTGCCTGAATACTCGCCATACATCGCGAGTTCTTTGGCATAGCCGAGGTCGCAGACCGTGTCAGCGTAGATAACTGAGGCGCCGCCGCCGGCCACCATGTTCCAGATGATGCCATCAGGATTGAGTAGAGTCAGTTTGAGAGAAGCGCCTGAAAGAGCATCGAGCTCACGGATCTTGATTTCTTCGGGACTGAGATTCTGCCCGAAAGCAGCCGGGAATTCGATATCGCTGCCCCACATGTCGGCGCACAGAAACTCAGCGGTATCGTCGAGTTTGGCGACCATATCGAGCGGAACGATCTTTTTGCCGGCGATGGCGAAAGGATTGATTTCGAGATAAGCGAAATGCATGGCAGCAAAATAGCGATAGAGGCCGCGCAGAAAATTCGCAACCAGCTCTCGATTTTTGCCAAGCTCGGCTGGCATTGCCTTGTCGACTTCGGCGGCGACTTCTTCGATACCACCAAGAACCGGAACCTTGATGGTAACGACTTTATCCCAGTTTTCTTCAACGTTGATGCCGCCCTCGAGCGAAAAATAAATATAATCACATTCTGCCGCTGATTTGATGGCGGCATAATACTCGGCTTCATGAGCAACACAGGGCTCGATGATAAAATGAGTCAGTGTACCTTCGATGCCGTTCACCACCTGTTTTTTACCAAGCCGCTCTTCGATCCACCTGCGGGTTTCGGCAAGGTTCTTGTTAACCAGAACCAGGCCATGCTTTCCTCGTTTGCCAAAAAGCTGGTCAGGCTTGGCCACCAGCTTTTCCTTTTTCAGCCATGGGTTTTCTTTTTCGAGCTTTTTCCAGTCGGTGTTTTCATCGACCAGCACGATGTGGCCTTCATAACCGACTCCCTGCTTGATGAAACTGTCAAGATGCCTTGCCAGCATTCTCTTTCCGTGATATTCGCGAATACCTCGCTGCGCCATTTTATTTCTCCTGCGTCTGGAATATCGGTACACATGTAAGGGTATAATCTTACCTCAGACAGCCTGTCAAGTACCGCCTGTCGCAAAAATTGCATTAACGACAGGATCGCATATATTCTAACTGTAAAACATTGTTATATCGCACTGGAGGCAATACGTAATGAACAGAAAAATCGCCTTTTTTGATGCAAAGCCTTACGATCAGAAATCTTTTAACGAAACCAACCGTAACTATGGTTTCGAAATCAGCTATTTTGACGCGAAACTCAACGAACAGACATGCAATCTGGCCGCCGGCCACACCGGAGTCTGTGCGTTCGTAAACGATGACATCAATGCCAGGGTTGTCGAAAGCCTTTTTCAGAACGGAGTAGAAATTATCGGGCTGCGCTGCGCAGGCTACAATAACGTCGATTTCAAGGCTGCCTTTGAGAAGATACACGTAGTGCGTGTGCCGGCATACTCACCTTACGCCGTAGCCGAACATGCTGTAGCCATGATGCTGACGCTCAACCGCAAGACGCATAAGGCCTATCTGCGCACCCGCGAAGGCAATTTTTCCATCAACGGCCTGCTCGGCTTCGACATGTTCGGCAAAACAGCCGGCATAATCGGCACCGGGAAAATAGCGAGATGCCTGATCGCCATTTTAAAAGGCTTCGGCATGAAAATACTGGCATATGACCCACATCCCGATCAGAGCTGGGCAGAAAGCTTCGGCCTGCGCTATGTTGCGCTCGCTGAACTTTACTCCGCTTCTGATATTGTCTCACTCCATTGTCCGCTGACTCCAGACACCACCCATCTCATTAACCGCACGGCAATTGAGATGATGAAACCCGGTGTAATGATAATCAATACTGGTCGCGGCAAGCTGATCGACACGGTTGCGCTTATCGATGGCCTCAAATCGGGTCGTATCGGCAGCGCCGGACTCGATGTCTACGAAGAAGAAAGCGATTACTTTTTCGAGGACAAGTCGACGGAATTGATCGCCGACGATGTGCTGGCGCGCCTGCTGACCTTCCCGAACGTGCTGGTGACTTCGCATCAGGCCTTTTTTACCGGCGAAGCCTTGCGCAACATCGCTGAGACCACTTTGACAAACTTTCGCGAATATTTTGCCGGCGGTTATCTCGCCAACGAAATCTGCTACCGCTGCAACCGCAACTGCATCAAAAAAGAAGGCAAGCGCTGCTTTTGAGACAAATCTTTATTTTACGTAAGAATTTGTATTTAGAAAGGCTTTGCGATTATCATGCCGATTGACGGGCATATTTTTAAACAGGCGGGCCGGCATGGAAGAAACACGCGTTCTGACCATAGTATTCACCGACATCAAGGGTTTTACCGAGAGAACTTCACACAGCGATCGCGAAGCAGTCAGCCGATTGCTGCAGAAACACGAAGAACTGCTGCTGCCGCTGGCAAAAAATTACGATGGGGTGCTGGTAAAAACCATCGGCGACGCCTTTCTGCTGACTTTTGCCAGCCCGACCAATGCAGTGCTTTGCGCCATAATGATGCAGGAAAAACTCAAGGAGTTCAACGCTTCGGTCTCCGATGCCGAAAAAATCGAGATCAGAATCGCCATGAACACCGGCGAAGTGATCTTGCGCGACGGCGATGTCTATGGCGAACCGGTTAACGTCGCAGCCCGCATCGAGGCTCTTACCGACGCCAATGAAATCTGGTTTTCCGAGTCTACCTATCTGGCGATGAACCGCCAGGAAGTACCAACCAGCCTGATCGGCGAATACCGTCTTAAAGGCATCCCTGAAGCAGTCAGGGTATACCGCGTCGTGCGCGACGAAAACAGCGAATTCTACGCAAAAACAGTGCAGAATCAGCTTGCCAAAATTAGAGACATGCTTGCCGAAACCGTTCTGCCAACGGCGAAGCCGCGATCTGCCCTACCGCTCTATTTCGTCGGTTTCGCGATTCTGCTGGCGCTGGCATACTTTATCTTCAGAGAAAGCGACCACGACAGGCATCTGCGCCTGGCGCGCGAGGCCTTTTCTGCCAAAGATTACCGCGGCACCATCGAAAGTCTGAAAAAAGCGGCGCAGATTCAACCTGCTGACAATCAAATGACCGATCTGCTCAAACAGGCTGTCAACAGCCACATCACCCAGCGCCTCACCATAGTTGAAAAAACGGCAGAAAACCTTGCTGAACTCGACCAGTTCGTCAAAGAAACCCGCGCAGCGTTTTCAACTCTGGATAACAGTCTGATCGACTGTGAAATCGAGCTGGCGCTTGCACAAGCCGATCTTTTAGCCAGGCAGAGATCGCGTGACGAAGCCGACAATATGCTGACCAACCTCGCAAAGCGCAGCAATAACAGAAGCGATGTTCTGTTCGCCATTGCCAGATTTTACAGCAATAAAGGCTACAACTGGACTCATACGATGAGATATATGCATCAGGCAGCTTTGACCGACCCGGCCAGCTTTGCCGCAAACCCAGAGGTATTGAGTGAATTTGCCTGGTTTCTCGAAAAAGTATCGCCCGATGACGGTTATACCGAGATTCGCGATTTCATCGGTCAACACTGCTTCGACCATTTTGCCGAAAAGCTCACCGGAGCGCTTTATCATCCCGGAGAAGATTTTCACGTATTGCGGCGCAATGCCCGCTACCTTCTGCAAAAGCGAGGCGAAACAATAGACGAAACCAGATTCTACCTGGTCGATCTGCTGACCTCGCCAGGCAGCCGCAATTCAAAAGAACAGGCGGAAACGCTTGGCTACTTTGTCCGCAATGCTGAGAACAAAAAGGTACTCGACGAAATTGCCGCGCAGATAGCTTCTTATCCGTCTGAATTCAAGCTTTTTGAGAGTTATTCCTATGATCGCGGTGATCCCGAGACTCTTCTCGTCGCAGGCCCGTTCTTCTCACACTTCAAGGACTATCTCAGAAGCCGCCTGAATGCTGACAGCATAAGCCAGCGCCTTAACGCCTACAACGTGCTTATCAGTCGTAATGAAGTATCTGATGACGAGAGCTGGCAATACCATATCCGCAATCTCATCGACTTCAAAGGCATGCGCTGGAGTCAGGCTTACGCTCCGGCTTTGCATGAGTCCGTCGATTACCTTTTGAACAAGCCGCTTCCGCCCAACTGGCAGGGAAATGCCGATCTGGTTGTTGTCGGCCGCAAAGCCGCTCTCGCTGCCCGCGAGCTTACAGCCCAGATTCAGCAGGCTATCGAAAAAGGCGAAGAAAACCCCTTTACCGCGCAAGGCAACCGGAATCTCAATGATTTCAAAGACTTTGCAGCCAGGCTGGCAAAGGCATTTCAGCTGAAGTAGTCCTCTGTCACATATGAGTCATAGGATTCATTGTCATTGCGAGGAGGGCGTCAGCCCGACGTGGCAATCCCATGGACAAAGAGATTGCTTCGCTTCGCTCGCAATGACGACAAAACACACATTCAAATGTGACAAAGGACTAGCCTGGTTTATTGCTCGTAATAGAGATATTCTCCTGATAATGACCGCTGCTTTGTCGGAGAATGCAGCTGCCATCCTTTCGGGGAGAATGATGTCGGGCGGCGCTGGTCAGGATCCCTCGCTCTCTCAAACTGAATTCCGTCGAACAATACCGATGCAGAAGCAGGGTATCCGTCTGGCGTCGAATTTTGCAGATGCAGAATAGTTTCACTGGCAAGCGCCGGCACGAACTGGTAATCAAAAACGGCATAAACCCGATACCAGACGTCGTGATCGGAGAGGTTGTTGCC
>JAKJFO010000187.1 GCA_022704885.1 Candidatus Rifleibacteriota bacterium | reverse complement strand
CACGTCTTACCGGCAGTCCAAGAATTTCTTCGGCAAGTTCGGGGCACCCGGTCATAAGAGAACTGCCGCCGGTAAGAACCACGCCCGCGGGTATGACGTCCAATGAGACGTGCTTCTCTATCTGTGCCTTCACCTCAAAGAAAATTTCTTCCATGCGCGGCTCGATGATCTCGGCCAAAAAGCGCTGCGGAAACTGTTTTATTCGTTCGCCCCCGGCCACCGGAACATCGATGACCTTCTGTTCGTCAACATGGTCTGACCAGGCGACTCCTGAATTTATCTTGAGGTCTTCGGCCGCAACTGTGGATGTTTTGAGACCAACTGCGATGTCGTTGGTTACCAGGCGCCCGCCTACGTCTATGCTGTGTGAATGAATGACATGCCCGTTCTGAAAAATGATCAGATCGGTCGTGCCACCGCCGATATCGACGAGAACTACGCCAAGCTTCTTTTCGTCATCAGACAGAACGGCCATGCTCGAAGCGTATTGCTGAAGAACGATATCATCGACCTTGAGCTTGGCCATTTCGCAGCACTTCATGATGTTTTGCATGGCCGTAATCGCGCCGGTGACTATATGCACCTGGGCTTCCAGTCTGCCGCCGATCATACCCAGAGGATTGTTGATATCCTTCTGTTCATCTACGACGAATTCTCTTGGAAGTATGTGAATGATGTCCTGGTGTGGAGGGATGCTTATCGCTGTCTTGGCATTCTCTACGGCCCGGTCGATGTCTTCAGAGGTGATTTCCTGATTGTTGCCCTTTATGGCAACGATTCCCTGGCTGTTCATCGAGCAGATATGGGCTCCGGCTATGCCGACATAGACATTGTCGATAACTACGTCGGCCGACTTTTCAGCTTCTTCGACTGCATCTATGATTGCCTGTGTCGTGCGCTCGATGTCAACGATGGCGCCTTTTTTGACGCCATCGCCGGAAGATGCGTGACCAACGCCGAGCACGTTGATGGTGTTTCCTGCCTGGAGTTCACCGATGACGGCGCAGACTTTGGTTGTGCCTATATCAAGGCCTACAATGAGATTATCCACCAGCAACTGAACCTCTACTCCCTTCCTTTGCACCGCTGCTTTTTTTAGGCCGCACGACTATTTGATTCGGTGCTCTCATATCGAGGTAGATAGGTTCTACATTATTCTTTCTAAGGTTGTCAAGGAGTGCACGCAAAAAATCGTAGCGATTTTTAAAATCTTCAAGACTGCGGGGGAATACTTTTTCGCCGCTAATCAAGATTAGATAAGGATTTTGCAGGCTATGGAAGTTTATTTCCGATATCTGTTCGAGTATACGGCTGTCCAGAGATTTAATCCAGTTCTGTGCAATGAAGTAGTGATCGTTGCCATTAAGGTTGTCACCAGCTCTGCTGGTTTCGAGATTCAGGCCGGTCACCAGCGGCAGATCCTTTTCTCCATAGCCTTCGGTGTTGATTATTACGCCGTCGTCTGCAATTTCGTAGAAAGCCGTGCCTACTTTGGCATACAGAAATGGAGTTCGTTCAGTCAGTGTAATTTTCAGGTTATACAGGCCATCGAGTTCGACCTGAACATCCTTTACCATCGGATCTGCCTTTATTCGACTCTTGACCGCATCACGGTCGAGCTTGAACAGGTTCAGACCGGGCGCCATTCCTGCTGCTTTAAGAATGTGTTCGCGGGTAAGAATGTTGTTCCCGGTGACTTCCAGACTTTTGATCTCGAAGTATGAAGTAGCGAAGAACAGGTGTCTCAGCTGAGTGACCGCGAGATAACACAGCCCGGAAATCAGAAGGATGAATCCGAGGGCACGTGCTGGTTTAACCAGTCGGGCAAAGCTGTTCAACTTGGTGCGATATTGGCGGCGGCGAAGCTTTTCCCGGGTCTCGCTGGGAAGTTCTGGTCGACATGGTTTCCGGTACGCACGACCGGATCTGGCAAAATCTTCAGACAAGTTGATTCTATCCGATTTATGGAATGTAGAATCTTATCACTACACCAGTAACATTTACAAGATGCTAATTACTGTCTGTTGTCGAGAAGTTCAGACAGCTGCTGCAGAATGCGGTTTTCAACGTCAGCCGGCCTGCTTCTGCCAGAGGCTTCTGACATTCTGGCCAGATTGTCATCGCTTCGCAGGCTGGTGATAATGTCGGCCAGGCTCTTAGCGTTGAGATCGCCATCGAGCAGAAGGCGGGCGGCTCCCATGTCTTCGAGGACACGGGCGTTTTTTTCCTGATGATTGTCGGTTGCGTGCGGAAAGGGCACCAGAACCGCCGGTTTTCTGCACACCGCTATCTCTGCAAGAATTGTCGCTCCTGCCCGCGAAATGAGCAGATCGGCGGCGTCGAAAGCTTCCTTCATTTCGTGCAGATAGGGAAGCAGTTGATAGTTGGCCGGCATCTCGCCAATTTCGCTTTTTACCATGTCAAAGTCACGTTCGCCGGCGATGTGTATGAGTCTTACGTCAGGATTGTTAACCAGCCAGTTCTTAACCAGTTCGATACATGCGCGATTTATCGACAGGGCACCCCGTGACCCACCGACAGCGAGTAAGACAAATTCACCCGGCTTTCTGGCAAATCGCTGTGAAGCTGATTTTTGCTGGAGGAAGGCTGATCTTACCGGATTGCCGGTTACGACAACTCGCCTGCCATCTTCAGGTGCAGCGGCGGCGTAAGTCAGCAGAACTTTTCTGGCAGATCCGGCAAAAAGCCGGTTGGTTACGCCCATCGCAGCATTCTGTTCGTGTATTACAAATGGCAGGCCGAGCAGACGCGCTGCTGCAAGCACCGGAAAGGCGACAAAGCCGCCGGTGGTAACGACAAGATCGGGTGAAAATTTTCTGAGATATCCCAGCGCATCAGAGACACCGGCAAGGTTCACGAACGGAAAGCTCAACCACTTCAGACTCAGGCTGCGCGGCATTCCCTGTGCCCGCACTCCGAAAAACTCGATGTTGGTTTCCCGGGAAACAATTTTTTCTTCCATGCCGCCCTTGACGCCCACATAGCCACTGTCGAAGCTGTATTTCTGTTTGAGGATCTCTCTTATTGCAAGAGCGGGATAAATGTGTCCGCCCGTTCCGCCGCCGCTGAATACGACTTTCATCTCTATCTTCTCCTGGTGAGGCCCGATGCCAGCGGGTCGTTGAATTGTCCGGAGAAAGGGGTGGAGCGTGATTCTTCGAATGCATAACGGGCTGAGCCGTAACGCGATATGTTGAGCAGAATGCCCATGCCTATGGCTAGAAACAGCAGACTGGAGCCACCATAGCTGATGAATGGCAGCGTTATGCCGGTCGTCGGCATCAGGCTGAGCACGACGCCTATGTTTACAACAACCTGCAGGCCGATGATGGCGGTAATGCCTGAAGCCAGAAGAAATCCAAAGGTGTCAGGTGCGCGCGTGGCAATGTAGACTCCTCGCCAGATCAGCGCAAAGAATAGTGCCAGCACGACGATACCGCCAATCATGCCGAGTTCTTCGCAGATGATGGCGAATATGAAGTCAGTATGCCGCTCAGGCAGAATGAAAAACTTCTGCCGGCTCTGGCCGAGCCCGAGACCCCAGAATCCACCTGAACCTATCGCTACCAGCGACTGAATTATATGATAACCGCTGGTTCGCGAGTTTTCCCAGGGGTCGAGAAAGGCCATGAGACGTCGAACGCGATATCCGGCCTGAAATATCAGCACAAATATACCCGATATGCCGATCGCACCCAGGGCAGAAAGATAAGCCAGCGATCCGTTGCCGAGAAAATAGAGCACCAGGTAAGTTCCAAGAATCAGGGCTGCGGTCGAGAGGTTTGGTTCTTTGTAGATCAGTGAAAATACTACTGCGGCAATGGTCAGATCCGGTAAAAGGCCGTGCCAGAAGCTTCTTATGCGATCCTGATGTATGGAAATCGAGTGGGAGACATATATTACGAAGCAGATCTTGGCAAATTCAGATGGCTGAAAACCTATGCCGCCAAAGCGTAACCAGCGCCGGGCGCCGCCAATGTCGCGTGCTACGCCCGGAATCAGAACCAGTATCAGGAGAAAGACCGACAACCCGAGCAGAGGAACAGCCAGTTTTTCCAGTTTCTGATAGGGAACCAGAGAAAATACCAGGATAGCCAGCAGTCCCGTGATTACCCAGATAAGCTGCCTTTTAAAATAATAAAGTCCATCGGACATGGTTGCCAGAGAGGTCACTGAACTTGCTGAATAGACCATTATCAGGCCAATTCCCATCAGCGCCACCACCACGAACAGTAATATGTGATCGAAATGACTGGCTTTTGTCATCTTGGTTCTAGAGTCCTTACCAGCTGTTTGAAAGTTTCTCCGCGTACTTCGAAATTCGGAAACTGGTCGTAACTGCTGCAGGCTGGCGACAACAGAATTGTGTCGCCGGGGTCAGCCCACTGATAAGCTGTTGTTAAAGCCTGTTCGAGCGTTGTCGCCATTTTCAGTGGCACCAGCCCTTCAAGCGCCGAACGAAATCTGGCGCGCGCCTCGCCGAAGAGCACGACGCCACGGCTGAGTGTGCGTACTGCCGTAACCCAGTCTGCCAGATCGGTGCCTTTGTCGCGGCCGCCTGCAAGGAGTATCAGAGGTCGCCTGCAGGCCTGCAGGGCGGTGATCGATGCGGCGCAGTTGGTGCCCTTTGAGTCGTTGATGAAAGTGATGCCGCTGACATCACCGGCCCATTCAAGCCGGTGTTCGACGCCAGGAAATTTTTTAACGACGGCTTCGAGTCGGTCACTCTCGACACCGGCCAGTATGGCGACAAGGGCCGCACACATGACGTTTTCGAGATTGTGCCGGCCGATAATGCGCACGCTGCTGGTTGGAAACAGTCTGTGTCTGTTGCCGTCGCGATCTGTGTAGATGAACTCATCGTCGATAACGGTTAGCGATGGTCTGAGATCACCTGCCTGCCAGCCGAACCAGGCTTTCTGACAGTCGAGTTCAGCAGCCATTTCGCGCATTAACTGCTGGTCAGCGTTAAGAACCAGAGTTTCGCTGCTTTTCATGTTCAGGGCTATCCGCTTTTTCGCTTCAATATAAGCATTGTAGCTGGGATAGCGGTCAAGGTGGTTTTCAAAAAAATTGGTTATCACGCCGATGTCAGGCTTGAATTCAGATATGGTTTCGAGTTGAAAACTGCTGACTTCAAGGACCTGCAGTGATTTTTCGGTTGTGTCTGTGGCGAATTCCATGATCGGAATCCCGATATTACCGCCCAGAAACACTTCATCGAATTGCCGGCGACAAAATTCGGCCAGCAATGTCGTTGTCGTCGTCTTGCCGTTACTACCGGTAATTACCAGGCGGCGTCCACGTGACAGGCGATAAGCTATCTCAATTTCTGAATAGACCGGAATTTTGCGGGCTGCCGCTTCAAGCAAAACCGGGATATCTGTACGCACGCCGGGACTTAACACAATGAAGTCTGCGTGCAGAGCTTTTTCGGTGTGACCGCCGGCCTCATAATCGACCTGATCGACGAGATGCTCTCGTTCAAGACTGATTTTCAGTTTTTCTTCGGGCTGTATGTCTGAAACAAAAACTTTTGCACCGCTTCTGACCAGACTGCGCGCTGCCGAAAGCCCGCTCTTTGCCGCACCAATTATGCTTATTCTCTTTCCTGCAACTTCCATGGCAAGCCTCATTGTTGATAATTCTGCAGCATGATAGCACAGTGTGCATTAAACAACAATGTATGCCAGAGATTCAACAGTAATGCTCGGTCAAAGACAGTCATTGCAAAAGGCGAAGCCCTGAAGCGGTATGCCGAAGGCATAAGCCAGTTCCGAGCTGATCTCATGGTCCATGGGATTGCTTAGCTGCGCGCGCAATGACAAAAAATATAAACTCTCTATCCTTAGCCTTTATTTATCAGGGTTTGATCTTGCCGAGAATCGCTGGAGACTTGATTGTTTTGGCGATCAGTCGGTTATTGCTGCCTCAGCAACAAGTTTTTTTCTTATGGCATCGGTGGTTGTCTGGTGCTGCTTTGCCAGTCGCACTAATTCATCGTATTCGGGGATGATTTTAACCTGGCCATCGGGAAGATGGATTGTTTTGGCGGCCACAGTGCCGAATGATGTCTGCAGTTGTGTTGCTTCGCGCGGCAGGAGCGATCGCGTAACAGTATCGAGACGTATTCCGAGGGTCGGCAGCAGCTTGAAAACCAGCTCTTCAAGATGTCTGGCAAGTTCGGGGGCGGTTATTATCTGGAGCTGATGAGCTGGTCTTCCCTTTTTCATGATGATCGGAATCAGGCATGCGTCGAGGGCGCCGGCCTGCATGAATTCTGAGATAGCATTGCCAAGCTGTTCGCCGCTGGCGTTGTCGATGTTGCTGGTTAAGACCGTAACAGCATCAGAGTTTTTTTTAAAGTCACCGGTTTCGCCGAGAAAAGCCCTAAGAAAGTTTGCCTGGCCGATTTTTCTGCTGCCATGGCCGTGTCCGACTCTGCTAAACGTAAACTGACCTGTAAGTGGTGTTGCCTTAACCCCTTTCAACAACGCTGCACCGGTTGGAGTGGTCAGTTCGAATGCAATATGCTGATCAAATACAACAGGCAGGTCTTTGAGCAGTAAAGCGGTTGCAGGAGCAGGCACGGGCATGATGCCATGAGCGCATTTAACGACACCTGATCCCAGGTGAATCGGTGAAACGTAGACCATGGCAATACCGAGATCATCGAGACATATGGCCGCGCCGACTATATCTGCAATACTGTCGCGGGCGCCGACCTCGTGAAAATGCACCTCATCTGAGCTTTTCCCGTGAATTGTCGCCTCGGCTTCGGCTAGAATCCTGAAGCAATTTTTTGCGATGGATTTGGCGGAAGTGGTCATATCTGCATGTTCGATAAGGGCGGTAATCTCTTTAAGGCCGCGATGCGGTGCGTGATAACGATCTGCACCATGTGCAGGATGCTGATCGCTCTCGTGATCGTGGGTGTGTTCGTGATGAGTATGCTCATGCAGGTGATCTGGACCGTGTTCCTGACAGTGATTATGTTCGTGCAGTGGCTCATGTTTTAAAAAACCGGATTCAGGAACCGCGACATGTTCTTCATGGTCGTGCCCGAGATGGTGACCGTGCCCGGCGTGAGCCTCATGATCTTCTCTGGTATTGAAGTAAATGCCCCTGATTCCGTCGACGGTTTTGTCTTCGATCAGCAGCTCGATTCTGCCTTCAGAAAACGGCATTGAAGCCAGGCCTTTCTGAAGTTTTTCACGACTGGCGCCAAGATCGAGAAGCGAAGCGACGGCCATGTTGCCGGCGATCCCGCTGAAACAGTCCCAGTAAAGTGTTTTTGTCATGATCACAGTCCTTTGATTATTCGCACTGCTGCGGCTGCAGCGCCAAAACCGTTGTCGATATTTACCACCGTAATGCCGGCCGAGCATGAATTCAGCATGCCAAGCAGGGCGGCCAGCCCGTTAAAACTGGCTCCGTAGCCGACTGAGGTTGGAACGGCAATGACCGGGCAACCGATCAGGCCACCGACGACACTGGGAAGTGCGCCTTCCATGCCGGCTACGACTATCACTGCATCAGCGTCGCGAAAGCGGGGCAGGCGGTTCATCAGCCGGTGAATGCCGGCGACGCCAACGTCATATATGCGTTCAGCCTGGTAGCCGCAGAATTCAAGCGTCAGGGCCGCTTCTTCGGCCACCGCCAGATCTGATGTTCCGGCGGCAATGATCGCTACGCTGGCGCCCGGATTGAGTTCGATTTCGCTGATGGCCCAGGCAAGGCCGCAGGTGCGGTTGATATTGGCCTGCGGGCATTTTTCTGCCAGCATATTCATGGTTTCTTCGCTGCATCTGGTGACCAGTGCTCTACCGTTGGCCGCAAACAGGCGGTCGAAAATATCGCAAACCTGCTGTGGGGTTTTGCCGGCACCATAAATCACTTCGGGAAACCCGATGCGGCGGTCGCGGTCGACATCAAGCACAGCACCTGGCATTTCGATGTCATTATCGCCTGAAACTTCTGTCGCGGGCGGTTGCAGCTTCCGACATTCGGAT
>JAKJFO010000186.1 GCA_022704885.1 Candidatus Rifleibacteriota bacterium | reverse complement strand
GAGCGTGCCCGCAAGGTTGCCGAAGCTGTGGGTAGAGAACTCGCCTGAATTATTGTTTGCCGAGAATTGCGTCGCGGCGCTTTTTCAGCTCGACTTCGGCCATTGCGATATATTCGCGGGCAACGATCAGGGTGGGAGCTTTTTCCAATGCGGTTTCCCATAATTTAATGGCTTCGCGAAACTTTTTCTGCTCAAACAGGTTCATTCCCTGAATCAGCAGCAGCTCAAAGTTTTCTGGGTCGGCAGCAGCAGCCTGAGTGAAATACTTCTCTGCTTCTTCATGACGGCCGAGGCGGCGATAGAGGTCGGCAAGATGAAATGAGGCGGTGGCCGGCGCCATTTCATAGGCTTTGAGCAGATCCTGCAGGCCATCTTCGGAGTTGCCCTGTGCTACCTTCATTTCGCCAAGGGCGATAAGGGCATCTTGATTATCAGGAAACCGGGTGGCAGTTTCGCTGAAAACCTTCTGCGCGTCTGCCAATTTCTGTTGTTGAATCATGGCATTGCCGACAGCGATGCGGAAGCGTGCGATTGCAGGATACTTTTCTGCCAGCCAGGTTGCGAGCTGCTGACATTCGCTGAATAGACCTGCCACAAACAATTTTTCGAGTATCGTGTCGGCAGCTTTTTCGTTGAAATCCAGTTCAAGACTTTTTTTGAAGCTGGCGGCAGCTTTATCATTCATTTTAAGTGCCAGCTGGGCGTTGCCAAGATCAAAATAGGCGTTGGCAGGGTTGAGGTGAGCGCCGGCGCAGCCTTCCATAATCGAAACGAAGGTTTTGAGGTCGTTGTTATTTTTTGCCGCATTTGCACGGTGAAACAGTGTGCTGTTATGCGCTTCACGCGCCCCGAGCAGCACTGCCAGAATCGTTACGACAGCCAGCATCAAAGCGGGCACTCTGGTTTCTCTGGCGCGGCTGTGTATGAACTCGTAGCCCCGCTTAAAATCAAGGTTCCGTGCCACAAAAAGAAATAGTGCAACAGCGAGCAGACCCTTGATCAAAGAACTGGCATCGTTCATGTCGTGTCTGTAATACATGCCGACAATCAGCAGTGTGGCAAGAGCCGCTTCGATATGGCTAATACGGCGATTCTGCCAGATATGCATCATGAGAAATCCGGCGATGAAGCCAAGTGAAAGCGAAATATTGCCGCCGAGATCGAATCCGAACAGCACCAGCATTATTACTGCCATTCCAGTCTGCAGCCATGAGATAGAATTGCTTAGAACTGCTGGCTGAACAATCTGACTGCCGTCTTTGTGAAACTCATTTTTGCGCAATGACGTCTGCAGAACGCCATTCGGGCAGGCACCGATGCAGATGTGGCATTTGATGCATTCCTGATTTTTTACATGGCCGAGAAGTCTGATTTCTTCGGCAACCTGCAGGCCCATCAGACAGGATGTTGTACACTCATTCTGGCAGTTTTCGCATGCTTTGGTCTGGCGGACCTTGTGTGGCGCCAGCTTTTCGAACCAGCTGAACCATAGTCTAAACGTGCATATGCAGCGGCAAAAGGCTCGTTCTCCAAAAAGAAAAATCAGAATGAAGCCGCTGGCCAGTGTTGTCATGCAGATCAGCATGATCGAGCGCGGCACGCCAGACCAGACCGGTGTTGCCGACGGGTTGAACGACAACTCGGTGGGAAACCCTGAATAAACCCAGTAAAGCACTACCTGGGCAATGATTATCAGAAACCATACCCAGGGTATTAGCTTTGAGTTGAGCTGAGCCATCAGCGGCTTTATGCCAAAGCGCCGCATGATGCCGGCAGCCAGATCCTGTGTGATCCCCCAATGGCAGAACCACCCGCAGAAAAGACCGCCAAAAAACAGGGCATGCACGAAGACAATTATCGTAAAAATCGTGCCGGCAGTTATTACGCCACTGCGCAGGGTGCCGAATAATTCTCCGAAGCCAAGGTGCCCGACGCTCTCATATCCCCAGTAATGCCAGAGAGCCGTGTGCAGAAAAAATAATACATATACCAGCAATAAGAGCAAGTTTCGATGCTTAGCCCAGAACATGGTTACCTCTGGTTTAAAATTTCGTCTGATTTGCAGTTCAATATCAACTATATAACAACCTGCCATGCATTAACAGCTGTAAGGAACTGTCGTTTCTGTACTGCATGAAGGAATCTGTCCTCTGTCTGGATACAATTTTATCTATCATTGTTTAAAGTATACACATCACATTGTACTTGTCCGATAGGTATGATAGGATTTCTCAGTTTATGACTGTTCTGCCGAGAGATCTTCGCACAGTTTTATCATAAAGAGGATTACCATGTCAGTTATTACCGGTATGACCACTACACAGATTCAGGCGCTTACTACAACGCAGATCAGGGATCTTGGCACAGCCGATTTTAAGGCGATGTCACCAGCTCAGATTGCAGCTCTGACCTCGGATCAGATCGATGCGATTGAAACCAGAGATCTTGTAATCCTCAGTTCCAGCCAGATTCAGGCGCTTCAGCTCTATAATGACAAGGGACTTCTTACTTTACAGGTGCAGGCCCTTACATCAACACAGATGAAGGCTCTCACCAGTACGCAGCTGGCGACGTTCGAAACAGAAGATTTTGCGGCAATCTCGACAACTCAGATCAAGGGAATCGATGGCTCAGATCTTGCAGCCCTTTCAGCAACTCTGACCGCGGTTTTCTCGCCTGAGCAATTCCAGGCGATGACTAACCTGCAGATTGCCGAGCTGACCAACGACCAGATCATAAGTTTAAATACCAGTCAGTTTGCCGCTCTGACATCGGCGCAGATTTCGGCACTGACGACCAGTCAGATCAAAGCGCTTACTGATACGCAGATTGTAAACCTCTCGACTGATCAGGTTAAGGGTTTGACTGCGAACCAGATCAAGGCGCTTGACAACGACCAAGTGGCTAAAATAGGGACAGACGACCTTGCCAAATTCACTGTCGCGCAGATAGCAGCCTTTACAAGCACTCAGATTCCAGCTTTGATACCGGATCAGATCGATGCTCTTTCGACCACGCAGATCAGAGCTCTGACAACCGCTCAGATTGGCGCACTGACTGATGCTCAGCTGGATGAATTTGAGACGGACGATATCAAGGCGCTGACCAACGCTCAGATTTCGAAAATGTCGACAAGCCAGATAGCTGGCCTGTCAGACACTCAGCTGCAAGCTTTCACGACTGCCCAGATCCCGGCTTTGACCAGCAGTCAGATATCTAACCTGAGTAATACTCAGTTCCAGAGCTTAACGTCTGATCAGATCAAGGTTTTGACCGCTACGCAGATCAAGGGAATCACTACCGGGCATCTCGATGTTATCGAAGCTGAGGACTTTGCCGCCTTGTCTTCAACCCAGATTGCGGCAATGACGACAACTCAGGTTAACAGCCTGTCTACCACTCAGATTCGTGATCTTTCGACTTCTCAGATCAAAGGACTGACAGCGGCTCAGATTCAGTCTATGACAACCGATCAGGTCAGAAACATTGAAGTGCCAGACGTCCCTTATCTGTTGGCGAATCAGATTGCGGCTTTTACTACCGATCAGATAAAGTTCGGCTGGTCGACTGAACAGATAGCGGCATTGACGACTACCCAGATTGCCGCATTGACTCCGGCGCAGGTTTCGTCGATGACGACAGATCAGATTCAGGCACTTAACTTCGCGTAAGCTTAAGTCTGATATCTCGAAAAGCCACGGACATGATTTGTGTTCGTGGCTTTTCAATACCTGATGATCGCTTATCGTCTGACTTAACCTGGTGGTCGGTTTTTGTAGGCAATGATATTCAAGCTGATTGGAATTCCGTATGGCTTGAAAGAGCTGGTGTCGTTGAATATCCCGAATTCGTCGACTTTCTGGCAGAATTTAAAGTTGGCGGCAGCGAGATAGTCCATGAGAATCTCTTCTGAGAAGCCGATCTGGTGAAAATCATACTGATCGACCTGGCCGCCGAACATCATTCGCATGACATGAAAGCGCGCAGATTTATCAAGATTCTTATTGAGAAACAGTTTACATAGAATTTCGAGGTCTGGAACGGAAATCATCAGCTTTCCATCTGGTTTAAGAATGCGATTGATGCCGGTCAGCGTTGCTACCATCTGAAACTGCGAAACATGCTCGAGAACGTGACTGGCATATATCTGGTCGAACATTTCATCAGAAAACTGGCTGAGATCTTTAACGTCACCAACAAAGTCAACACCGGCGGCATTTTGTACGTTCAGTATTTTCCAGCCGGTTTTTACTTCTTTGCCGCCTATGTGCAGACCAGACATCTGGTTTCCCTGACCGTCGGCGGCGATTACTACATGCTTTTTGCGCAAAGGTCTCGTCCCTGTTTGCTCAGGTTGCTTGTGATTCGTGGTTACAGCGATGTGGTCAGGGCTTAGCCCCTTCTGGTGACGGGCATGTATTTCGAGATATGCCTGCTCGAGATTGCGGCAATACTGCGCCGTATCATAAAGTGGCGTTGTTTTGAGGTTTTTCTCGAGTTTCTTTTTAATTTCATCGAGAGCCTCTGGATTGATGGCAAGCTTCAGCGCCAGTTGTTCGTAATCGCTGAGCGTTTCGGTAATCAGTTCCGGTAATCCGACGACCCCGAGCAGGCCTGAGGCAACTCTGCCGGCGAAGGCCTGGCCACGGCAGGTTACGATCGGCAGTCCGGCACGCAGAACGTCGCTGGCGGTTGAATGGGCATTGCAGGGAAAAGTGTCGAGGAACAGGTCAGCCATGCGGTAGCGTGCGAGATGATCTTCAATGCGTGATACGCGGGTGGCGAAGATGATGCGTTCCGGGTTGATGCCTCTTGCTGTGGCTTCTTTGCGCAGGTTCGTTTCGGCAGATTCATTGAGTTTCATCAGCCAGAGAACACTGCCGGGAACTTTTGTCAGCAGGCGCATCCAGATGTCGAATATTGGGGGATTTATCTTGTAATCGTGATTGAATGAACAGAAGACAAATCCGGTTTCAGGCAGGCCATATTCATGGCGGGGCGGGGTAGAAGAGGCGATCTGCAGCGATGCATCGGTCGGCAGATAGGTATCTGGCAGGTAGACGACCTTTTCACTGTAACAGTCGCGCAGATATTCGGGAATAATATGCCTGTCTGCAATTATATAATCGTGATAACCGGTGCCCATAGTGCTTGAATAGCCCAGAAAATTGACCTGTACCGGGGTCGGACGCAGCGCAAACAGGTCGGGTCGAGAATCTGCCGTGTATCCGGCAAGATCGACGAGAATATCGATCTCTTTTTCGCGCAGCATTCTGGCAATATCATCGGAGCGCATCTGGCGGGCATCGATGAATTCGTCGAAGGTGGTTTGTATTCTTCGGCGCAATCTGCTGCCGTCATCGATTCCCAGCGATATTGCAGTTGTTTCGAACCTGTTTCTATCATGATGCTCAAACACGCCGGCGATCAGGTGTCCGACCGGGTGTTCGCGGAAATCAGGCGATACGTAGGCAATTCTGATTTTGCGATGATCATACTTTTCACCCTGCCAGATAGGCGTCTGTGGCGGGCAGAAATATTCGGTAAATATTCTGGCACAAAGCAGATGATCATGCGGGTCTGCCGAAATTGCCGTAAAAGCCATTGATTTGCAGACCCGTTTACCGGCGCGAACTCCTGCAATTACAAGTTGCTGCAGAGAGTCCAGATTGTGCCAGTCGCAGGCGTGTAGTTTGGCAAAACAGAGCAGGCCGGCGGCAAAAATATAGTCGGGTGAAATTTCGAGAAGCCGTTCAAAAGTCGCAATGGCCGCGTCGTTCAATTTGAAATCGGTGAGGATGATACCGCGATTGCACAGGGCCTTATCGTTATTTGGATCGATTTTGAGTAGACAATCATAATTGAGCAGCGCGTCCTTATGCCGCTTCATTTCGACCAGAACTGTGCCGCGGTTCATCATCGCTTCGATATAGGTCGGATCAAGCCCGATAGCCCGGTCGTAGCTCGCAAGCGATCTTTCATACTGTTTAAGAGCCTGCAGAGTGGTGCCATGGTTGTGCCAGAGCGGTGGATAATCAGGTTTTATCGCCATGGCGCGTTCGAAAAAGGCCAGAGCTTTTTCGTGGTTTTTGCGGGCATGTTCGATTCCGCCAAGCGAAAACAGGGCGGGAATATTTGTCGGATCTGCCGCGAGTATTTCGAGAAAGGCAGTTTCAGCTTCAGCTGATTTGCCGCTTTGCTGCAGCTCGACAGCTCGGAGAATTTTTTCGGTGAGATCGGCCTGCTCTGGTTTTTTTGCGACACTTTCCTGTTGCAGGGCCAGGCTGGATTTGAGCTTGGCGCGCAGATCAATGGCTGCCTGGTAAGAAGGATCGATTGAAACAGCCTGATCCAGGTTGCTTACAGCTTCCTGAAAGCGGTGTAGTTTAATTTTTATAAGGCCAAGGTTGTGCCACAGTGGAGCAAAGTCTGATTTGACTGCCCTTGCCCGCTCAAAATAATCGAGCGCAGATTCGAAACTTGCTTTGTTATAAGCCTCTACACCCAGCGAATAAAGGGTTACAAAATCTGCCGGATCAACAGTCTGTGAAGCCTTATGCATACGGCTGATAAACCTCATGTAAAATTACTGCCATTGCCAGCTGACAGCAGCCCGGGCTTGTTGTGCCCCCTGTTCGGGTAGTATTTGTCATCTGCGTCTGCATTATACTGGTGTTGCATATGTCAGTCCATATTATTGCCAAAATTTTGCTGCCGTGAAGAGCCTGGTGACGCCGGCGACCCCAAACCGCTTTTTGGGGGCTTCCCTGCAGAGAGAAAATCATTATAATGTGTACATAGTTTTACTATTGAGGTGGTTTTGTGACTCGAAAAAATCTGGCAATGCTGGTTCTGATGATGCTGGTGGCTTCGCTGCCGGCTTCAGCCGGAGAATTCAAGGGATGGATCAAGTCGCAGTATGAAGCGACGCATTATCAGCAGACCGAGTTTGCTCTCGAAGACCCCAAAGGCGATGCTTTTTTGATTCGAAAGCTCGATCAGGTGCCGATGAAGCTGTTGCAGTCGCTGGTCAAGAGTTCGTATCCTCAGGCTGAAATACAGAAAGAGAAAGAACTCAAGGCTCTCGAAGAAGGCAAAAAAGAAGAAGCAGGATTTGAAATCGGCAAAACTGTGCCGATCGACGTCGACCGTCTGATCAACAAGTGCCGGGAGATAATTTTGCGTTATTACCCGCACATCACTCCGACATTGGGCGAAGAACACCGCTGGTCACCAGAGGCAAAGCGCTATCTGCTCTACGGTTTCTGGCATCGCCTCGGCCGTCATGTGTTTCGCAAACAGAAAGAGTTTCCCAGTCCGCTGTTTTTGCGCTCCAAGTTGTTTCTGCTGCTGGCCTGCGGCTGGACATCGCGCTATGCAGTTACCGGCCAGGAACAGGCTCTGACTGAACGCATCATGCGGTATCCCGACGGAAAACTGCAGTTGCACCACATGTTCATGGAAAGCTACGTTCTCAATCGCGGCAACATTTATCTTACCATGCTGACTGCCGAAAACGTTCTTGCCGGCGACCCTTATCGAGTCGATCGCGAGAATGATCCGATTCAGAAAAAACTTGCTTATCTGCGTCACGACACTGTTCAGATGGGCGACAATTACGGCGCCTGGTACCACTTTTTCGGTATCGGCATGTATGCGATTGTGCGCACGGGTCTGGTAAGCCGTTCGGTTGCCGAGATCGAAAGTCTTGGTTCGCTTTTTCTCGAAGGCCGCGACAAACAGGAAGATTACATAAACCGTTATGGCGCCATATTTGGCAAGAAGTTCAAAAAAATGCTCAAGGATGAAACCTGGCAAAAGCCTCTGATGCTTGATGAACGCACCGATTATATGTTGCCTAACCCAGCTCTGGTAAAAGACGGTAAGGCATTGCCAGCAAAGTAGAAGAGTTTACCGCAATATATCAGCCACCAGTAAAAAGGCTGTTTCAGAAGATGAAACAGCCTGCTTTGTTATGGTTTTTTGCTCCAGTCTAGCCCTTTGTCAAAGTTGAATACATGTTTAAAAACTGTCATTGCGAGGAGTGAAGCGACGAAGCAATCTCACAGGCAGAAGGAT
>JAKJFO010000185.1:277-8090 GCA_022704885.1 Candidatus Rifleibacteriota bacterium | reverse complement strand
GATTGATCTCGTTTCGGCCGAGCGCTCAAAGCTGGGTGCCTTTCAGAACCGTCTTGAACATGCGATAACCAACCTGCGTAACATGCATGTTAACGCTTCGGCATCAGAATCGCGAATAAGAGATGCAGATATTGCTCTGGAAATGATAGAATTTACCCGTAACCAGGTTGTCAGTCAGTCGGCCAATGCCATGCTGGCGCAGGCTAATACCAATGCCGCCGGAGTATTGAACCTTTTGAGGTGATATTTAAAGAAAATAGGCTAAACATTGTTGTTATTGATTAAAAATTGTGTTTAATCCTGATATTTATCGGTATTGTCTGAAATACCCCGGTAATCGTCAGATAAATTATGTCGATAAATATAATAGGATATGGGGAAACTGTGTGTGTTTGGTTTAAGGATTTACATTTGCAAGGATGCAGATGGATGGAAAGATTCAAGGAGGAATCTGATGCAAAATGCTTTTGTGCTTAATAATCTGGCTTTGAGGCAGCGGTCTGGCGAATTGCCAGTCGGCCGGTCGCATTTTCCGACCATTGATCGGGGCGGCCGTTTTATATCATTTGTCCGGCCAGTGACTGACTTCACTTCTGGAAACATGGTCGAATGTCTCGCTCAGCAGACATTGCGGCCGTTCGAATATTTCAACGAATTATTTAGTTTATGAAAGGAGGGTGCTGAAATGGAAATTGGTAACATTAGACCAGTCCTGGATCCTGCTCTTACCAACCAGGGTAGCGTCGACAAAAGCGGAGACGCAGGGAAAGTTAAGGAACTGGACAGCAAACAGCTCGAATCGCCCAAGGAAAATCGCGAGAAAACACAGGAAGATCTTCAGGAAGCTGTCGATAAACTAAATAAGACGGCAGTGATTTTCGACAGGTCGCTGCGCTTTCAGATTCATGATGCTACGCACAGAACGATGGTTTCGGTGGTGGATATTACCAAAGACAAGGTTATCCGCCAGATTCCGAACGAAGAAGTTCTCGATCTCGTCGCTAAGATGGAAGATTACATGGGTCTGATTTTCGACAAAAAAGCATAGATAAAGAAAATCAGAAAAACTGATTCGCGTCAGGAGGCTTGATATGGTCAGCAGCGTTAATAGAAACTGGGTGGGCGGGCTTTCTTCAGGGCTCGACACCCAGTCTTTGATTGAGCAGATGCTCAAAGCCGAGAGCTTTACCAAATTCAACCTGCAGCGTAAGCGCAATACCATGGACTATCAGCGCACCATGCTGCAGGATATCAACCTCAAGCTTTTCGAGCTGCAGAACAAGGCTACTGACCTTACCTTCAGCCGTACCTTCAACACAAAAAAGGTAGACGCGAGTGATCCGCGTGTCGTTAATGCGACGGCAACAACAGCTGCCGCAATCGGCAGCTATACCATGCACGTCAAGCAGGTTGCTACAGCAACTACTGTGGCGTCGCAGGGCAAGCTGGCCGGCGCGCTCGAGCTTGGCTACAACCTTAAGAGTGTTAATCAGCTTGGTGGTTCATCTACCACTCTCGGCGCCCTCGGTGTAACTCCCGGTAACCTCGAAGTGCGTGTAGTTGGCGGCGGTTCTGGAACCTACAATATTTCGACTGGTGCTGCAGCTGATACCACGATAGCTGGGTTGATATCCAACATCAACGCCAGTATCAATAACAAACCCGAACTCAAGGGCAAGCTCAATGCCAGCTTTGATGAGCGCACTAACAGCGTTCGCTTCAATCTGCTCGACCCGAATCTCGCGGTTGAGGTCGTCGATGTCGCTCCTGGCGGTATTATCTCTGGCATGTTCGAAGCCGATGGTCAGATCGACCTCGACAAGGATCTGCCGGCAATAGAATCGAGCCTGGTGAATATCAGATCAGGCCTCGATGCTACCATAGCCGATCTTGGCATCACACAGGGCACTTTCTTCATCGAACGTGCCGGAACCGGTTCGCCGGAATCTTTCGATATCAGCGGTCTTGCACCCGGAACCAGCATGGCGGACCTGATCGAGTATCTCAACGACGAGATAGACACCAGAGCCAGTCTTGTTCGTGGCGGTGTTCCGACGGGTAATCCGGCTGATCGCCTGGTTGAATTTCGTTTCGATCAGGGCAGTGGCAAGCTGCAGATGGTAAATACTGATTCCGCTGACGGTAATTTCTTCAGTGTGACCGACAATTCCTCTGACTTTACCGAAAAACTTTTCGGGGCGATGATGAAGGTTTCTGCGCTCGACAAGGGCGAGAAACTTATCAACGAAACTTTTGCTCAGAGCATCAGTGCCGGAACCTTTACCGTAGATGGCGTTCAGATAAATGTCAATCCTTCTACAGATACACTGCAGGGTGTTCTTTCGCGCATTACTTCGATGACAAACCTCAATGCCACTTACGATTCAGCAACAGATCTGATTACGCTGACCCGCAAAGATGGCAGCACTGCCCCAATAGGAATTGGCTCTTCTACCGATACCAGCAACTTCCTCAGCGCTACCGGTCTGGTAGCCGGCAGTCAGGCGGCCGCTGCGCAACTTGCCAGTTCTGGCAATCTCGGCTTATCACTGGCTGATGCGCGCGCCAATGATATTGCAACTGAATTCGGAGTCGGTGCAGGTACTTTGCGGGTTCTTGTCAATGGCCAGGCAACCGAAATAAATTACGATGGCAGTGAAACCGTCAGCGAGATTGTCGAACGTATTGCCGCAGTCGATGGAATAAAAGAAGCTTACTATGATGCTGCAAC
This sequence comes from Candidatus Rifleibacteriota bacterium, assembly GCA_022704885.1. Next base: position 5,359 of record JAKJFO010000185.1, on the reverse strand, counting down.
CGGAAAGATCAACCTGATATCTGATGATAAGGGTACTGATGCCAGTCTTGAAATTCAGGACGTTGGCGCCGGCACGCTCGGTAGTGCCCTGGGTCTGACAATCGGTCAGGTTAATGGCCTGGATACCGGTTCGAGCATCGTCAGTGCCCGTCCGGTATCTGATGTTAAAACCTCGACTCCTTTTGCCAGTGCAGGCTTTGCCAGCGAGGTAACTGCCGGCAGCTTCAGTATCAATGGTGTGAAGTTCATGATCAACAGCACTGCGAGCATGACTCTCGACCAGGTTATCAGTGCCATCAACAATAACAGCCAGGTTGGTGTTAAGGCTCATTATGACAAGACTAACGGTAAGTTCGTGCTTACTTCCAGTGAAACCGGCAATCGCGCAATCGCGTTGGGCTCACCAACCGACACCGGCAATGGGGCTGCAGGGCGCGCCGCAGAACGTTGGCAAAAACGCCATCTACAGTATAGACGGCGTATTTGGTGGCGCCGACCAGGTCAGTCAGTCGAATACGATTGGCGATGTTGTCGAAGGCGTCACTTTTAACATCTACGATGTGACTGGTGCCAGCGGCAGCGTGATCAACGTCGAAGCCGACACTGAAGTTGGCATGAAGGCGGTCACCGATTTTATCGATGCTTACAATGAGATCACTCAGACCATTTACGGCAAGCTGACCGAAGAGCGCAACTGGTCACTTACCGCACTTACCGACGAAGAAAAAAGCGCGCTTTCAGAAGCAGATCTCGCTGCTTATGAAGAAGCTTTCAAGACTGGCCTTCTCTCTGGCGACAGCACTCTGCGCAGTGTCAGATCGCAGATGCGCATGGTCATGTCTTCGATTGTTCCCAACGTCGACAGTCTTTTCAACAGTCTGTCGGATATCGGCATTACAACCGGTGCGGTCGGTTCAAACTACAAAGATACCATGGTCGGTACTCTGAGCATCTCAAGCAAGGAAAATCTTGAAGCTGCTCTTAAGGAAAATCCTGACAAGATCGCAGCACTGTTCAACCAGGATTCTACCGATATTAACAAAAGGGGCATCGCCCGCCGTCTCAAGGATGTGCTCAACGAATTTACCAGGTCAGACGGTATGCTGACCAAGCGTGTCGGCCGTTCTGGCGTTGCCAGCTCGAACAGCGAGATGGACAAACAGATTTCGCTGATCAACAGCCAGATTGCCAAACAGGAAGAGCGCCTGGCTTCGCGCGAAGAAGCTCTGCTCAAACAGTTTGCCAGTCTCGAGACCGCTCTCAGCAACTATCAGTCACAGGCGACGGCTTTTTCTAACCAGCTTTCACAGCTTACCGGAAACAAGTAAGCTATCAATACCAATTTAACGAAGGTGCAATTTTGGAAATACTGCTGAATGACAACCGGCTTGACATCGAGGGCATCAGCCCTGAAGTGACAGTGCTCGAACTCTTAACAACAGTCGAGGAATCCCTTAAAGGAACTCAGGCAACGGTAATCGAGATCATTCTCGACGAAAAAAGTTATTCAGCCGACGACGTTTCTGAAATCTCGGCGCTAAAGGTGATGGATTATCAGAAGATCGAATTATTTACGGCCACGGCACAGGAAATGGTGCGCGCCGCTTTTGCCGATGGTGACGCCGGTTTGCAGCATCTCGAGGAACTGGCCGGCGAGGTTGCTTCTGAATTACGTATTGGCAAGGTTAAAGAGGGCATGGACAGCTATCTTGAGTTCGTCGACGGTATCGAATGGCTGGTAACCATGCTGAAAAGCGCCGATCTCGCTTTTGCCTCCAACATGGCCGAGTCATCTCTGGAAAGTGACCGTCAGGCCCTTGTGCAGCGTCTCGGTGAGCAGATGAACCAGGTTCAGATTGCTCAGGAAGCGCAGGACTGGGTCGGCCTGGCCGACATCCTCGAATATGAATTTCCTGAAATTTTACAGGACAGCAGGGGCTTTATCAAAAGCATTCTTGCAGTCTGACAGGGGGTTCGCGTGAGCGAAACGTTCAACCGTAATCTTTCGGTATTGAAGCGTCACCCGGCGGCTTTTCAGCTGATCAGCGGGTATGCTTCGCGTTTCGCACCCGAGAAGTATCTGATAGAAAATGCAAAAAACGGACAGCCTACCTTGATTCTTCACGAAGAAGGTGCCCGTCCACTGGCTTTTCACAGTCGTTACGATCCTCAGGCAGAAGCTGTAAAGCAGGTGGCAGCTGCCTACGACGGGCACAGTCACGTGCTCCTGCTCGGGTTCGGCCTTGGCTATATGGCCGAAGAGATTCTGCAGCAGCTGAAAGTGCGGGTTGGTGGTCTGCAGCTTTTTGTGGTCGAGCCTGATCCGGCAGTGTTCGTGGCTGCCATGCAGGCGCGCGATCTCAGCAGGTTGCTGGCTGATCAGCGTGTAGCCCTTTGTGTCGGCATGAGCCCGGATGAAATCGGTGACTTCTGGAACGCCAACCTTGACTGGACAGTTCTCGAGCGCCTGGCCATCATCGATCATCCGCCGGCAAAAGCGCGGTTCAATGCCTATTTTGAGCGTGTTGTCGAGAAAATCAGATACCTGTGCAATCGTTCCAAGGGTAACCTGGTAACCTTGATGCATTCGGGGTTCGAGTTTCATTCAAATTATTTCGCCAATCTGGCGGCCGGTTTTGTGCTGCCAGGTGTCGAAAGGCTTTTCGGCCGGTTCAAGAATGTTCCCGCCATCGTGGTTGCTGCCGGCCCTTCGCTCGATCGCAACATGCATCACCTCAAGGAAGTCAAGGGGAAGTTTCCGATTGTGGCCGTAGACACGGCATTGCGTCAGCTGGTGGCCAACGGCATCAGGCCCGATATAGTCTGCGCTGCCGACCCTTCTTATGAGAACTCGCTCGATTTCGTCGGTGTAGAGAACGAAACCGATGTGGTTCTGGCCGTCGAACCAATGACGCATCCTGACATTTTTGAGAGTTTCAAAGGGCCAAAAATGCTGATGACTTTTGGCGGTGGCCTGCATCCGGTCTTCAAGGACTTGCGTGAGCCGGTCGGAACACTGATCTGCTGGGGTTCTATCGCTACCACTGTATTCGATCTGGTGCGCAATCTGGGTGCTGACCCGATAGTTTTTGTCGGTCTCGATCTGTCTTTTGAAGACGGGCGTCTGCATGCGCGTGGCTCATACTCTGATGACATGCTGTTTGAACGCATTCATTCCTTTACTTCGATAGAGCATGAGTCGGCAGATTACATACATACCCGTGGCCGTTACAAGCTTGGTCGCAGCGACGGCAAGGTTCTTTTTACCGACGAGAACATGAAACTGTATCGAGACTGGTTTGAAGATCAGTTCAGGCAGACTTCAGTCAAGATAATCAATGCCACCGAAGGCGGCGTAGTTGACAAATATGTAGAAGTAATGCCACTCGCAGCGGTCATAGCCAGATATTCGAACTGTTCTGCGCCGGTGCGCGAAATTATCGATGAGGCTTTGTGCAGACCGGTAAACGCTGATTGTGACGCATTGCGCGATCGTCTGATGCATTATCGCAAACTTATCCGGCGTCACGAAAGCGAGGCCCGGCGGGCGGTGAGCCTGTGCAGAAAATTGCTGAACGCATATTCGAGTGTCGAGCCGGCGCGGTTGAGTGGGAGAGCCAGCGCTGAGTATTATGACATAATGAAGCTGCATGACGACATTTGCCTCGAAAAAGATCTGTTCGCATGGTTTTCGATACATCAGACAAAATTCATAACCCGTCATACGATGGAGCTTAACAATTTAAAGGCTTCACCACGGGCAACGGTTGGCGACTGGATAAAGGAAGTGTCAGGATTTCTGTCGGCACTCGAAAGTTTTCACGAATATCAGATACCTCTTCTCGAAGAAGCGATAAACTCGCTGGACAGGGCAGACAAATCACAATCCAGTTTGAAGGGAGACCTGTCCCGATGAACACCAACCCATACAGCAAAAACACTGCCTACAAGAAGACTCAGGTCGAAACAGCTTCGCCTGAGGCTCTGATTCTCATGCTCTATGATGGCGCCATCAAGTTCATGTGTCAGGCCGAAATTGCATTTGAAGAACACAATATCGAACAGACCAGCAATCTCTTACTGCGTATTCAGGCTATTTTTGCCGAACTGCTGACGGCGCTCGACAAGGAAAAGGGCGGAGAAATCGCGGAAAACCTCGAGCGTCTCTATGTGTTCTTCCTCGAAAAGCTTGGCGATGCCAATGTAAAAAAAGATCCTGCGCCCATGCTCGAAATAAAACCGCTGGTGCAGAATCTTCGCAATACCTGGGAGCTGGCGATGCAGAAGCATCAAAACTCGACGCAGGCAAATAACCCGCCGCGTCCGCGCCTCAATGTCGCTGTTTAAGCAGAAAGGCAGGTGATCGATTTGTCTGGAATCAGTGGAGTAAGTGGAACCGGTACTGCTGAACTGATGAAAGTTCTCGAAGAGAGCATGCAGGCCAATATGGATCTCGCCGAAAAGATCGTTAAGCTGGCCAATTCAGCCCAGGTTTCTGAGGCCGAGGCAACCGGGCTCGGCAAAATGGTCGACCTGTACGCCTGACCCGCTTTGGTCTGAAAGCTTGTGTAAAGCGACCCCTGCGAACGGGGTCGCTTTCATTTGTAACCTCATAAAAATCAGACCGGGCACAATTATTTGCTTTTACTGTGAAGCTTTTTGTTATAGTAGTTTAGTTTTATCAAGCATCATCTTCGGGAGTGAGTCATTAGCACGGGTATCATTTTTTATGTTGACGGTCTCAGAAACCTGTACCGTCGTAATATCGATCTGGCAAAGCCGGCAGCCAGAGAAATGTCGGCTCTGAAACTTTTACATAACCGGTTTCGCGATCGTGGGCTGATAGCCGGATTCGCTTTGTCTGTGCCAGATTGTGAAGATTATTTACCGTTGATCGAGCAGGCGAAAGTACTAGACATCAAACCAGTGCTCTTTTCAGCTCAAAAGGTGGTCGAAAAGCCGGTTTCGCTGCAGCAGCAACGTTGGGGACTTGAAGATGACAGCGGCAACGATACACTGATTGGAGCCGCAATTGCTCTTGCTCAGCAACAGATGGGCTGGAAAACGCAGGTTGTCATACCA
>JAKJFO010000185.1:0-267 GCA_022704885.1 Candidatus Rifleibacteriota bacterium | reverse complement strand
GAAGTCTATAGCAGTCTTGAGTTGTATCGAAGAGAGGCATTTGACGCCTGTTTTGCCGAAGAGAGAGTGTCTGGTGGCAGCTGGTCGATTTTCAGTGATGAGCTGCTGATCGGTTTACAGCGCAGCCACGAAGATCTCATGTGGGCGCGTGGCGGTTTGGCCTGGGCGTTGCGAAAGCCACTTTATCCGTTCAAAATTGGCTCGTGGCACTGTCCGCGCGTCAGGGCAAAACTCGCTGTCGATATCAGGTTGAATTCAGAGAGAATG
>JAKJFO010000184.1 GCA_022704885.1 Candidatus Rifleibacteriota bacterium | reverse complement strand
TCGAAGGCCGCATCAACATCGGCCAGGGCGAATGGCTCTGGTTCAGACCTCTGCTGATCGGCATCACGATAATTGTCATGCTGTCACTGCTCGTCGCCAGCATAATCCGCCGCAAAAAAAATCAGGCCACCACAAGGCAGCCTGACTCATTGAATTAGAATTTATTCAAAGGCAGAGTTCGAGGATCTGGCGGCTCATCTCAAGATCGACTTCACCGTTTTCGCCAAGCTTGATCATCTGGTGTGATTTCAGCTGGGCAATGACTTTATCGACCCCCTCGGCACCGATATTGTAATCGCTCAAACGGGTCTTGACTCCCAGCGATTCAAAGAATTCGCGCGTTTTATGAATGGCCTCGGCGGCCTGATGTTCGTCGTTACCTGACTTGATGTTCCAGACACGACGGCCGAACTGAGCCAATTTTTCGAGTTTGGCTGCCTTACGCAGTGTCAGGTTGGCCGGCAGAACGATCGCCAGCGTTACCGCATGATCGAGACCGTAAAGGGCCGTCAGTTCATGGCCGATCATGTGGGTTGACCAGTCCTGTGGCACACCGGCCCCGATCAGGCCATTCAGCGCCAGAGTCGCACACCACATCAGATTGGCTCTGACATCGTAATTTTCGGGATCTTTGAGTGCCAGAGGGCCCTCTTCGATGAGCGTCATCAGCAGACCTTCAGCAAATCGATCCTGCACACAGGCCTGAGCCGGCTGTGTCATATACTGCTCGGCAATATGTACAAATGCATCGATGATACCGTTGGCAACCTGGCGCGGCGGCAATGTATAGGTCTTGAGCGGATCAAGAACCGAAAACATCGGAAACACCTTTGCGCTGTTGAACGGCAGTTTGGCCTTGGTGGCGGCACGTGTGATAACTGAACCGGAATTCATCTCAGACCCGGTTGCCGGCAGCGTCAGCACGCTGGCAAAAGGCAAGGCCTGCTTAACGCAAGAACCGTAGGTCTGGATTATCTTCCAGGGATCATCGTCGAAAAGAACTGCTGCTGCGATAAACTTGGTGCCATCGATGACCGAACCACCGCCGGCCGCCAGCAGAAAATCACAACCGGTTGCCTTGACCTGCTCGACACATTTCATCAGGGTTTCGTAGGTCGGGTTCGGCTCTACTCCCGAGAATTCATGAACCTCGCGACCTTCGAGAGCGCTCATGATCTCATTATAAGTCCCGTTATGCTTGATGCTTCCCCCGCCATAAACCAGCATAATTTTTTTGCCCTCGGGAATCTCGCGCTTGAGCGCACCAATGGTTCCCTTGCCAAAAATAATCTTCGTCGGATTATAAAAGGTAAAATTACGCATACTTCATGCCTCCTCGTCTATATCTCACCTGAAGATATTCGTACCGACGCCAAAAGTCAAACTGCGATAAATCGTTTACTCATCGACAACGTGCGCCTGAACACAGAAGAATCTTTGTGAATTCACTGAAAATATATTACACTTTTAACAGAGCAACTATTCGCAGCCAGGTCAGGAGAAATTAAATGCGCAGACGCCGACAGCTGAGAAAAATCTTCGCATGGTCGCTGCTGCTTTGCGCATTGATTCTGGCTAACATGCTGGTCAGTGAAATTGCCTTTGCCCGCGCTGGCGGTGGTCATGGCTATTCTGGCGGCGGGGGCGGAGGCCGCTCTGGTGGCGGTGGTGGCGAGGCTGAATTGATCTGGCTGCTGATCAGACTGATCATCTACTATCCGCATATCGGCATTCCACTGACCATTGTCATTATAGTGCTGGCCTGGAAAGGTTACCTCAAGGGTGAAGACACCTACGTCGACTACACCATAACCAAAGCCGACAGAGTCAAACATGACAGTTTTTCAAAGGTTGCGCTAACTCAACTCAAGCAGCGCGATCCGGGTTTTGATGAAAACTTTTTCCTCGGTCGTGCCAAAAAAGCATTCAGATTGATTCAGGATGCCTGGACCGCAAGAAATCTCGACAAGGCGCAGGCTTTTCTATCTGACGGAATTTATGAACAGTTCAGCATACAGCTGGCTGAAATGCGCGAAAAGGGGATTATCGACCATCTCGAATCGCTCGAAATAATGACGGCAACGCCAGTCAAATTTCAGAGCGACAAGAACTTCGATGTCATACATCTGCGCATCGACGCCAGCGCCATCAACTACCGCAAGGAAGAAAAAACCGGCAAACTTATCGACGGCTCACGCAGCCCCGAGCCATTTGCCGAAGTCTGGTCGTTCATGCGTAAACCCGGCGTTAAAACGCTTAAAAAGGGCGGCCTGATGGAAGGACAGTGCCCGAACTGCGGCAACCCGATTCAGATCGGGCGCCTGTCAAAATGCGAAGTCTGCGGCGCACTGCTGCGTTCTGGCGAATATGACTGGGTGCTGACCAGCATCACCCAGGCCTGCGAATGGTCGACGCGCCCCGACAAGGTGCTACCCGGTCTCGACGCCATGGTTGCCACCGACCCCGGTTTCAACATGCAACACATCAAAGAACGTGTATCGGTGATGTTCTGGCGCAAAACCGAAGCCGAACGCATCGGCAAAGTCGAACCTCTGCGCAAGATAGCGCGCAATGAGTTTTGCGATGCCCAGCTGCAGTGGCTGAAGCCTGACAAATCAGGAGCCCGCCGGTTCTACACCGGCTGTGCCGTTGGCGCTGTCGACCTGCTTGGCATCGAACTGCTTGAACCTGACGACAACGCCTTTGTCGAAGTCGTCTGGAGCGGCATCCCTTCCTTTCAGATGCCGGGCAAAGGCATCGAGACAGCCGGTCAGCCGATCAATTTCCGGCATGTCTTCATTCTGGCGCGCCGCCACGGCGCGGTTACCAGACTCGAAACGGCACTCGCCAGCTCGCACTGCCCGTCATGCGGCGCACCCGAGCAGACCGGCAGTGAGAATGAATGCGCCTACTGCGGCTCGGTCATGAACGACGGCAAGAGCGAATGGGTGCTCGATGCCATTGTTGACCGCAGCGATCCACAGGTCAGAGAGATTCTCAGCCGTATCAGCGCCGCAGCGCGCAAATCAGTTGATGACGCTCGTGCGCGCGTTGCCGCCCACCAGAAAGACCAAAAACAGCCGGCCGTACCGCCCCCTCTCGACGATTTTGGCATTTCCGGCATCGAACTGCTGCGCTGGACAGTTGCCATGATGCTGGCCGACGGTCACATCGACAGCAAAGAAATGAGCATGATCCGTGAACTTGCCAGCCGGCGCGACATTCCTGAAGCCCGCATTCAGCAAATAATCGATGAGTTCAAAGCGGTTATTGACCCGGTCGTGCATGTCACGACAACAAGCAAAATAGAAGCAGACGCTGAGCTGCTGCGCCATATAGCCCGCGTCGCGCTTGCCGATGGCAAGCTTACCTCAGAAGAAACCGATATGCTCAAAGCTGTCGGCAGTAAAATTGGCATGAGCGGTATCGATATCGACATGCTGCTCAAACGCGAACGCAGAGCGATTTTTCAGGAAGCCAAAGACATTCTGCGCAACATCAAACGCTGATCAGGTTTTCAGTCCCAGACGATGCCTTCGACCTGATCGATGCCGAGACCGGGCGTTTCTGAAAGTTTGAGCCAGGGCCCTTCGATTTCGGCGCCACCGCTAACCGGATCTTCGCTGCACAGCGACGGACTGTCGAGATCACAACGCGTGATGATGCTGCGGGCACAGGCAAGGTGAACCGCAGCAGTGACGCTGATTTTGCTTTCCATCATACAGCCGAGAAAACACTCGACGTTATGCATTTCGGCGAGTGCACAGATGCGCAGGGCGCCGCGCAGACCACCGGTTTTCATGAGCTTGATGTTGATATAGTCGGCTGCGCCCATGGCGATTATCTTTTCGGCGTCGAGTGCCGAAAATACCGCTTCGTCTGCCAGCACCGGGGTATCGATACTCTCTTTGACATGCTTCAGACCAGCCAGGTCATGCGCCAGTACCGGCTGTTCGAGCAGATCGATATTGAAGTTGCCGGCCTCGATTTCGCGCATGATCCGCACTGCCTCACGGGCTGTCCAGCCCTGATTGGCGTCAAGACGCAATTTTATGCCAGCACCGACCGCGTCACGAACCGCTTCGATACGCGCTATATCTACGTCTGACTGCAACCCGACCTTGAGTTTGAGAATTCTGAAGCCGCGCGAAACCGCAATTTTGCTGTCTTCGGCCATTTCTTCCGGGCTGTTGACACTGATGGTCAGGTCGGTTTCGACCTTGTTACGATAACCGCCGAGAAGTCGATAAACAGGAACATTGTACAGGCGGCCGAACAGGTCGAAAATCGCCATTTCTACTGCGGCTTTGGCGCTGGTATTCTTTACCAGCGCACCGTCGAGAGTATTGAGAGTATCTTCAAGATTGGCAATCTCTTTGCCCTTGAGCCTGGGAAGTATGAATTCATGTATGGCACCACGCACACTGCCCTGCGACTCGCCAGTTATTGGTCCGGTCGGGTGCGCTTCGCCGATTCCAGTAACTCCGGCATCAGTATCGACTGCAACCACAATCGAAGCAATATGATCGATAGTGCGCAGCGCAGTCTTAAAAGGCGTTCGCAACGGAATCGAAAGCACCCCGGTCCTGATATTGGTAATCTTCATATTCCCCCCAATCGTTCTCGCAATCGTAATCGGTATCGTAATCGGAATCGGTATCGCGCTCTCTATCTCTTCTTCCCGCCAGCATCCGGCAACACGAACTCACGCGCTGAATAGATGCCTTCCATGTATTTGCGGCCATCTGAAAGATAGGTCACCAGAAGCGGTGTCACAAAAACGCAACGGGCGGTCGAGCGCACGAGATTTCCCTCGGCATCTGGAATACGAAATCCGGCAAAGTCGTGAATGATGTAATAATCATCTTTATAGCGCCCAAGATAAAGCATGGCATGGCCGGCCATATAGATCGGAGTTCCGGCCGGCAGACTGTCGAAAACCGCTTTGCGCTCTTCGAGCGTCATTTCTTTGGTAAACTCATGCATGATGCCGATCGCCAGCTTGCCCTGTTCTCCAGAGTTGCGCGGCACCAGTACGCCCATGCTGCGATAGATATCCATGATAAATGCACTGCAGTCGCGAGTATTGAACATTCCACCCCAGCCATAGCGCTGACCAAGGAATTTGAAAGCCTGAGTAATGATGTTTCTGCGCGTTAACGGCATATAGCCGACACGCACGTCTTCTGAGCGGGCAATCAGGCCGATTCTGAATTCGAGCTTGCCATCTTCGCCACGGGCCGGAAGTTTAACCACATAATTGCCGGCGGGATGCTGGCCATCTATGTTGAATTGAAATTCAGACTTGTCGGCAAGCGGAATACGCGCGCCCATGTCGAGCTGCAACTCTGATATCTCAGGGCGAAGCGGATTGTAACCGGTGAATACGCCCTTGCCGGTTACCACCAGAAACTTTTCGGCATCGAGATAGTCGAAGAGTTCACGACGGTTGGTGAAAGCGACATCCTGGGCCGGCAGCCAGGCCCGATAATTATAAGCCTGGGCGAACAACCACTTGCCGTCCCGGCTTGCATGCAGAATCGCCAGCGGTTCTGCCGGATACAGCGCAGTTTCGATAAACATATCGCTTTCAAAATCATCGGGCTCGGAAAAAACCCGGTCATAAGTCGGAAAGGCCCGCATTTCTGTGCGTTTAACCGTGATGCCAAACTGCACTTCAGTCAGACTTCTTAAATTATCGAGGTTCAGCAGATTTTCGAGAGCGACATAATATTCTTCGCCGACCTCTTCACCCTTCAGGTAGCGCTTTTTCTGGGGACGCACGCTGACTTTTTCGATCGACTGCCGCAGCTGTTCACCAGCCATGGCCGCCGGAAAATGGCGAAGATCCACGAGCATTTCGCATTCGGCGAAACCTTTGCGATTATAGCGCTCGATTTCGGCGCCTGTCATGATGACCTGATCCTGGTCTGCAACATTCTGCAGCCAGAATTCTGGAAACAGCATTTCATCACTTACACCAGGAATATTCAGATCGAATTGCACGAAAACCTCACCCTTGTCGGAACATTGCGAATATAGCGGATGACAGCAAAAAATGCCAGCTATAAAAACGACCAGAAAAACTCTGCGAAACTGTTTGAGTGCCTGCATGTTGTTTCATACTCCAGATTCAGATCATCGAAAGAATTTTGCCAACGAGCAATCCGCCGCCAGTGCCGATTACATAACCCAGCATACCCATCAGCACACCAATCGGAACCAGCACTTCGCTATAAGCTGCCGCCAGAATGGGAGCAGATGCGACACCACCTATATTGGCCAGGCTGGCAACCCCGCAGGTGAACAAATCGAGTTTGAAGAGACGCGCGATCATCGCCAGCAGGACGGCATGCACCAGCAGAATGACGAACCCGCAGAAAATGTAGAACGGTGCCTGCGAAAGTTCTGCGAAATTGGCGCGCGACCCGATCAGCGCGACGATAAGATAAAGCATCAGACTCGCGAGCGGCGAGATTCCTGCCACCTTGCCGAGAGGTGTCATTGCTGCGATGATGCCAGCTGTCGTAGCGAGAATGACGGTCCAGCTGTAAGTCGAAACGAAAGCACTGGTCGGCAGCATTGGTGCGACATATTGTGCCAGAGCCGCGACCGCAAAGGCACTGCCGAGCAGCAGAATCAGATCCGAGAAACTCATGTTCTGCGGGGTTCCGCCATGCTCAGCCATCAGACTGGCTCCGACTTCGTCGATCTGGCTGGTATCGGCTTTGGTCCATTTATTGAAATGCTTTGCATAAGGAACTACTGCCAGCAGCAGCATGACCCAGACCGCGTAGTTAACTGAATCCATCATCAGCGTGTAGCCCATCTGCGAGTCGCTGACGCCAAGTGCGAGCTGAATTGCCGCCATATTGCCGGTGCCGCCCATCCATGAGCCAGAAAGGGCCGCGAAGGTTTTCCAGGTATGCGGCTCAAAGTGGCTTTTAAACAGGAAATAGGTGACGACGAAGCCGGCGCCGATGGTCACCGAGGCCGAAAAGAAACCGAGCAGCATGCGTGGCCCGAGCCTGAAAATCTTCTTGAGGTCACAGTGCAGCAGCATCAGAAAGATCATTACCGGCAGAATGTTGTTTTTGAGCTGGGTGTAGTAAAAGTTGATTTCGGTCGTCTGTTTCCAGAGGCCGAGCGTCGAAAAGGTCATTACTGCGAAGTAAAGCACGACGATGCCCGGCACGTAATCGAAAAATTTGCGGTATTTCTTATCGAGCTGCACTATTACTGCGGCAATGAACAGCAGAACCGCGACATAGGCAAAGCCGCTTTCAATCATTGTTCTCTCCCTCTGCGCCGCCAGACTGCCAGTTTGCCGGCATCACAGTTCTTCAGTGGCGTTGTTCGTATGCAAAACAAGATAACACATCAACGAAATTTTGTACGCAGCTTTCTCAAAATCGTGCGCGCGTAATCGTAACCGTTCTATAACGCGGCAGACAATTCGATTGAGGTGCCCGACTGGCGCAGCGGACCAGACTGATAAGCGGTGCTCGGCACATCAATATGAACGTGCAAAAAGTTACGGCCTTCGTCATGTTCTACGGCATACCCGACAATCTGGCCCTGCAGCGGACTGCCTCCGGCACCGATTTTATCGAGCCTGACGTCAGAGACCTTTGTCTGACCTTCAGGCAGCTCGATTTTGAGCAGCGCGCGGTCGTTGAACGGGCTGTTGCCAGAAAGGCCGTTCTCGAAGGTGTTGGTGAACGTTGCTTTTAACATCGGATTTTGCAGAGTTGCAACGATCTTGAGTAAACCCGGTTCTGCAGTGGTTGTGGCAAAAGTGAACGGTTTCCGGGTAAATGATGCCATCGGAGCCAGTGTCGGATCGCCGAAAAGCACCCGAGCGGCAGTGCCTTTCAGCATGATTTGCCTTGGGCTCCAGGCCAATTGCATTCCCGCACTGAGTGTGGGCAGATCTGGCAATTTTCCGCCATTGCCAAGCACAACGCCATCATAAGTATTTTTTATCGCATCGCCCAGCGTTGTACCACTATAAGCAAGGTATTCCATTTCCTGATAAACCGGAATGCCGTGATCGGGGTGCAATGCGGCGAGATAGCCGACAACCGGCTGTTCGAGCATGCCAAGCGCGAAACTGAGCTTCGGCTCGACACTATTTTCGGCAAGCTGGCCGG
>JAKJFO010000183.1 GCA_022704885.1 Candidatus Rifleibacteriota bacterium | reverse complement strand
TAAACTGGTGAGCGCCTGCCTTAGCCTGAACCGCGCGCGCAAAAACGTAAAGAAGCTGTTTACCAGGCGATGATGAATTGACAGATAAGTTCATCATAAATGGATCTGCAAAATATGGCTCAAAACAAAAAATTGATTGAAACGCGCAAAATGGAGGACAAAAATGGCTGACTGCTCGAACAAACTGCCCTGTGCCTGCACTTATTCCTGTGGCAAACGTCAGAAATGCTGTGAGTGCGTCGCTTATCACCGCAATATGGGTGAGATACCCGGCTGTTTTTTCAGCGCTGCCGGCGAAAAGACCTATGACCGCAGTATTCAGGCTTTTATCAAGGATAAACAGAAAAAATGAGCCCACAATTTTTCTGTGCGGCATCGATAGTAATCTTTGGTGGAACCGGCGATCTGGCGAGTCGCAAACTGCTGCCGGCCCTGTGCCGGCTGCATGATGCCGGGCTGCTGGCTAACGATTTTCATGTATTCGTGACCGGCCGCGCCGACATGAGCACAGAAGCTTTTTTAGAGCATCTGACGCAGCGCGAAGCGATACTGTTCAAGAAAGATACCCGCTTCGCCAATGGTTTCAACGGCCTGAAAAGCCGCATCAGATATCTGCGCGCCAACCCGGCCATGGCTAACGAAGCCGAAGATTTCAAGAGCAGACTGCTGGCGGCAGAACCGCAGGCAGCGCCGGCCCGCCTCTTTTATCTGGCGGTTCCGCCAAGCAGCATGCAAAGTTTCATTCGACTTATCAAGCCATTTTCAGAGGCTAATACTGACGTTCACTGCCCCGAACGCATTCTTGTCGAGAAACCCTTCGGGCAGAATCTCAAAACGGCTATAGAGCTCAATCAAAGTCTGCTCGAGGCATTCAAAGAGCAACAGATACTGCGCATAGACCATTATCTCGGCAAAGAGGCTGTACAGAACATACTGTTCATGCGTTTTGCCAACACATTTTTCGAACCGCTCTGGAGCAACCGTTTCATCGATAATGTGCAGATATCGTTTTCCGAAAACATCGGTATCGGTGGGCGGGCCGGTTATTTTGATCAGTCAGGCATACTGCGTGACGTCGTGCAGAATCATCTTCTGCAGGTTCTCTGCATGGTGGCCATGGAACCGCCGCTGTCTCACAAACCCGGCGACCTGCACCTCGAAAAGAACAAAGTGCTCAAGGCTCTGCGCAGATATCGCCCGGAAGAAGTCGCTGCAGAAACGGTGAGAGCTCAGTATGTAGCCGGCGAAATCGACAAAAAGCCGGTTCCTGGTTACCTTCAGGAAAACGGCGTGCAGCCGAATTCGCAGACCGAAACTTACGCAGCCTGCCGTGTTTTCGTCGACAACTGGCGCTGGGGCGGTGTACCGTTCTATCTGCAAGCTGGCAAAAGACTCGAACGCAACGTGACCGAGATCGTCGTCAGTTTCAAACCGATCCCCCACTCTATTTTCAAGGATTTTGGCGGAAAAATCGAGCCGAATCGTCTGCATATCAGAATTCAGCCGAACGAAGGCATTATTCTCAAGGTCAATTCGAAGCCGCCCGGAATGCAGCTGCAGGTATCGGATGTCGGACTGAAATTCTCTTACGACAGCGAATTTGGCGATTATCGGCCCGATGCCTACGAGCGCCTGCTGCTCGATGCCCTTAACGGTGACTCTGCGCTGTTTCTCAGCAACAGCGAGATTGAAGAATCATGGAAATTCATCGACCCGATAATCGAGACCTGGCAGAGCAGCAGACAACCCATCTATCCCTACAAAGCAGGCAGCATCGGCCCGGAAGAATCAGCAAACCTGCTGGCAAAATACGGGCATCGCTGGCATAAACCCATATTATGAAGCAGGCATTCTGCATTGACGCTGAGGTAATAGTTAACGATTCGCCGGAGGGCTTCGCCGAAAAGGCCGCCGATACTGTTTTGGCATCGATATGGCGCGCACCCGGGCCACTGCGGTTGATAAGTCTGAGCGGAGGCAGCACGCCGTTTCCGGTTTATCGGCTGCTGCCGGCAAAACTGGCAAAAACAGGGCTGGCCGAATGCTGTTACTGGCTGCAGACCGACGAAAGACTGGTGGCAGCCGATGATGAGCGCAGCAATCAGAAAGCGATACGCGCGAGCCTTTTTGCTGACGGGCTGTTGCCTGAGTCGCACTTTTACGCGGTGTCTTCTGCCAGGCAGGCAGCAGCAGGGAATCGAGTTGCCGATGCGTATCAGAAAGAACTGCAGCAGCTGCCAGCACAACTGCGCTCGCCGGCGCCGATAGATTTAATCATACTTGGCATCGGCAACGACGGGCATACGGCGTCACTTTTTCCAGAAACCGACTGGCAAAAAGACTCCGCGGCTGACTTTGCCGTATTCGAACCGGACAGCCAGCCTGAAGCACGCATCAGCCTGACTTATCAACGTATTTTGTCGGCCCGCGAACTGCTCTTTTTAGTCAGTGGCGGTTCAAAGCAAAAAACGATCGAAGAAATCTTTCTCAAGCCTGACAGTGCGTATCCGGCAGCGGTTATAGCTCGACAGCGCCAGACCAGCTGGGTCATCGACACCAGTGCCGTCTCTCCGCACATGCGACAGCTGTTATAGCTCGATTTTTCAGTCGCCGGCAAAAGATTAAGTTCAGACTGCAGACGGTGTACATGTGTGATATATTTGTTCGCGAACAACGATCATACATATATGAAATATCGGAGGATTTGTCATGATCAAAGCGACCTGGCTCGGGCATTCGGCCGTTAAAATCGAGGGATCAAAAACCATTTTCATCGACCCGTTCATCAAGGGCAACCCTGCGAGTTCATGCACTCTTGACGACATCAAAAAGGCCGACATGGTATTCGTCACGCATTACCACGGCGATCACGTCGGCGATGCCTTTTTTATCTGCCAGAAAACCGGCGCGACGCTGGTGGCGATACACGAAATTGCAGTCGAGGCGTCTGAACTTGGCATAAACAGCGAAGGCATGAACATTGGCGGCACCGTTGAAGTTGAGGGTGTTAAATTCAATATGGTGCCGGCGCTGCATTCAGCCGAAAAGGGCACTCCGGCCGGCGTCGTCATCGAAATCGACGGGCACCGCATTTATCATGCCGGCGACACCGGCCTGACCTATGATATGAAGCTGGTCGGCGAGTTTTTTAAGCCAGAGTTGAGTTTTCTGCCGATTGGCGACCGCTACACCATGGGCATAGCATCGGCTGCCAAAGCCGTTGAGTTTACCCAGACGAAACGGGTTGTGCCGATTCATTACAACACCTTCGAATTGATACACAACGACCCACAATCTTTCAAAAAGATAGTCGGCACTCTTGCCGAGGTTATCATTCTTAAACCTGGCGAGCATTACAATCTTGCTTAAAGCTTCAGATCTGCAGGTCGTCTTCGTTCTGACTGACGTTGAAAGCAGAGAAAGCTGGTGAATAAAGCAGCTGTTTCATTTTTTTGACGGTGGGCTGCAGGTCATGGCCTTCGTCGTTCCAGCCGACGAAGATGCGGCTTTCCGGGCTCTGCTGCTTGATCAGTCTGATGATCATGAACAGCGATCTGATCGCGTGTTCCATCATGGCGCGCGGATGATCGGGAAAAAACTTCGTTCCCTTGATGCTCGGGTAATACGGGTGAAAGTTGAAATCGACGAGAACACCATGCTTCTGCATCATCTGCAGGCCATATTCAATGGTGGCGACGGCTTCAGTTATCGCCTCGTTTCCGGTTATTCCGGGCGGCTGAAACAATACGTTCATTTCGACAGCGGTGCGCCTGTAATGGCCAGCCAGAGCTTTAAAAACCGCATCAACTTCATCGCGTGTTATTGATTTTTTAAGATGCCCGATGCGCACTTCTTCGCTCTGAGACTCGAGTCCGAGAGTGATCGAAAGTGACTGATCGGCTCTCAGATATTCGAGCATTTCACTGATACGACCGGCTGTAACGAACTGTTCGCGCGAATCGAAGCTGACCCGCTTTACAGAATTGAGGCCGGCGACAAACTCGAGAATATTATGCCGGGTTTCTCTCGAAAACTCCTGATCATTCAGCGTAGAGCCATAATTATAAATGACCAGATGCCCGATCTCTGGCAGCACGTCTTTATAGTGCTGTTTGAGAAACTCGAGGCGGCGGCGGTTCATTTCGGGAGTGAACGAAACCCCTTCGCCGGCACCAAGATCGCAATGAATGCATTGTACATTATAGAACGGGCAGCGACCAGTCGGACTCTCGTTGCCAAAAACCAGGGCAAGCCGCAGGCCTCTTGGCGCGGCAACCGGGTCAAATAAAGAACCTTCCGGTGGTTTACTGAAATCGATGGGTTCTGACATTGTCAGCCCTTTACAATCATGTAATTTCCGAGGAACAGGGCATCGATACCCGTTCGCGAAAATGTCGACAGCGCGTCTGACGGAGACATAACGATTGGCTCACTGTCATTGAATGAGGTGTTGAGGACCATCGGAACCTGCGAAAGTTTCGCAAATTCAGAGATGAGCCGGTGATATTGCGGGTTTACCTTCTGGTCTACGGTTTGAATGCGGCTGGTTTTATCGACATGCACTACCGCCGGAATCAGCTCAGCCCTGCCTGACTTTGTTGGATAAGCGTAAAGCATGAAATCGCTCGACAAAGACTTGTTGGCCGGGATCTCAAACCATTCATCGGCAGCTTCGGTAAGAACGCTGGGCGCAAACGGGCGAAAATCTTCGCGATGTTTGATCTTGCGGTTGAGAATATCGCGCATGTCGCGACGGCGTGGATCGGCGAGTAAAGAGCGGTTGCCAAGCGCGCGCGGACCAGTTTCCATGCGTCCCTGAAACCAGCCGACGATTTTGCCCTCGTTGATGAAGGCAGCTGCCCGCTCTGCCGGATCGCTTACTTTATCAGCCTTAAAAGTAGTCTGTGCCAGAGCTTCTTCGATCTGCGAATCAGAGTATTCAGGCCCCCAGAGGGCGTGGTTCATCACATAACGGCGCGGGTTGCCGAGGGTGTCGCACCAGACCTGCAGCGCGGCGCCTATAGCCGAACCGGCGTCGTTGGCGGCAGGTTGAATATAGACCTCTTTGAAACCGGCTTTCTGCTGAATCATCGCGTTGGCTACGCAGTTAAGAGCGGTGCCGCCAGAAAGACAGAGGTAATCTGACGGTTCGATCTGGCGCATGCGGCGGCACAGTTCGAGCAGCACGTTTTCGGTGAACTGCTGCAAAGAGGCTGCCAGATTACGATGATTGTCGGTTATGGCATCTTCGCGACGCCTCGTCGGGCCGAACAGAGCTTCAAGCGTAGACATGTCAGCGCTTCTGAAACGGGTTATTTCGTTATCAACCTTAAATAGAGTATCATCATCGAGCTGAGCCACCTGCCGGAACTTTTCGGCGAACACTTCAGGGTTGCCATAGCTGCTCAGGCCCATGAGTTTGCAGGCGTCATGCTCGGAAAAGCCGAGATACATGCAGAATTTTTCCCATAGAAAGCCGAGGCTGTGCGGGTATGGAACCGAAAAAATCTTTTCGAGGCGTTTGTCGATCCCCTTATAAACGCTGATCGAGTCGAATTCACCAATACCATCGACAACCATAACCAGCGCGCGCTCGAATGGCGAACAGTAAAAAGCGCTGCCGGCATGAGCGAGATGATGATCGACCCAGACAAGGCGGTCGTGACGGTAGCTGCCGACAATTTTAGCGAGTTCATCTGGCACCCGCTGCAGATTCTGATGAAAAAGCATTTCGCCTTCACGGGTTCCCCACTGGCCGGGAGTCAGGTGCTTGTCGACACCAATATTCTGCAGACGGCCTGACTGGCTGAAAGAATAGGCAAAGCAGTCGATATCGCTGACTTTAAGTCCGGCAAAATTCAGACAGCCTTCGATAGCGCCTTCCGGCAATATGTGTGGATTGTCGATCAACGCATGTTTGCCATGCTTGAAACGATTTATACGCTCTTCTTCGATAAAACAGGTCAGCTTTCCATCGACGAGCAGAGCGGCAGAAGATTCGTGATAAGCGCTGTTGATGCCAAGTATGATCATTCTGTGTCCCAGATCCTTCTTGTTTGAGCTGCCGATATTTTACACCGCCAAAGTTGATTTCTCCAGAAAAAACCGCTGCTGACATGTAAAGATTCAATCTTAGGTGGGATTGCCTATATTGCGTAGATTTATAGAAACGAGCTAAGCCTTGTTACCCGTGCTCTCGACAGGGTCTCAACGCTACAACTCTCACCAGGCAGAATTTATGGTAAATAGCTATGGATCTGCGTCAACATTGCCTGGCTCGAAGTTTTCGCTTATGAGATCCCTGTCTGCGCACTCACAATAATAATTACACTCGGAACTGAATCGATACGCTGACATGATCAAATTGCCTGGCAGGGAATGATTTATGATAAAATCGGCGAATGATCGACAGTGAAAGTATAGTTTATCTCGATGAATGTCTGGTGGCGGTGAACAAGCCGGCCGGACTGCTTGTACATCCCAGCTTTCTGGATAATGCAGAGACAGAGTCGGCAATGAAGCAGACGCGAGACCTGCTCGGGCGCTGGGTTTACCCGGTTCATCGTCTTGACAAACCAACCTCTGGAATACTGGTTTTCGCTCTGTCGAGCGAAATGGCACGCCTGCTTACGGCCGCCTTCACCGAGCGCAGCGTCAGCAAAGAATATTTTGCCGTTGTCCGCGGCTATACGAGTGAGGCGGCGACCATCGATTATCCGCTGCGCGAAATCTGGGATAAGATGACCGATCGCGAAAGCAGCAGAAACAAGCCGGCACAGTCGGCAATCACATCATATGAGCGACTGGCGACAGCTGAACTGCCTTTTGCGGTGCGCCCCCACCCTACCGCGCGCTATTCGTTGCTGCGCGTGATGCCGCAGACCGGGCGCAATCGCCAGATTAGAAGGCATCTCAAACATATTTTTCACCCGATCATCGGCGACCACAAACATGGCGATAACGCCCACAACCGCCTGTTCGAAGAACATCTCGATTCTACCCGCCTGTTGCTGCATGCCAGCCAGATAAGCTTTGCGCACCCGGTTACGGGTGAACAGATGAGCCTGCAGGCGCCGCTTCCTGCCGATTTCGCAGCTGTCGTGCAAAGAGTTTTCGGCCGGGCAGATTTTTGCTGACGGAAAGCTGCAGGAGACGATATAATCTTAAAAAAACAGAGGTGATTATATGCTGATACCATGGGTCTATTTTCTTAAAGAAGAAGAACAGCTGCTGCTCGAAGGATTCACCAAAAAATGGACGGTGAATGGCCCTGGTTCGGTGTTTGTCAAACCCATGATTTCGGCGCGCATTCGCCGGGGTGTCAGCCTGTCTCCGACAGAGTTCGCCAAAATCCGCAATCTTCTTACCGGCCAGATCAAGGTCGAAAAGGGCCCCTGCTTTTTCTTTCTTGACGCTTATGAAGAAGTGCTCAAGATCTACGACGTCATCGTTCTGCGGCACAACGAGTATGTTCGCATCATCGACCGCTCGACCGGCATCATCAGGGTCGTCACCGGCCCGACCAACGTTGTTCTCACGGCTACCGAAGAAATATTGCAGAAGCCTGAAGCCGGCATCAACATCGATGAACACACGGCGGTACTGGTGCGCAACACCTCTGATGGATCATTACGGCTGGTTACCGAGAACAGAGTGTTTTTTCCGGCCGCTAATGAAGAGATTGAAGAAGTTCGCCGCAAAATTCTGCTCGAAGAACACGAATCTGTGGTAATCAAGGGCAAAGACGGCAAGTTTCGTATAGTCAACGGCAGCAAGAATGAAAACGCATTTTTCCTTGCACCCTACGAGACCCTGCTGTGCATGCGCTGGTCATCAGGCATTCATAAAGAAAAGCGCGATCTCAAGATCACGCATATCGACTCGCGCCCGAAATTCATGTGGTATGAGTTCGGCGTGCGCACCAAAGATAACGTCGAACTCATTCTCGGCGTGACATTTTTCTGGCAGATCGACAATATCGAACAGATGATCAGAACCACTGACGATGCGCCCGGCGATATCTGCTCGCATGCGCGCAGCATGATCATTCAGTCGGTATCGAAGTCTTCGCTCGAGGCATTTCTCGACAGTTTTAACGATATCGTCAAAGATTCGATCAATGACAGTGCTGACCCATTCTATGTTGCACGCGGGGTCAGAATTCATTCGGTCG
>JAKJFO010000182.1:8001-8278 GCA_022704885.1 Candidatus Rifleibacteriota bacterium | reverse complement strand
TCTCATTGAACTCGGATTCATCCGCCAGGAAGAACTGCTCGACATTCTCAACAGTCGCGAAAACGACGAAATCCGAAAGATATCACTTGAAGCTCTCTCGAAAAACCCTGATAAAAAGGTAATTCTCGCCTTTCTCGAAAAAATCAGCGATCCGAGCTGGATTGTCAGAAAACAGGCAAAAAGAGCTCTTATAGAGCAGGGCGATTCGATATATCAGATCATTCAGGAATACTTTCAGAGCTGCTCGAGCCAGCAGAAATACGAATGTATCAAGCTG
>JAKJFO010000182.1:0-7978 GCA_022704885.1 Candidatus Rifleibacteriota bacterium | reverse complement strand
TTTTACTCTGTTTCAGCGCATGCTCGAATCTGACCGCAATGGGGTTTTCAAGCCATACATCTGCGCCGGCCTGGGTGAAGTTAAAAATGAAAATTCACTCAAGACGCTTCTTGGGCTTCTAGATGACGAATCCATGGTCGTCAGACAGGAATCGATAAAAGCGCTCAGCAACTGGGGCCGCGAAGTCGTGCCGCACGTTCTTGCGATTTTTCCGACCGCCAGCAAAGATACCAGGCTGAGCATGATGAACTTGCTCGGCAGGGTGCTGGGTCTTGAAGTCGTAAAACTGGTTCATGAAAAATTCGGCCAGCCAACCCAGGATACCAAGTATTATCTGTTGACCGCTCTCGGCGAAGTGCGTGACCCTTCGGTCATCACCGAGCTATTGCCGTTCATCAAGGATGAGTCGATATTCATTCAGGATTATGCCCACCGCATTATCGTGCAGCTTGGGGTGCACGCGGTTGACCCTCTTCTGGCCTGTCTCGATACCGAAGACGAAGACCTGATTATACAGGTTCTCAAGATTCTCGGAGTAATTGGTTCAAAAGAAGCGCTGCGACCGCTGCTTTTTCTGATCGACAATTCAAAAAACACGCTGGTGCGTACCTGCGCTATCGAAGCAATTTCAAAACTGCAGAAATTCGAGCTGATTGCCGGGCTGCTGCTGCTCAAGCTCGACGATAAAGACCTCTCTATCAGGCACACGATTGTCGAAAACCTGTCGCGCCAGCCACGCAAGGCGTTTCTTAAAGAACTGGTTTCGGCCTGTTTCGATAACAGCGCCGATATTGCCTGGTGGTCTCGCGAAATTCTCAAACGTCGCGACTACTTCGGCGTCACTTCGTTTCTGAATCTTTTTGACAGCTCATCTGATGTCGACAAGGACCGCATGATCTCACTCGTTTCGAAGCTGTCTGAAGATCAGCTTGACGCAGTTCTTAAAAACGAAAAGATAACTCTCGATTCATTGCGGCCCGAAAATGTCGAAACCCGCGTTCTGCGTCGCAAATTTGCAAAAGAGAACATCACCGATCTCAAAGAACTTCTCTACTACCTGCACGAAGAAAAGGGCTCCGACTTACATATTTCTATCGGCCTGCCACCAAGCATAAGGGTACACGGTGAGCTCGTCAGAACCACATTCGAAACCATTACTCCCGAAAAAAGCCGGTTTTTGCTGTTTTCGATCATGAACGACGCGCAAAAGCGCGAATTCAATGAGCGCATGGAACTCGATTTTTCATACGAAATTTCTGACTGCGCCCGTTTCCGCGTTAACGTCTTCATGCAGAAAAACGGTATGGCGGGTGTCTTTCGTATCATTCCGAATACGGTTCCGACTTTCGAAGAACTCTCGATCGACAAGTCGATCATGGAAAAGATCTGTAATCACAAAGCCGGCCTGATTCTCGTTACCGGCGCCACCGGGTCTGGTAAATCTACGACTCTTGCGGCCATGATCGATCATGTTAACCGCATGCGCTACGATCACATCATTACCATCGAAGACCCGATCGAGTTTGTTCACCCGCATAAGCGCAGCGTCGTCAGTCAGCGCGAGCTTGGCACCAATACCCTTTCGTTCTCCAACGCCCTGAGAAGCGCGCTGCGTGAAGATCCTGACGTTATTCTCGTTGGCGAAATGCGCGATCTCGAAACGATGAGTCTTGCCATTGCCGCCTCAGAAACCGGTCACCTGGTCTTTTCAACCCTGCATACGATCAATGCCTACGAGTCGATTCACCGTATCGTTGGTTCGTTTCCTGGCGATGTGCAGCAGACAATCAGAATGCAGCTTGCCGGTACTCTCAGAGGCATCGTTTCGCAGCGTCTGGTTCCGGCTTATCTGTCGGCCGGCCGCGTTCTGGCCTACGAGGTTCTCGTCGGCTCAACACCGGTTCGCCGCTGTATCAAAGAAGACAAGAGCGACCAGCTGCTGTCGATCATGCAGACCAGCCGCGGTGATGGTATGATCACGATGGATCAGTGTCTCGAAGATCTTGTTGTCAGCAAAAAGATCACCTATGAAGATGGTCTGAAACACGCCGAAGATAAAAAAGACTTTCAGAAACGTCTCGAAGAAAGAATCGGCAAGGGCAGCGCCAAAGCTTACGGTTTGCCGACTTCTGAAGCCAGCAAACCCGAAAAACCGCTGCCTCAACCACCAAGACCGGCCGGCCCGGCCGCCAAGAGCTGAGCCAGAAACTGACGAAAGAACAGATAAAAAAACGGTCTGCCGCAGAGTCATGCAGCAGACCGTTTTTTATTTGCGCGTATCAGCGTCAGTGCTTTACCACTTGATTTTGAACGATTTGACCGGCTTTTCGATACCCTTCAGCTGATGGGAGCCGTAGGGCTCGATTTCGAATATCTGGCGGTTTATACGCTGCAGGGTGTTCTCTGAAATGACGATTTCGAAAGCGTCAGCGACGCCCTCAAGGCGCGAGGCCAGGTTCACTGCGTCTCCGAGAACGTCATTTTCGGTTCTGATGACCGAGCCGCTGTTAACGGCGATGCGTATCGCCAGTTGCCGCTCTTCTGGAACGGTCTGATTGAAGGCAGCAAGCTTACGCTGAATCTCAATTGCGGCAAGTATGGCATTGTTATGGTTTTCGAATACCACCAGAAACGCGTCACCAATCTTTTTGAGAGCATCACCGCTGTATTTTTCGAAAACCGGCTTGAGAATTTCATCATGCTGCTTGAGCATCGACATGACTTCTGAAAGCGATGCTTTGCTGCTGAATGCGGTGTAGCCCTTGACGTCGGTGAACATGATCGACAGGTCGAGAGTGTGGCTGACCTTGATGAGCTGGTCGTATTTTTCGAGCTCTTCGAGCGCCTGGCGTCTCTTTTCGAGCACTTCATCGAGGTGGTTGTCAGAGAGAACGACTTTTGCTTCGCCTTTCGGGCGCAGCAGGTTCGGATCGACAGAGCCGCCGACGCTTTCGATCATGTCGACAAGAGCCTTGCGGTCGATTTCATTTTCGAGGGTTTCGATATGTTCGCATAGAGGCTCGGTGATAAGCTTGCCGAGGCTGAGAAAGAAGTCAGTGACTGCGCCCTTCAGCCTGAAATCTTCATGGAAGAAATAGCGTGCCAGAGTCTTGACTGCACGCTTCATGACATCAGGCTCCTCATCGGGCATCAATGTTTCCATGATTGAGAATGCAATGCGCCGGTCTTCAATTGAGTCGAGTGCAATGATACAGCAGAAGCGGTAAGCCTTGCTCGGTGAAGTGAGGCCCTGCACCAGGCCTTCGGGGTTGCTGTGATAGACATGCCCGAGAATTTTACCGACCCGGTCAACGTCATCGAGGGTAATTACTTCTGACCTGCGGTTCAACAGCTGGTCAAGCATGCGCAGAAACTCAGGGCGCCCATGAGACGCAGTTTCGAGCATCAGGTCGAGCATCATTCCGGGCTGGCATGTCTGTAGAAAATCTTCGACAGCCTTGACAGAAGTCGGGAAGGGGTTGCGGGCCAGGCATGAGATAATGGAGCGCAGGTTTTTCATGCTCTTTTCAACCTGCAGCTGTCTGGCAACCACTTTTACATCTGCTTCGGCCAAAGATTTCCAGCTTGCTACGGCTTCAGAGACATAAAATCTGACCGTTTCGTTTGAATGGCTGAAACCCAGAAAAACCGTGCGGCGCAGGTTTGGATTTTCGGCCTTTTTAAGCAGCTGTGAGAGCCAGCGCGCCACTTTTTCGTCGGGGTGGGTCAGCAGATTGAGAATAGTATTGACCACGTCTTTGGAAGATATATCAGGAACGGAGGCAAATACCGATTGAATGCGTAATTCGTCGCTGTTTTCGAGAAATTTTGTCACTGCCGGTACCGCATCAGGGTGGTTCATCGACAGCAGGGCCGAAACGATGTGAGGCATCAGGCCCGGTTCGGTACCGTCTTCGAGGATGTTCTTGAGCGTGATCACCGCTTTGGGGCCGATCATGAGCAGAGCTTTACGTGACCAGAACTGAACATCATCAGATGGGTCGTTCAGGGCCCTGACGATCGCCGAGACCGAAGCTTCGCCGTAGTTGACCAGACAGTTGGCCGCAGCGTTTCTCACTGGCCAGTTGCAGTCGCCGAGAAGCTTGATAAGAACGTCGATCAGATTCTGATCCGGGGCGATTTTCTGGAGAACGCCGAGCAGAAAGAGGCGTTCCTGTTTGTTGCCAGATTCGAGAATTCTGATGATCGGGTTCAGGGCCAGACCACCGATAGAACCGATAATCTTGATAATCTGAAAGCGCAGATTTTCGTCTTCAGTGCCGAGATTGCGCAGCAGCAGCTCAAGATTCAGGTTTGGTTTGACGGCCAGACAGTCAGAAGCATAGTCGGAAACTATGCGGTCATGGTCTGAAAGACAGCCGATCAGAGTCATGGTTGCCTCGTCGCTTTTGAGACGTGCGAGGTTTTCGATGGCGAGCATGCGGTGTTCCTGGTCGTTGGCAGAAAGCAGACGTTGAATCAACGGCATCGACTTTTCGCCGAGCAGGTTTACGAGAATGCGCACAATTTCGTATCTGATCAGCGAATCAGCTTTACTGAAAGTTGCGGTCAATCGGTCAAAAACTTTTGGCCCGAGTTTCTGCAGCTGTTCGGCCGTGAGTCGCCTGATTGCCCAGGAAGGGTCAGCAAGACGATGAATGAGAAAATCTATCGCCAGTAATGTTCCCAGTTCGCCGAGTGCTGAAACAATCGCGTAACGCAACGGAAACCCGCCCTCATCATAAAACTTCTGCAGTTCAGGTATGACCGCATCCTGGCCGATTTTAACGAACAGGGCAATAACACTGTTGTTGGGGATCTTTGCCGGGGTTGCAATGATTTTGCGCAGATCGTCGAGGATTGTGGTGCCAAACCCAAGCAGCTGTTCGAAGCAAAGCTTTCGAACCGCCCAGTTCGGGTCGTTAAGCATCTGGTAAAGGGCTCTGGCGTTCTCGATCTTTTTCTGGGCGGCAATGGCACGCACCGCATAGCCGCGCAGTTCAGAATCTTTGCTGACGAGAACGTGCCTGATACAGGCCAGCGATTTGTCGCTGCCGATATGCCCGAGAATATTGAGAATCCAGTAAAACTGGTCAACGTTGGCTTCTGAAAGCGAGCCTTCGAGAAGGTCGCTGATGTCTTCGCCCCATTCGCGCAGGGTTTTGGCGGCAGCTTCACGTTTGTGCCACGCCTTGTCGCTCAAAAGGCTGATAATTGCGCGGGCGGCATCGGCAGAATGTTCAATCAGAAGCGCGTTAAGCCCCTCACGCCAGAGTGCATCGTCTGTACTGTTGATCAGTTCATATGGCGACCGGCTCATCAGGTTTCCTCAGGCTGGTTTGATTGTTTCAGGTATCTTGATTGTAAACCTAAGATTAACATATAATCGACCTGTGTGTGAATATATTTAGGGAGACTGGTATGCCTCTTTATGAATTTTGTTGCGCTGACTGCCGGAAAAAGTTCACGGTTTTGTGCCCGATCAGCAGCCGTGATGAAACTCACGCCTGCCAGCATTGCGGTTCGCAGAAAACCTCGCGGCTTGTTTCTCGTGTCAAAACTGTTCGCAGCGAAGAACAGCTGATGGAATCACTGGCCGACCCGACAAAAATGTCGGGAATCGACGAAAACGACCCGCGCACCTTTGCGACCTGGGCCAAAAAAATGGCCAGGGAAATGGGCGAAAACATGGATGATGAAATAGAAGCCATGGCTGCCGAAGAATTTGCCGGCGGTGCTGGCGAAGAACCGGCCGGCCCGGGCCCTCAGGGGTTTTCAGGCCCGGACGGCGACGACCAGCCATAAATCTGCCTGAGCGCCTCATACACCGAAGCGGCTGCCGCTGATGAAACATTGATACAGCGGGTGTTCTGCAGCATTGGCAAAGTTATCAGGCTGTTCGCTGCTTTTGCGTGTTCAAAGACTCTTGTCGGCAGCCCGGTTGACTCTGAACCAAACACCAGGGCATCGCCAGACTGGTAGCGTGCTGCCGTGTAGCTTTGCTGGCCGTGCGCCGAAAGGTAGAAGACCCGCTTGTTGTTCGCCCACTCGAAGAATTCATCGAGATCGTTCAAAATGACCGGGTTGAGAGATTTCCAGTAGTCCATGCCGGCTCTTTGCAAGGCTGTATCGGTGAGCCTGAACCCGAGCGGTCTGACCAGAACCAGTTCGGCGCCGGTTGCGGCGCAGAGCCTGGCAATATTGCCCGTATTCTGCGGAATGTCAGGCTCGATGAGCACGACACTCAGTGGCTTTTGCGTCTGCAGTGGTATAAAAAACTGTTGATCTGACATTTGCTGCTCTCTTCTTCTGGTTATGCAATCAACTGCGGGTGGCGGCGACCATGTAGAAGCTGACTTTGAACGAACCGTTTCTGTCAGTTCTTTCGCTGCGGTCGATTTCGAGGTTTATAAAGCCATGCCGCTGCCACAGCTTTTTAATTTCTGCCCGGTCGAAGAAATGAATGGTGCCGAGACCAACTACCGGGCCATCTGCCACATTACGCCAGCTGTGTGCGTCAATCTTTTCGCCGGTGCCAAACCCGGTTGTGGAACGGGTAAACAGCACCGAGGCGAAAAATCTGCCGCCGGGCTTCAGGGTTCTGCTGATCTCTGAAAGAATGCTATTTACCCCGGCAGTGCTGTTTGACGCGAGAGCACCGATTTCGACAACTGCGTCGAAACTGGCGTCGGCGAATGGCAGTTGCCCGGCATCAGCCTGCAGCAGATGCGGTTGTGAAACCTCGCCGTGGCACAAATCTCTGGCTCTGGGTAGAGCGGCGAAAGCGCCGTCAAAGGCAAAGGTTTTGAAGCCTTCACGACAGAGATACCAGGTGTTGGCACCGGTGCCGCAGCCAAGATCGAGCACCATGGTTTTATGGCGCCGTGCCACCGGAAAATTTCGTGCCATGAATCTGACGAGTTCCTCGGCAGGGTATTTGCCCCAGTTTCTCGTTTCGTGCACTTCATTCCATTGTTTGTCAAAGGTTTTCATCGTTGGCTCCGTAGTGATAATGCAGAAGAATCTGCGGGGTCAGCCCGGTAAGTTTCTGCCAGTGCCCAGAAAACAGCGCGTATTTCTGCTGGTTGAAAATGCGACGGCCGATAAAAAAATCATGGCGGCGTGCTGAAAATCCGGATTTAAAGCGGAAAAGGCTGTCGTCATCGGCAAGCGACAGCCCGCCACCCAGGTGCAGCAGTTGTCGCCCTGAGCCACAGAGTCTGCGGGCAAATTCGAGCATCAGAAAAGAGTTTGCCTGGGTATGCAGCAGCTGCGGGTCTGAGGCGCCAAGATGGTAATGGGCGCTGGTCGGATCAAGCAGATATATGGCAGCAGCAGCCAGGCGACCATCGTCGGTGAAGGCACCGGCATAAAAACAGCTATCTTCGGGCAGGGCAGCGAGCGCAGCGAAATACTGCTGCGGGAAGCGGTAATATGACCTGGCCGCGAGGCGCTGCATGGTTTGCGTATATAGCGGCACAAACTCTGCCGGGTCAGCCAGACGGCGAACGCTCAGGCCGAGTCGGGTGCCCTTTTTCCAGTTGCGCTGGCGAGCTGCTGAACAGCTGTTTAAGACGGCTTCAGGTCCATTTGTAAGATCGATGCTGACGGTGATGCGGTTATGACTGACCTGGCAGGCCGGGTCTACGCAGGTTTGAAAGGGGGTGAGCGGGTTGAATCTGATAAATTCAGCGACAACGTGGTTTGCTGTGGCCCAGCTGCGCATCTGACGGTAAAATTCGTCGATCTGCTCTGTGTTCAGATCGAAAAACACAGGGCCACCGTAGCCATAGGCGGTTTCGAGATCGACTTCGCCGTTGCCGCCGACTGCTTCGGGCACCCGCTTCATCAGAAACGGGTAAAAGGCCCGGCCGTTGCTGCCGGCGGAAAAAAACAGGGCCGCCGGCTGGTCATCGCCATTTGCCGCAGTCGCAGCGTGGCAGGCGTGGCTGTAGTAAATTTTGCCGCTGAATTCGGG
>JAKJFO010000181.1 GCA_022704885.1 Candidatus Rifleibacteriota bacterium | reverse complement strand
CCCGTGCGAGAATCCGTCGCATTTAACCACACGAATATTTTTGTCTGCAGAAAAAGCTGCAGCAATCTCATCAGCATTGACGACTATATGTGTACGCGGCGAAGGAATATGATGCTTCGCCATGAACTTGGCGGCAAACGCCTTGCTGGTTTCGATTCTACCAGCATCTTCGGCCGGACCGATTACCGGAATTCCTGCCAGCACCAGAGCATCGACAGTGCCGTCTTCGACGAATTTCGAAGAACCGACAACCGCCAGCTCGATCTTGTCTTTGCAGAAGCGCACCAGTTCAGCGTTCTCTTTAAAAGGGATGCGACGGCAGATATTGATGCCATTCATGCCGACATTGCCGGGGCAGGCGACGATCTGATGTACCGAAGGAGAACGCGCCAGCGCATGCACCATAGAATGCTCTCTGGCACCAGAACCGAGCACAAGTATATTCACATCGATACCTCAAAAAACAGCTCGAAACAAAAAGATCGCAACATGATACTACTCTTTTAAACCCGCGTCAAGACTATATGTAGAAGAAATCTCGCACAAAACCACAGAGATACGAAGAAGAATCTCACGCAGGGGCGCGAAGAAGCAGGTAAGACATTTATCCACAAATTACCAGATCAGCGCAGATTTTTTGAGGAGAGCTTTGCAGGTTTGTGCAGGTCTTTCGGCTTAATCTGAGAAATCGGCGCAATCTGCGGTTAGTTCTTTCTTTCTTTCCTGGATCTTGCAACTACGCGCATGACGCTAAAAATCGTTGTCGTTGTCGTAATCGCTATCGGGATCGATTTTCGATTACGAGCACACGAGCGATATGACAGAAAATCAAAAAGCCGGGGCAGCTCTGCTTAGAGAACTGCCCCGGCCTTGACTGTGCGCTTATTCGGCCTTGAGCTGCTTTTTAAGGGCGGTGTATTCGTCAGAATATTTCTTGAGTTCTTCGAATACCTTTTTGGCGCCATCCTGGTCGTTGGCTTCGACCATGCGGTTGTACTGCAGATAGGTGTCATAGTATTTCTTTTCGACTTCGACCAGGCGACCGCTTGCATCTCCGGCTGCTGCCGGCGCGGAGTCTGCCGATACGCTTCCCATTACTGCCGGACCAGTCCCACGGCCGGTGCCGGCAACTGAACCGATAGTGACCGGGAAGCCGCGGTTGCTGGTAGTCTGTTCGGCAACCTGGCTGCCTTTGCCAAAGATGTTGGTGATCTTGCCGCCCTTGGTAAAGCCGGCGATGAGCTTGGCGACCTTGCTACCGAGGAAGCCACCGACGATACCGCCGATGATCGGCCCGATTACCGGAATCGGAGCGCCGAGTGCCATACCGATGGCTGAACCGACTGAAGAACCGACGAGGTCGACCTTGTCGATTGCCTTAAAAGCTTTTGCCACTGAAAATTCGCCATTCTTGATGCCGCTGATCAGGTTAGCACCCATCTGGCCGGAAGCAGAAGCGAACATTACCGGAATCACCGAACCGACGAGCGCGCCGATCGGGCCGGGAACGAAAGTTTTGACCAGTGTCGAAGCGAACTGGCCACCGGCGGCGCCGAGGGCTGATCCGACCACGTTACCGGCGAATTCGAGAGAGGCCACTGATTTAACCGCCTTCGAGAACGAAGGCTTGTTGCCGTGGATCATGTCGATTGCCAGATTGGTGCCGACAGCCACAGTCGTAGTGATAGCGAGGTTACTGAAAGAAAAGCTGTTCTTGAGAGAGGTTTTGGCGGCCTGCGTTCCTTCGCTCACGCCCTTGGCCATTTTGCCCGAAAAAGTGTCGGCATACTGCACGTCGGCAGAAGCATCGAGCATGACCTTATCGCCGCTGCCTTCAGCGTCTTTGACCTTGCCGTTTTCGAAAGTCTTGTCTTTGCCGATCAGACCGACCTTCTGGCCGACTGCAAAGATTTTGGCGCGAATAGCGGTAATGATGTTCTGCATAGCGTTCTTGACCGTAGCCAGAATCGCCTTGATCTTGTCTAGAGCCGGGCCCATCTTGCCGCTCGACTCAATTTTGCTGGCCTGCAAGCCAAGCTGTTCAACCCCATAAGCCAGCTGCTGATCGTATGAGAGCGTGGTCGGGGAAGCGCCGGCGGCAATAGCTGCCTTGGCCTGCTGGCCAGAGGTATTGAGAGTATTGCCGAGCAACGATTTGGCATTGCCGAGAATCGCCTTGAGGCGCTCGCCAATGCTCATCGCCTGCATATTGGTCGGCGCGATCTTGTCATAAAGAGGCGTCGAGACTCTTTCGAGGCTTGCCAACGTGCTCTGGGCGGTTCGCAAGTTGCTCTGCAGACTGTTGAGTTCAGGCAGAACGTTATTGAGAATCGAAATATCCACCGGCTGTGAGTTGGAAACCGGAATGGTTACTTCAGGTGCCTGGGCGTAGGCGCCGAAAGTGGACAGCACGAACATGACCACCGTCAGCAGCGAGATTCTTCGCAGTGCTTTTGTGTCGAACAGCTTCATATTTATTCCCTCCGCTCTTCAAACAAAGAGACTTTCAGATCAAACGGTACAATTACCTTTCAATTATAAGAACGCATCCGAATTGTGTCAATGCCCCTGCGCCCCATCCTGACGCTCTCGCTATAGTGATCTAAGAACAAAATCGATTACGATTACGAGCACGAGCACGAGCGCTGTTCAAGCCTTTCGACTTTTCTGAGTCCGATTGTTACCTTTCATAATTATCGGGTATAAGTCATTCTAAAATTCGATAAAAGGTTTTCTTTGTGTCTTTTTGAGTTTTTCAGAAAATTATCTGTGTAATCTGCGCAATCTGTGGATTCTTTTCTTTCTTCCTCGTATCTCTGCAGATTTGTAAGAGTTTTCTTCTTCTTCTCTAAATGCTTTGCAGAGTCGCTGAGGTGTTGTATCATCTTGTCTTATGAAACATAAATATCTTCTCTCTGCTATTCTTGTGTTATTTCTGACGACGGGCAGTCTGTCGGCTGAAAGCTACCGCAAGTGGGAGTTTGTCAACCCCGCCGATCTTCAGATAACCATTACCCCGGAAAAAGCCGAACTCATTTCGGGCAGCGTGGCGACCTTTACCATAACCATTCGCAATCGCACCAACCATACGGTCAACCTTCACTACCCGACCGGGCAGCAATGGGATCTCGCCGCCTATCACGGCAGAACTCAGATATTCAGATGGTCACAGGGCAGTATCTGGGCCGACGCACCACACACAATTCCGTTGAAACGCGGCGAAACTCGCTCAGAGCAATTGACCTGGCTGACCGTCGACCGCAATGACACTCCACTTCCGCACGGAATCTACAGCGCACACGGCATGGTCATGATCAGCCCGCGCCATCTCGTTTCCAATGACTGTCAGATCAGGCTGCTGCCGGCAGAAATCAAGCCCGTGCAGATTATCGAAACCCGTCTGAATCAGTTCTTCGACATTGAACTGCCGCGCTATTCCGGCAAACGTGAACTCGAATGGCATATCGACTACGTCTATAACGACAACCGCATAGCCATTCAATCGATAAACAGAACCGCCGACAAAGTCGTTGTCACCTTCAACCCGAAACGGGTTGGACATGTCGAGTTTCATCTGTATGCCCATCACGACACCCAGGACGCCACCAGATCGCTCGAGCGAAGGTCTTTCCGCGTCGAAGTCAGATAAGAGCCGGAGGAATCAATGAACAACATCGCTACTACAAAACAGACCGTCGAAAGGCTGATGCTGCAGAAAGGCCTGCTGAGTGAAGAACAGCTCGATAAAGCCAGAATCATTCAGGCTCAAACCCTCGAAAGGCTCGAAAACATCATAGTCAGACTGGGGTTTCTCTCTGAGCGCCAGATACTCGAACTCTGGGCAGAATTTCTCGGAATCTCTGTCGTCGACCTCACCAATATCAAGGTCGATGCCAAGATTCTGCAGCTGATTCCTGAATATCAGGCCAAACAGTATAAGATGATTCCCTACAAGCGCGAAGGCAACAAGCTTACCGTTGTAATGGCCGACCCGTTCGACATTATGGCCACCGACATGATCGCCTTTCTTACCCAGTGCAAGCTTGAAGTGCTGATCGCCCCCAAAAACCAGATAGAGCTGGCTATCAGGCAGCTTTATTCATGGGAAGGCTTTTCAGTTGCAGGAGACGAATCACGCAGCGAGCTGCAGGAAGCTGCCGATTCAGGTATCGAGGTCGTGCGCAAGACTTCCGAGCAGGGCGCTGTCGTCCAGTTTCTCAACGCCATCTTCAAGCAGGCAATTCTCAAGCGCGCCTCCGACATTCACGTCGAACCGCGCGAAGACATACTTCTGGTGCGATTCAGAGTCGACGGTATTCTGCATGACGCCATGACCGGGCCCAAAAGCCTGCTGGCACCATTGATCAGCCGTATCAAGATTCTTTCGCACCTCGACATCGCCGAGCGCCGACTCCCCCAGGACGGGCGCCTCAAGGTAAAAATGCAGGACAAGGAAATCGACTTCCGCGTCAGCACAGTGCCCAGCCTGCTCGGTGAAAAGGCGGTTCTGCGCATCCTGCAGCGCGAATCGAAGTTCGACCTCGACAACATCGGCTTCTTTCCTGAAGATCTCGCACGCCTCAAGTCTGCCCTCGACGAACCATACGGTCTCATTCTCGTCACCGGCCCGACCGGTGCCGGTAAGACCACTACGCTGTTCGGCATGCTCAAATACTTTTCGAGCACCGAGATCAACATATTCACTATTGAAAATCCGGTTGAATACCGCATCCCAGGCATCACCCAGGTACAGATCAACGACAAGATCGGCCTCGACTTCGCCAGTGGCCTGCGCACAGCGCTGCGCCAGGACCCCGACGTCATTCTCGTCGGCGAAATCCGTGATCTCGAAACTGCCGAAATTGCGTTCAGAGCATCTCTGACCGGTCACAAGGTGCTCTCGACCCTGCATACCAACAATGCTCCGGCCAGTATCAACCGCCTGATAAACATGGGCGTGCCGGCTTATCTGGTGACTGCCGCCATGCGCGTTGTCGTTGCTCAGAAGCTTCTGCACCGCAACTGCCCGCACTGCAAAGCCGAATACCGCCCTTCACAGAGCATCATTCAGCGCCTGAACCTCAACCCCGGCAAACTGATCGGAACCAGATTCTACAAAGGCACCGGTTGTCGTGAATGCAACCAGACCGGCACTCTCGGCCGCACCGGCGTCTACGAGACTATGGTAATTACCGCCTCGATGAAGGATGTCATCATAGAAGGCGGCACCGAAATGGCGATCAAGCGCGTCGCCCGCCTCGAAGGCATGCGCACCTTGCGCGAAATGGCGATCGATCTCGCCATGGCTGGCGAATCGACGCTCGAAGAAGTCGTCTATGTAACTCCTTCCGACGACGAAGAAAAGCGCATTCCGCTCGCCGGACTGCTTGGCGCACAGGGTGGTTCCAACATCATCATGCCGGTGCAGATGCAGCCGATGTCTGCAGCCATGCAACCAAATCCGATGCAGGCTCAAGCCGTCGTTCCTCAGCCCTCACAGCAAAAACGCGCATCTATCGATCTCAATGACCCGGTCATCAAAACCATCATCACGGCCCTCGAAAAAGAATATCTTTTCTTCAGCGATGAAAAGCTGGCCGAAAAGCTTCATCTGCCGGTGCTGCAGGTGCGCGAACTCATACAGATGCGCAACCTCGAGCGCACTCAGGATGGCTTCAACCGCTACTTTGGCAAAACGCCCGAAGAAATGAGCGAAGCCGACATCGCCGACATCATCGGTATGATCTTCGAAAAGCACGGAGAACTGCCGGCCTGCATCTTCGAAAACGAGACTCAGGCTCCGATATGGGCTGCCCAGGCCATAAAAATCGCGCTCGAAAAACTTCGCCACAAAATTCAGAAACCCGAAGAACTGCCCGAACAGTTCAGCGAACAGTTCATCGTTGATTCAGGTCTCGAGCAGATCTACCTCTGGGCCAACCGCAGCCGGGCTGCCATGATCGAACTGGCAGCCCCCGGCAAATTCAAGCCCTGGCAGTTCGGCGAAACCGCGCAGTGGCTTGAAAACCGCGATCTTATCACCTGCGCCAGAGAAGCCCTCGAGTGGTTGATGAGCGAAAAACTAGGCTGCAGCCGCGGCGACCTGCCGGTAATGCTCAGTCGCGCCATTTTCAAGGAAAACAACCTCGGCTCCCTGCTCGAAAAATTCAGTGATTCCTGCTTTCAGCTGGTGAATAATCTTTATCCAAACGTGTTCAAACCCTGGCAGTTCGCCGAAGAAGAACAGCTTATCTGGTTCCAGGAAGACCGCCTCGAAGTCGCCGCCAGTGCCACCCGCTGGCTCGTCGAAGAACGTCTCGGCATGCCGGTTGAAGAAATCCCCAAGCGCATCTCGATACGCGAATTCCATACCAACGGGCTTTCCAAACTTCTCGACCTGTTCAACCAGAACCTCTCTCAGGTCATCGAAAACGCTTACCCGGGCCGTTTCAAGCCATGGCAGTTCAACGAACAATCCGAACTATGGAAATCATCCGAAGCCATGGAAACCGCCCGCCAGGCAACCGAATGGCTGATTAACGACCGCCTGCACATCACCCCCGAAAAGGCCGCACAACACCTCACCCGCCGCCATTTCATCAATAACGGCCTCGGCCAGATGCTCGGCAGCCTGTTCAATCATTCGCATTTCATGGCGCTCGAGAACTGCATCGAAGAGCTCAAAACCAACGAGATCTTTCAGAAAGCACTGTTCAACTACGCTCACGAAGTGCGTGAAATCAACGCCAGATGGGAAGCCATTGCCGAAAAAATCGCGATCAACCACTTCGGCAAGGCCCGCTTCAAGGTCACCCTGCCGAACCTCAAAATCGCGCCCATCGTGCCCGAAAACGAGCGTATCTACATCAACGCCGCCAACCAGATCGAGTATGTGCCGCAGATCGTCATACCCAAACTCAGCGCCTACTCCGACTTCAGCGACTTCTCGAACTGGGTTCCCTATTGCGACCGTCTGACCTACTGGATCCTCGGCGATGACCGCGGCGCCGGCTACGTCGAACCGACCCACCCCAAGGTCAAGCTCGTTTTCGTCGATGCGCTGATCGCCGGCCTGCGCTCGAAAGGCCTGCTCGACGTCGTCGAAAAGGTGCAGCAGCTCGTCGCTGCGCACACCCGCATGCTCGACCACAAAGCGCCCGCCGGAATCTGACATGCAGGTTCAGTCTTTCTCGCAAACCGGCAGCATCAGAGACGACAACCAGGACTACCTGCTGGTCGACCCTGATCTGCGTCTTGCCATCATCGCCGATGGCCAGGGCGCAGCCGGGAAGGCGCTGGCAGAACACACTGCCAGGGCAATCCGCCAGCGCCTGCGCGAGATCGCGCCAGTAACCGGCGGCGACGAAAATCTGCACCGTCTGCACGAAGCTTACGACCTGGCGATCGCCGCCGCCCCGCCTGAACTAATCAATAGCGGATTCTGCGACATCGCCGCGGTCTGGATCACCCGCGGCATTACAGCTGCATTTGCCACCGGCACCTGCCGTCTGCTCGCCGCCCTGCCCGGCCAGCACTGGCTTGAACAACGCGAATCGGCGACACCCGTTGAAACCGGCACCATTCTTCTTCTCGTCTCAGAAGGCGCCGCAGCAGCGCTGAGCGCGCAGCAGCTGCAACCAGCGCTCAACGGCATTCCCGCCGACACTGGCACCGAAAGTTTCAAAGCTTTCGAACAGCAGACCACCGCGGTTTACGATGGC
This sequence comes from Candidatus Rifleibacteriota bacterium, assembly GCA_022704885.1. Next base: position 600 of record JAKJFO010000181.1, on the reverse strand, counting down.
GACGACTGCAGCGCTATTCTGCTCAGATTCGACCCGACCGATCTTACCGCCGGGATTCCGCACGAAATCGAACTTTTCGAGCACTACAACCGCGCCTGGTCGTTCAAACTCTGGCAACCCCTCTCACTCGCAGCCGCCGCCGGCCTCGCCACCCTCGCCGCCGCCCGCAAACTCAAACCCCTCATCTACCGCATAAAATCCTGAAAAGTTCGAGCACACAATAGCGTCATGCGCGAAGCAAAGCGCAGTCGCAGGATCTATCTTCACAGCCAGCTCAAATTTCTAAAAAATTATCGGCGCAATCTGTTTAATCACCCGGGCGCTTCGCCCCGGGGAGCCCTGCGGATAGGCTGCTCTAATGGCTAAAGCCATAAGAGCAGCCTAATCCTGATGCGCCCAAGTATCACCCACATCCTGTGGGCGACTGCGGATGCACCTCTCTTGGTCATCCTCTTTTCTTCTTCTTCGCGTCTCTGTGTCTTTGTGCGAAAATCGACAACGATTACCCTGCTTCGCTAAAGCTACGCAGGGCCACAAAGGGCTTCTGCCTTATCTTTACAAATCGGGGATGGTTGATTAGAATAGTTGTATAAAGAATTC
>JAKJFO010000180.1 GCA_022704885.1 Candidatus Rifleibacteriota bacterium | reverse complement strand
AAGCCGCTCGAACTCGAAATGAACCCGTTCAAGACCTGGAAAGAGCGCCTGTTTACCAGTCAGCAGCTGGATTACCTGTTTTACTGGCGCGAAGCCGCTTACGAGATCGATGATGAAAAACAGCGCGAAATCTTCTGGGCCGCCGTTTATCAGATACTCTCTTACTGGCTCACCAGCAAGGGTTTTGTGAGTCGGCAGACGCTCGAACCTGATCAGATAATGGCTTTTTGCCTTGAACAGCATCGCAGTTTCGTCAAAGGTCGAACTGGTCGCATCGAGATTTCAAACATCGCTCTCGACGAACTTGCAGTCGATCGTAACCCGCTGGTCGCTTTTCCGCTGATGTTCGACGACGAAGAAACTCAGGAAGCAGAACTGCAGACCGTCTTTTATGCGTGGTTTCACGGTCATGCCGATCTGGAGCAGGCTCGCCGCGACATAAAAAACTGCCTGCGTCGCTACCTTATTTCATTTGAGAAGACACCCGATTATTCGACTTTTGTGCGTCTGGCCGCAAATGCTGACATGGCGGTTCTCTGCTGGTCAGGCCGCGACCTGCCGCCAAAACTCTACGAACAGGAAATCGTCGAACCGATGCGCAGCGCCTTTTCATCGCGCTACGGCCAGTCACGCCTGTTCTTCAAAGCTGTTGACCGCTCGATCGACGCCTACGATTACCTGCTCGTTTTTCACGGCTGACCTGGATCAGTATTTGATTTTTTCGTGTTGCAGCAGAGTGAATTACAATGCTTTGTGTAATTTTTCACTTGCCTGATCCAGAGGTTTATTTGGTGGCGGGGATGTGTTACAATACCTGCCACTATGCACAGAAAGATTTATTTTGTTCTGTTAATTCTTTTCGTCTTCTTTTGTTCACCCGCTCTGCTGGCGCAGGCTGGCGGGCCGGTGTTCTTCATGGGTGAAGACGTGCTGCACCCTTCGGGCTTTGTGCTGACCGTCAACGAATACGTCAGGCGCCCGTTTCAGTCGGGGCTCGGCGGTCAGGCCCGCCAGGACGAAGTTTATATCAATCTGACGATGGTTAATACCGGTGTCAAAACCTTCTCGATCGACCCGCTGAAAGATTTCGAACTTGAGCTGCATAACACTTTTCCGGCTGTAATCGACCAGGAAGGCCGGGCGGCGAAAAACTCTTTCAATGTTTTTCCGAGCACCCAGTCGCGTATCGACCTTTATTTCAAGGTCGACAGCGAACAGAAAATCGCGCCGGTGCTCAAATTCAAGCTCGAAGACTCAACCGTCGGCGTCGTCTGCGATGCTGAACTCGAAAAACTTCTGCAGAAAGCCGAAGATGGCCCGTTGCCAACCGAAGAGGCTGTCAGAATCGGTCAGGCGCTGATTAATGCCGGTCGCTTTTCTGAAGCTGAAAAGATCGTTAAGCCGGCGCTTGAACGCGACCCGGCCAATACGCAGCTGCTGTTGCAGATGGCCAGTGTCGAAGATGCCAGCTATAACCGTGAAAATGTCGGTTTCTACCTGCAGCAGATTAATCCGGGCAGCATCAGCAGCCAGCAGGAAGCCTTTGCGGTCGGCCGCATGGCCGTCAGTCTCGGCTTTTACCCGCTCGCGATTGCCGTGCTCGAACCATTTGCCAGTACCGGCCGACTTGAAAATCAGCAGAAACTGCTGCTGGCACGTGCCTATTATTATGAGAACCGCCTTACCGAGAGCGAGCATTTGCTGACGCCTTTACTGGCCGCCGGCACTGCTGAGCATACCGCCTTTTTCACGATGGGCAATCTTTATGACAAGAAAAACGAGCTCAACAAGGCTATCGAATACTGGGAAAAAGCGGTCGAAATTGAACCGAATTACGCCGAAGCACAATATAACCTTGGCGTCGGCTATTTCAAACTTAAAAAACTTGATAAGGCCCGCGAATGCTGGGAAAGGGTACGCCTGCTGCGACCCGATTCTGAGACACTGCTGGCCGCCGAAGAGGCACTCAAGGCAACCGAATACTGATGGGCCCGCGTGGCTCTGAAAGCTGATAAAACAGGACTTTAGCTGCACAACAGGAGATAACAATGGCAAAGAAAAGACTGGTAAGCGGAATGAGAACCACCGGTTCTCTGCATCTGGGGCATCTCGAAGGCACCCTCAAAAACTGGGTCGCCCTCCAGGAAAAATACGAATGCTTCTTCTTTGCCGCCGTCTGGCACGCTTTTACTGACCGTCTCAAAATCGACAATCTTCCTGAAGTCATCGATGAAATGATTGTCGACTGGCTCAGCGTCGGTATCGACCCCGAAAAATCAGTCATCATGCGCCAGTCTTCGATGCTCGAGCATGCCGAACTGGCCGTGATTCTCAGTAATATGACACCGCTCGGCTGGCTCGAGCGCTGCCCGACTTTCAAAGACGATGTGCGCGACGACGAAGCCCGTTCGACCGTTTCGCTCGGCAAACTGATGTACCCGGTGTTGATGACCGCCGACATCGCCTGCTACAATGCTGAAGTCGTTCCGGTCGGCCGTGATCAGCTGCCGCATCTCGAACTCAGTCGCGAAATCATCAGGCGCTTCAACGGCAATTATGGTGACATCCTCAAAGAGCCCGAAGCGATTCTGTCGTCAGTGCCGATGCTGCTCGGTATCGACAAACGCAAAATGAGCAAATCTTATAACAACAGCATCGAACTGCGCGAAACGCCAGCCAGTCTCAAGGATAAAATTCAGCAGATGATCACCGACCCGCAGCGCGTACGCCGCAATGACCCGGGTGACCCCGAAGTCTGCACCGTTTACGCCTACCACAAGATTTATACGCCCGACCGTCTCGAAGAGCTCGGGGCCGGTTGCCGCAGCGCCGCCATCGGCTGCCGCGACTGCAAAAACATTCTGTTCGAACGCATCAACGCCATGCTCGAGCCGATCCGCCAGCGCCGCGAAGAGATCAAGGCCCGCCCGGGTTACATCGCCGACGTTCTCGCTGCCGGCGAAAAACGCGCGCACGAGGTTGCCGGTGAGACGATGCATTCAGTGCGAAAGGCAATGGGTTTCCTTTATTAATGAGCGCCTACCAGGTAAAACTTCCGGTCTTTGAAGGCCCGTTCGATCTGCTCTATCACCTGATTGAAGAGCAGAAGATCAATATTTACGATATTCCGATCGCACACATCGCCGGTCAGTATCTCGAATACCTGCAGATGATGGAAATCCTCGACATGGAAGTCGCTTCCGGCTTTCTTATCATGGCTGCCACGCTTCTCGAAATCAAATCGAAAATGCTGCTGCCGAAAGAAAAGCCCGAAGAGATCAGGTCGGGTGACGAAGACATCGACGAGAGCATGTATGAAGAAGATGCCCGCGCCGGCCTCGTGGAAAAACTGCTCGAATACCGGCGTTTCAAACTCGTCGCACTGCAGCTGCGTGAGATGGAACGCAGCGCCTCGCGCATCTTTACCCGTTCGTCTGACCTCGAGCGCGGCCCAGAAGAGATTCTCGAAATCAATATCGGGCCGGTCGAGCTGCTGAATATCTTTCATGCGCTTGTCAGACGCCGGCTCAGCCCGCCGATTCACCGGGTTGTTCTTGAAAAAATAGGTATTCTCGACCGCATCAATGAAATTCGCGATATGCTCAAGAAATTCAAGGGCGAAGTCACCTTCGGCAAACTGCTGAAAAAGGGTGCCACCCGCTACGAAACGGTGCTGTCGTTCATGGCTGTTCTCGAAATGGCACGCACCGGCGAACTTGCTTTTGCCCAGAAAGCCAACTTCGAACCCATCGTTCTGCGGCAGGGCAAAAACGGGCGCCCCGCACCTGAAGCCGAACTGCCTGCCGACCCTGAAAAGCCCGAAGAATTTGCCAATGCCGACGAAATGCTTTCTGAAGAAGAGAACCTGACCGTCGCAGAAACTCAGGAGTGACCATGGAAAACAGCGAAAATAACATAAATCAGACAACCGAAGAAATAGTCGAAACCCACGAACAGCAGCCGGTTGCCGAACCCCGTGAGGAAGCTAGTTTTGAACTGCTTTGTGCGGCTCTCGACGGTCTGCTTCTGGTTCAGAACAAGCCAATCAGCATCGAAAAGCTCGCCGCCGTTCTGTCGATTTCTCCTGAACGGGTGACTGAAGTCGTACAGGCCCGCAAAAAGGCCTACGATGAAGACGAAAAAAGCGGCCTGCAGATCGCCATTCTCGAAAACGGGGTGCAGCTGGCAACCAAGGCGCGCATTTCGCAATTCATTCAGCGGCTCGACGGCCAGAAGCTCGTTTCCCTGTCGCTACCGGCACTCGAAACCCTTTCGGTAATCGCTTTCAAACAGCCGATCACCAGAGCCGAAGTCGATGCTATCCGCGGCGTCAGCTGCGATGGCGTCATTTCGAACCTGCTCGAAAAGAAGCTGATCTATGTTTCGGGCGAAAAGCAGGTGCTTGGCAAGCCGCGCCTCTATTCAACCACTCAGGATTTTCTCTATTATTTCGGCATGAAGAGCCTCAAGGAACTGCCGGTTCCGTCGGTTGACATCCCTGATCAGCTGACCCCCGAAGGGCAGAAAGAAGAAGCGGTCAGAGACCAGCGTGCCAGTGAAAAAGAATTCAACGATAGTCAGGGACTTATGCCGATAGAAGATAATAGCGCTGATTCGGTTCCAACTCAGACCCCGGAGAACTAGTTTGCAAGCTTCGCCCTATCTTAAGCTGACCCTGAACAACGGCGTCGAAATAATTGCCGAAAGATTCGATACCGTGCAGAGCGTTTCCATCGGCATGTTCCTGAAAAGCGGTGTGCTTTACGAGACCCCCGAAATGATGGGGGTTTCGCATTTTATCGAGCACATGATGTTCAAAGGCACGAAGAAGCGTTCGCCGCGCATGATCGCCAGCGAATTCGACCGCATTGGCGGTTATCTCAATGCCTTTACCGCCAAGGACTACTGCTGCTACTACGCCAGAGTCGTGAAAGACAAGCTCGACGTCGCCGTCGACGTGCTTTCCGACATGGTGATCAATTCGCAGTTCGACCCTGAAGAGCTCGAACGCGAGCGTCGTGTCATTCTCGAAGAAATCAAGATGTATGAGGATTCGCCAGACGAGATCATTCACGAGCTGCTCGGGCAGAATCTCTGGAAACACTCGCGGCTCGGCAACCCGATTCTCGGCACTGCCGAAACGGTTGCGGGCATGAAGCGCGACCAGATTTACGATGTTTTCAACCGCCAGTATGTGACCGGTAATCTGCTTGTCTGTGTTGCCGGCAACTTCGACTGGGATGAACTGCAGAAGCTGCTCGAAAAGAAGCTCAAAACTCTGCGTTCCGGTGAGTTCAAGCCGCGTGAGTCGGCGGTCAAGCCGTCGATAGCTTCGACGATCTATCAGAAAGATATCGAGCAGGTGCATCTGACCCTCGGCACCGAGGGCGTTTCGTTCTCAGATTCTCGCCGCTTCGCGATTACCATTTTGAACGCTGCTTTCGGTGGTGGTATGAGCAGTCGCCTGTTCCAGGAAATCCGCGAGAAGCGCGGTCTGGCCTATACGGTTTATTCGTATCACACGTCTTACAAAAAAACCGGTCTGTTCGGCGTTTACGCGGGCACGTCAATGGAACACCTGAAGAAGGTGCTCGAACTCTTTCATAACGAAGTCGAAAAGATTGCTGCGAAGGGTTTGACGAAGAAAGAACTCGAAGATACCCGCGAGCAGCTGAAGGGTAATCTTCTGATCGCCCTCGAAAGTACGACCAACCGCATGAATCGCCTGTCGACCGGCTTTTTGTATAATGTCGATCCGCAGCTGCCCGAAAACACGCTGGCTCCTTATCTTCGTGTAACGCTCGAAGATGTTAAGGAGGTTGCGCGTGCGATGCTCGATGAGAAAAAGATGGCGATTACCATGATTGCCCCTTCCGGCGAAGCGGCGAAGGTGCTTGCCGCCAGCCCATTTTCTGACCGGCAGGTAACGGTTCTTAACCCTGCCCGTGGCCAGGAATAGAGAGATTTTGATCTGTTGCTTCAGCGCGATCAGGCTGAAAAGGAGAAGAGAATGAAACACAAACAACGTCTTGCAGCTTTACGTGAGCTGTTTACCGAAAATTACAACGGTATGCTGATCACCAATTTGAACAATGTTCGCTATCTCTGCGGCTATTCGGGCTCATGCGGCACTCTGCTGATCACGAAGAAGCACGCGGTTTTCTTTACCGATTTCCGCTATCAGGAACAGAGCGCCAGAGAGATCGGCGACGCTGCTGAAATCGTCATTTTCAAGAACAACCAGATCGAGATGATGCAGAAATACCTGAAAAAGCTGCGTGTCAAGGCTCTCGGCGTCGAAAAGTCGCTGAATCTCAGGCAGTTTTTGCTGTTTTCTGAAGAATTTAAAATGGATCTTTACCCGACCGAAGGTCTGGTAGAGCGGCTGCGCCAGATCAAGGATGCCGACGAGCTCAAATCGCTGAAAACGGCATTTTCGATTGCCGATGCCTCGTTTGCCGAACTGATGAAGATCATCAAACCCGGCATGACCGAAAACGAAGTTGCGGCGCACCTTGAATTTTTCATGAAAATGAAAGGTTCTGATGCTCCGAGTTTCTCGACGATCATCGCTTCGGGACCGAATTCAGCCTGCCCGCATCATCACCCCTGCGACCGCAAGCTCAAAAAGAACGAAATGGTCAAGATCGACTTTGGCGCTGTCTGCGACGGTTACCATTCAGACATGACCCGCACGATTTTTCTCGGCAAGGCGACCGCCAAATTCAAAAAGGTTTACGCCACCGTTCTTGAAGCCCAGACTAAGGCCATCAAAGCCATCAAGGTCGGCGCCGTCTGCCGTGATATCGATGCGGTTGCCCGCAAAATCATCACTGATGCCGGTTACGGCGAAAACTTCGGCCACGGTCTCGGTCATTCACTCGGTCTCGATATTCACGAAGCACCGTCACTGTCGCCGAAATGCGAAGACGAAATCATGCCCGGCATGGCCTTTACTGTCGAGCCCGGCATTTATCTGCCCGAATGGGGCGGCATCAGAATCGAAGACGTCTTCGTCGTCAAAGAAAAGGGCCTGCTGCAGCTGACCAACACCCCGAACTCCCTTCTCGAAATCAAGGTCTGAGCCGACTTTAGTTTTTTACACAAATAAAGAACCCCTCCTGGATTGCTCCTGGAGGGGTTTTTCATACAGAGGGAGAGGTTGCCGAAATTAAACCGGCAGTTTAGGTCAGCAGATATTGTTCGCTGCGGTCAGTATCTGCGGCCGGTCTTCGGAAATTAGAACCGTATGTTCGTGCTGGGCGACGTAGCCGCCGCGGTTGCCGACCAGTGTCCAGCCGTCGTCGAGCTGTTCCGCCTGAGTGGATTTTGTCGCGATAAAGGTTTCGATTGCCACAACCGAGTTCTTTTTGAAGCGTGCGGTGTTTTTTTTGTCTTCGCAATTCAGTATGTAGTGGGGCTCTTCGTGAAGCGCACGCCCGACTCCGTGCCCGGCGAGATTTCTTATGACGCGAAAACCGCTTTGCTGAGCCATTTTTTCGATATGTCTGCCAAGCTCAGAAACCCGCATTCCCGGCCTGACGCTGCTGATGGCACTCATCATGATGTTTCTCGAGCAGTCGACGAGACCCTGCAGGCCGTTCAGATCGCGGCCGATCACGAAAGAGGTGCCGTTATCGGCCCAGAAACCGTCGAGTTCAGCCGAGACGTCGATATTGATAAGGTCGCCGTCTTTGATGACTCTTTTTTCAGAAGGGATGCCGTGGGCGATTTCGTGGTTTATCTTTCGGTATTCCTTCCCATGACACATTTGGAAGAGTATTCGCCAGATTGAGCCCAATTGAGTTTCAGAAATGTTTCTCCACTTGGATTGATGAACTCAGACGCTCTACAGGAGAAGACATACTGTCCATCGACGGAAAAACAATCAGAAATTCTTTTGATAAAGCATCATCCAAGGCTGCCATACACATGGTTAGTGCATGGAGCAGTTTAAACGGTTGTGTTCTTGGCCAAGTAAAAGTTTCAGAAAAATCTAACGAAATTACAGCTGTGCCAAAATTGCTTGAGATACTAGATCTTGATGGTTGCATCGTGACCATGGACGCGATGGGTTGCCAAAAAGAGCATGCCAAAACTATAAAATCAAAAGGGGGCGATTATATACTGGCGCTAAAAGGAAATCAGGGCCTCTTTCATGATGAAGTCAGGGCATTTTGTGAAGACGCAGTCAGGTTTAACTTCGACGGGATCGAGCATAGTAAATTTTCACAAACGGAAAAAGGTCATGGAAGAATTGAAAGCAGGACATATCGCTTAATACCGGATCTATCATGCTTCAAAAAAGCAAGCGAATGGGAAGGACTGCGGGCAATA
>JAKJFO010000017.1:16832-37712 GCA_022704885.1 Candidatus Rifleibacteriota bacterium | reverse complement strand
GAAAGTGATCAGAGCCCAGGTTTCTTTGGGATCCCAGCCCCAGTAACGCCCCCAGGCCTTGTTCGCCCAGACCATACCAAAAATCAGGCCACCAACGGTAAAAAGAGGGTAACCAAGAGCAATAGACCGATAAATCAGCTTATCAAGGCTGTCTGCATCTGGCAGCCATTTTTCGACGCCTTTATGAACAGCGCCGCGATACATCCAGGTCAGTATCATCAGCAGCAGCATGGTCACGACAGCAGGCACGATAACTCCCCAGACAAGACCCGACCAGCGCTCTGCATACGCCGGCAGGCGGCTAAGATGAGATGCCAGAACAGCCATGCCGGTTACAAAAGCCAGCGGCAGGCCGACTACGACAAAATAGCAGGTGATTTTCTCATGAATGCTCGAAAATGAACTGCTGTTCGCCGAGCCCGTCATGATTTTCTGAAAGCAGTAGAGATAGCTGAGGATAAAGGCGATTGCGAACAGAGCCTCGCCAACAAAAGCCAGAGAAACATGGAGATGCAGCCAGTAAGACTGCAATGCAGGGATCAAAGGTCGGGTGTGAGAAGAAAACAAAGAAGCGACGCCAAACATGAGAATAGAAATGACGCAGGTGCCGGCTTCCAGCATTGGCAGAGGCTGTCTGGCCGTAAAAAGCAGGCCGGTCAGCGCAATTAGAGTAGATAAAGTAACCAGCGACTCGTACATGTTAGAAAGGGGCGGGTGCCCGGCATCATACCAGCGCAGACCTAGCGCCGCCAGCGCGGCCAGAACGCCGGCCCAGGCTACGCCTCGCGATGATCTGTAAAACTTTTCGCGATTAAGGCTGATATGGGTGCAAAAACCGACAAAAGCGAGAACATAACAGATCATCGAAAAGACAAACAATGGGATTTCACTCATGATATGGCTGGTTCCTTGTCGATGGCGATCAGCTGACTGTCGAGCTGCGTCAGGTCTTCGGCAAAAGTTTTGGCCGGGCGATTGCCGGTGACCGCGATATAGCAGGAGCCGTCAGGATAAACCAGCAGCCACAGTTCGCGGTAAGTTACGTAAAAACTCATGATCATGCCGAGCGTAAAAATCAGGCAGCCAAGCCACACGACAGGCTTGCCCGGGTCGTGCGCCATCTGCATGCCACTCTCATATTCAGCTTCAGCATCGATAAAGGTAAAACGAAAGGGCATACTGGTTACATGGCCTGCCATCGACATGCGGTCTTCAGGAAAAGCCCAGGCGCGACCGGCAACGTTACCGCTTTCATCGTAGGCAACGATCATTGCTGCCGGGTTGTTAAGCTCATCTGACACACTGACGAAGCGATCGTTGATAATGCGAAAGTCCGGCATAAAATCGACCAGAACCAGATCGAAAGGAGCCCAGGCCGGCTTTACCGGCTTCTTCAGAGTCAATTCCAGAGTCACCGGGAAAGTCGCGGAATCATTGCCTGTAATGGCTGTGGCTGAGGCATCGCCAACGTAATCGACCTGCACGGTCACCTTGCGGTAAAACTGGTTCCAGCTCGACTGGTAGAAGGTATAGTCGCCATAACTGACCGGCTGGTTGACCATGACCAACGTAGAATCGCTCTCTTTATCACCGTCAATGAAGCTTACACGTGAGTTCCAGCTTTTAACACCAGCATCACTGCCATCCTGCGCGCGATAGTTTTCGACCCACAGTTCATTGAATCTGATCTTGAAGGCAGGGCTGGCCAGACCGGCCTTATATTTTTCGTGCAAAGAATCGATCTGCTCCCGCATGGGGTTCAAACGCGGATCTTCTGCTGAGAAAGATCTGATATTGCGTGCCATACGCGCAATCTTGTCGGCATCACGGGCCGCGCGCACTGCTTCAAGGGGAGGAACCGGTACGAGGTCTCCCTTTGAACCCCTGATAACGGTCTCAACGCTGAGATAAACACCGATCAGACCACCGGCCAGTATCAGCAGCAGGCCAATGTGAATAAACATGCCACCGAGCAAAGAAGAGCGCCCAGAGGTCTTGAGTGCGATCTGCACGCCATCTTCGTCAGTTCTGACGCGGTCAAATCTGCTCTGCCAGGATTCAGTCAGCCTGCCAGAAAGCAGATGCCCAGACTCATAAGCTCTGATTTCCCTGACGCTCGCTCTTTCAACTCTGGCCGACAGCTTGCGCCAGGTATTTTTCCAGCGGGTCATGATGCACGCAAGCGTAGACACCGATAACAGCCAGAGACAGGTTTGAAATGGTGCACTCCGATACATGTCGTCGAAGCCAAGAGAGAGTATCCAGTGCCCGGTTATGGGATAATTTTTCAGATAATCCACGGCATCGAGATTCTGGGGCACCAGCGTGCCCAATGTTGCCAGCAGAGTAAGAATGGCAATCAGGATAACCGCGGACTTCAACGACACAAAAATTTTATGAATTGTTCGCATGGCAAGGCGATTATAGGATAAATCGGTGCACAATGCAAGCAGCTGAATCGATGTTCAGATTTTGGTGCGATCGTAGTCGAGAAGCGCGACTGTAACATCGTCTCCCCAGGGCACAGTGCCCGAAAACTTTTTAACTTCGCTGTATAATGCGGCAAAAAACTCTTCGTTGCTGATCTGCCAGCCAAGCCTTCGAACCAGACGTTCGAGGCGGTCATAGCCGAACGGCTGGTTGTCTTCGTTCATCGCTTCGACGACGCCATCACTGAACATGACGATGCGACAGCGTTCCGGCAGCTGCATTTCGAGAAATTTCAGCGTTTTTTTGCGCGCGGCACCAAGTGGATAACCAATCTGTTTTATCGCTTCGACTCCACCATCTTCTCTTATCATATAAGGAAACGCCTGTCCGGCATTGCAGCAGGTCAGCTTGCCGGATTTATCGATATGCCCGCCAAAACAGGTCATCATTTTAACCCGACGCAAATGCCCGAGCATAAGGTTGTTCATCATGGTGAAGATTTCGTGCGGCATCTTCACACCCTGATCGACGATGCCGGAAAAAGCCGCTCTGGCCATTGAAACTACGAGTGCCGCCGAAATCGAGTGGCCTGACACGTCACCCATGATGAATACCATCTCCCCTTCGGCCGGCACGAACGCGTCGTAATAGTCACCGCCGACGTCATCAGCCGGCACAGTGCGGCCGGCGAATCTGGCGGCGCCAGAACAGATGTCACTTCCGGGCAGAATGCAGGTTTGCACGAAATGCGCGACTTCGAGTTCCTTCATGCCTTCAAGTGCGCCATTGAAAGTTTCTGCCAGCTGCTGCCATTCGTCAGACGTCTCGATGACGATACGATGTGAATGATCGTGCTTTTCCATGGCATGGACCCCGCCCATGACCAGTCGAGCCGGTCTGAGCACGCCCCGTATCAATCTGATATAGACGAATATCAGCGCAACGATAACAATACAGGCTGCCAGCAGCAGCCGGTTTTCGAGTTCCGACAGCTGCCTGTCGATCGCTTCGAGCGAAATGGCTGCAAATAAAACATAACCCTGCACCTTTTTGCCGACATAAGCACAGAGCAGATGCGGTTTGCCATTGATAAGATGTTCTTCTACGTGCAGGTTGCGTGGTGGCTGCATCATGCTGAACAGTCTCGGCATGCGCATACGCATGTCGACGAAAGGAAAACTGACGCTGAACACACGCGACGATACGGCCATAAACTGAATATCTGCCGGCCAGCACTCTTTGTTGCGAAAAACCTTTTCGAAATAGTTACGCGAGAAGTTGTAATTGCCGGAAAAGATAATCAGACAGTATTTTGCCCGTCCATCGACGTCTTTGATCAGATCGACAAAGTTGATCGACTGGTTAACGTCGAAACCGAGTTCGATAAAATCGCCGAGATTCTGCTGTATGCGCGAAACCGAGTTCTCATCTTCAGATTCGAGAAACGAAGACATGATCATCGACGAGACTTCTTCTTTACCGGCACTGCCAGAGCCCTGAATCGTAGAATTATAACGATTGATCAGATCTTTGCCGGTAAAACCGGTAATTGAAGTGTATGCTGTTTTTCCCTGCGCCGGCATAAGAGTTATACATTTTTTGAGATCGAAGTTTTCGGGGGTGGTCTTCAACACATACTCAGCTTCAAGATCGAAGGGAATCCAGCCATCGGCGAAGGCCTGCTGACATACCTTTTCGCGATGAGCCATATCATAAAAAACCAGTCGCCTGACCTGCATGCCGGCAGTGGCGTAAGGCCTGATAAATCGGCCTTCGGCATCGATCAGCAGACAGGTATCGAAAAGAAATTCGAGTTCGAGGCGCACCGACTGATCGATGAAGTCCTGCAGTCTATCAGGCTTGCCGTTAAAAATTTCGACAAGATCGCGATATTTCTTGCGAACTACTCTGAATTCTTCGGCATAATGCGAATCGAGCTGCATCAGAAGTTTTTCGAGACGGGCGGCGGTCTCGATTCTGGCTGATTCGCGGCGCGAATCTAGAAACAGGTTCCAGTAGAAACCGACGGCAACGACCGGCAAAGCCATGCTGATCAGAAAAACGAATGTGATCATCGTGGTCAGCGAAAGCTTGAAGCCTTCTTCTGTTTGAAAAGCTCGAAACCAGAGAGGAACCCAGAAAAAGAACAAAGCCAGCGTCCAGAATGGGGCCGGCACCCTGCGATAGTTCATGACCGAAAGAAGAATGCGCCCATCTGGTTTGAAAGACACCAGCACTTCGCGCGAGCCGAAGACCAGGTATTCATAACCGCTCTTGATATCCATGCCACTGACCCGGGGAGCGATGACAAATGGATTCAGGCCTTCAGGAACAAGGGAATCTTCAGGGTTGAACAGGTTGACATAGCCATATTCATTCGGCGACACACCCAGACTGGCAAAGAGATTGCGGGCGAGAAACCGGTCGGTGAGTTTCTTTTCATGCACCAGTGCGATCATCGCGTTAACTCCATCAGCATGGCTTTCTGGTGCTGAGAACCAGATGCCGTAGGTTCTTTCACCTGCGATGGTCACTTTTTGAAGAACTCCTGGTTTGCCTTCGAGACGCGGAAATCCGACGCCGCCGTTCAGCAGCTTGATCAGGCGGTTTTTGGCTTCTCCCTCAAGACGTGATCTTAATAGACCGGTGTCGAAGTGTTCGAGCATGAATTTCCAGTCATCAGCGCGTTCAGACGGCACATTCAGAGGCTGTCGGTTGTTAAAATAGACTATTTCGCAGGAATCGGACGCCATGCCATGCCGGCGCAACCAGTCGGCGGTCAAACGAATGGCCTCAGACGCATTCTTTCCGCCAGATTCGGCAAAAAGCTGGTTGAATCTGCTGTTAAAAAGCTTATCGAAACGGAATGAGGCATACATCTTTTCGAGAAAAGTTTCGCGACTGCGCCGGTAATTCTGGTATTCACGCTGCTCGCAACGTTCATGAAAGAAACCGATGATGATCAGATTGAGAATTATCCCGAAAATCAGAATGAGCAACCGGATCGGCCTGTTGTCAGTTGTTGGCATGACCGTCTCCTGACTGGCTGCGTTTGAGCACTACTACAGTCTGATCGTCATTCTGCGGTCCCCAGGCATTTGCCGAAGCTATGATCGAGTCGACTGCTGCAGCCGGTTCGAGAGCGCAGGTTTTCGCGCAGATTTTTGCAAAACTTTCGAAACCGAGCATCTGACCGCCGGCGCTGGTCGTCTCGACCAGGCCATCGGTGTATATCACCAGACTTTCGCCCGGTTCAATGCTGCGACTGGCCGAACCGATCACCGGCTTTGCCCTGACTCCCAATGGCATACCTGCCAGATTGAGCATCTCGAATTCACCTGAAGCCTTGATAATGACCGGGTATGGATGTCCGGCCGATGCGTAGTCAAGATGACCACTGGCAGGGGTGTAAAATCCCAGCCAGCAGGTCATATACAGCCTCTTGGCACCGTATTTGAAATGCAGGCGATTGATTTCCTGCAGCAAGGAGGCGGCAGATGCAGCCTTTTCGGCAAGCAGCGACAGCCAGACCTTGGTCGAGGCCTGCACCATTGCCGGCGCAATACCATGCCCGGTAACGTCACCGACAACGATCAGCACCCTGCCATCTTTGAGGGCAAACCAGTCGATATGGTCTCCGCCAAGCTCTGTCGCGGTGATGCATCGGCCATAAAGCTGCCAGTCATCGCCGCGCATGGCTGCTTCCGGCCATAATGTTTCCTGTACTGTGCGGGCGACCTGCATTTCCTGGAAATTGACGAGCGTCTGATTAAGGCTCGACAGCATGTGCGAAAACTCTTCAACGGCAGCGCCCTCGACCCTTACTCTGAAATCTCCAGCAGCAACCGCATTTAGACCAGTCCTGAGATTTTCGAGCGGTTTCAAAAGCAGCATGCTGGTGACTCTTGCCGAGACCAAAGCCAGCAGTATCACGAGAATGGAAAGAACGATCATCCGACGGTTCAGCTTGCCGATACTGTTTTCAACCAGATGATAAGGTTGCGCCAGAATCAGCACGTAGCCGTCGAGATAATTGCCTTTAACTGCGCTCAGCAGATACTGCCGCCCACCGACACTGGCGATTTCGTGGGCCGGCAGTCCGCTTTTTACGACCTGATCGGCCAGTTGTCGCAAAGTCGGCTCACTGCCGGTAGCGCGTTTGGGAAACGATGGCCAGTCTGGTATTGACTTGACTGGCATGGCAGCTAATCTTGGCAGATCTTCACCTTTCAGACGATCGCGCTGCCGGCTGACCTGCAACAGGTAATTCCGCTGCATTCCGGCCTGAGAAAGAAAAACATACATCATGGCGTGGGCATAACTCTTATCGTCGATAAAAATATCGACATAGGTCGGAAGAACGCTGTCAAGCAGGTTGAGCATGCCGATGCGGCCACAGCCCATGATCAGGCCTCGCGCCAGCCAGCCGCCAAAATCTGCCACGATCGATTTGATATCGGTCGAGGCCGGTTTGTCATGCTTCTCGACGAACTCGCCGCGAAAGGTTTCGAGCAGCATCTCGCCGTAATGAATCATGGTTTCTTTTTTGCCGTCGACTTTCGTCTGCTGACGGCCATTTAGATAAGACAGACTGAAGCTGTCAGACACAATCAGAATCTCACGTAATGATTCAGAAAATGTCTGACCCAGCCTGCCAATCTCATCGAGAGAATTGCGAAACTCATCTGGTGGCAGCGACATGCTTCTTCTGATGGCTGCTTTAAAAATGCCCTCAAGTTTGCGATATTCATATGTCAGCCCCTCGTCGATGCGCGTAAGTTCGGCTACGCTCTGCTGCTGCAGACCATCGACAAGAACTTTTTCGCGTTCGATGCGATCAGCAATACCGGTAAAGATCAGCAGAATCAGTGGAATGCCGGCGCCATAAAGGAACAGCGCTGCCAGTCTGCCTCGCAAACCCGGCGTCGCCTGCGAAATATCGAGCAGAAAATACAACACCAGAATGAAGGCAAAAAAAGCTGCCAGTCTGATCGAAAAACCAAACGCAGCGTAAATCATTGCCGGCTCGACGGCATGAACTGTTCTGGCGATAATACTGTTTCCTGTATCGGTGAAGCGCCTGATGCCTGGACAGCCATCGTAGAGAAAACCCTGCTCGCCAGTCGGCATTGCATTGACCAGAGCTGTGGCCGAAGCCGCGAACCCTGTTGATTCTGGCCTGATCTGGTGCCTGGCCAATGGATCCTGCCAGCCAAAGTGATAGCTGCGGCCGAATTTATTGATTGCAGTTCTTACTGCGTCGTCAAGCATCTGATCTGCAACCAGCAGACGTTTTCCAACAAAAACAATCATATGGCCGGAAAAATCGCCCTCGCGGTTTTTGAGCCTGAACCAGCCACCCCAGTGCCGATCATGACTTGAGCCGATACTGACAATTTCATCCGGAGTGCGGTTCATGATGGCGTGAGCGTTGCGATAGCCAGAAAACTGAAAGATAAAGCGCTCGTGCTTCTTGCTCAACGCCGGGTCTATTACCGCCTCCAGATATTTTTGCGCGACAAAGCGTGGCGGAACCGGCATGAATGGCAACGCCAGACATTTTCCATTCTCATCGAAGAGAAAGACTTCTATCGAACCGGGATTGGCGTCGAAATTCTGCTTAAGCCTTTTGTCAAAAGATTCAGACGGATAAGGCAATGCTGCCAGACTGGAAAAAGCGGTGCCAAAACGCTTAACCGGCTCGGACTGAGCTGCCACATCACTGAGAATCTTCGCCATTTCATTGCGTTCTGTCGCAACGCGGCGGTCAAGATCGATCTCGGCAAAATAATGGTTGAGGCCGGTCAGGAGAAGAAAGGGAAGAAAAACTATCAGCAGAGCCTTGCCTGCTGCTCTGACGATGGTAGCCAGAGGCTTCTGCCTCAATGAATCAGGAAATCTGGCAGACCATTGCATTCTGCTATTTGCTAATCTGGGTCAGCATAGGGCAGAACCATCAGAAAAACCTCATAATAAGCGGCTCGGCATAATTTTCCCGGTCGAACCTGACTTCGGCGGCTTCGATAACCGGCTGACGACGTGAACTGAAAGAGTTCGATATTTCGTTCAGCAGCTTCTCCACCCTAAGAATCTTACCCTTAACCGTTACCTGTGCATATGCTGTAATACGCGGATCAGAAGGAAGATCTTTTGGAAAAACCACTTCAAAAACATAATCCATGTTGCTTTCTGGGTTTACCGCCGGCTGCGCGTTAACAAAAAGTACGCGGCGACCACTTTTACTGGTGACGAATTCTATTCTCCCGGTCCATTCAACTGCGTTGCCAATGTAAGGATTCGGGTTACGACTGACTTCATAGACATCTATGCTCTTCCCGACATATGAAGCACTGCTGGTAGCACGTCGCTCATCCTCGATGCGCTGCTTTTCTCTCTGTTTGTTGATCCAGAAGCGGCTGGCATTGAGCATTTCATCAACCTGCCGATTCTGGTCGGTGGTGAGATTGCCGTACTGTCTGGCCATCGAAAGCAACGGTTCGGCTTTATCGTATTCGCCACGCTGATAAAAGTAGCTGCCGCGGCTGTAATAGTTGTAGCCCTGACGCCCGGCCAGATATGAGAGCTTGTCTTTGGCTTCCTTAAGGTTCGGATTAAGTTCGAGGCAGCGACGAAACTGCAGAATCGCGTCTTCCACGCGCTCCTGCGCCTCGTATGCTTCGCCGAGACCGAAAACGGCCTTTACCATTGAAGGCTGCAGCGCGACAGCCTGACTGAAAAAACTTTCAGCCCGTTCGGGGGCTTGCGTTTTCATGTAGATAAGCCCGATAGCATAAGGAATTTCGGCGTCAGTCGGCGCATTCTTCTGGGCTTTTGTATAGCTTTCGAGTGCGTCGGTAAAGCGGTTCTGGCGAAACCGCAGAAACCCAAGCATTTTATTGAGAGAGGCATCGTCAGGCCGTTCGCGCAAAGCCACTTCGTAATAACGTATCGCTTCTTCGGGGCGGCCCTGGTTGAGCATTTCGCGCGCCCGGCTTACCGCCTGATCGGCCGGAATTGTATCGAATTCTGTCTGCTGAATGGTCTCGCGGCCCTGAATCTTTTGTTGCGCAGCCACATCGGTTGCAAGAGTCTGCTGCATGGCTTCGAGTTCGCGCCGGGCTGCCAGATAATCGGGCTTGATCTGAACCGCGATCTGAAACTGAATTATCGCTTCTTTCATGAAGCCCTGAGCCTTGTAAACACGGCCTAGATTGTAGTGCGCTTCAGGGTAACGCGGATCTTTTTCGAGAGCCTGCTTGAATTCACGATAAGCTTCAAGATATCGGTTCTTGTAAAAATGATTGAGCCCGACATCGACGTGAAACTTGGCTGTTTGAGCCTCAAGAAGGGTTGCCGGCAGCAGCACCACGACAAAAATTAATGCGATAAATCTGTATCTGTTCATTAAGATCACCTCGACCGGTTTTAACAATAGTAATTATTCAATAAAATATTAGCAGAGTCTGAGCAAAAACTAAATACGCCCGACTCGAAGACTGGCAGAAAGGCTGAGCAGTATGCGAAGGCATTCTCAGAGGTTGTTGAGATCTTCAAGCTGCTTTGCCGACTGCTCATGCTGATCGATAATCTTGTCAAGGTCACGTTTGATCGCCTTGCCGTCGTATCCGATCAGACTGGCAGCCTCGGCGACCTTTGCCTTCTGCCGCATCTGGTCGGCCTGACTCATTGGCGCCACTGCCTTCGGCTCAATCTTCGGAGCAGGCGCTGCCTCCTGGTTACCGCAACAGCCACTCATAAAAACTGCACCCATCAACAAATACAAAGAAAAACGTCTCATAAACACCTCACATCATCATACAGATCAATGCTAATACTTTCTCTGAAACAAAACAATGCAAAATATTGCCTTAACCTGCTCTTTCAGAGTGTCATCTAAAAACTGAGTCAGCGAGAAATGCCTGGCAGCAGCGGTTTGCATTTGCCGGCCGGCGCGTATAAAATAACGCTGATATGAGCAAAAAAGAATCTGGTCTGGTCTGGTCGAGCGAATGGGGAAAAATGTGCCCCGGCTGTGAAAAGCCGGCGGCACAGTGTGTCTGCCGCAAAAGCAGCAATGCTGCGCCGCCGCCAAAAGACGGCATCGTGCGGGTTGGGCGCGAGACCAAGGGGCGAAAAGGTGCCGGGGTTACCATAATCAGCGGCCTGCCCGGCAGCGAAGATGAGCTCAAAAAGCTGGCGGCCGAACTCAAAAAAAAGTGCGGGGCCGGCGGCGCGCTCAAAGACGGCCAGATCGAGATTCAGGGTGAACACCGCGACCGCCTCGTCGCCGAACTCGAAAAAATGGGTTACCGCGTCAAACGCAGCGGTGGCTAGAATCAAGACATATAAAAAAGCGCCCGGAAGGGCGCTTTTTTGTTGAGGTTTAAGAGTTTTGTATCAGCCGCCGGAGTTTTTGAGAGAGAAGTTGAGGTCGATAGGATAGAGGCGCAGAACCTTGCCGGAACCGGAGGCGGCCGGGGCCAGTCTGATCAGAAAGTCTTCGCCAACTGCTTTTGAGATCAGCGGACGGGTCAGAAAAGCTTCGGGAAAACCAGTCTGCATTGTCTCAAACTGCTTATCGCTGCCGGGGGTGAAGCGCATCAGGTAATAAGGCATCTGAGTACTGCCATCATTGCCTGGTGACTTGAAACCGACGACGCATTCACCGCTGCCGGTTTTTGCCAGCAGTTCGAGATCGAGAACATCGCTGACCGGAATCTGAAATGTATCGACGGTATTGTCAGAAAGCTTTCTGACTGCGAGATAGAATTTGTTTTCTTTTTCGCTAACGTAAGAGACACTGTCTTTTTCGACCATCAGACTGCGGCCGTAAACCTTGTCAGCACGTACCAGAGTGCCATCTTCGCTGAATTCGATCAGTTCGGCAAGTGTTTGATCTAGCACCAGCAGATTACCCGAAGGCAAAAGCTCTATTCTTACCGGCCAGGCCAGCTTCTTTTCGCCAATGGCTGTCAGCCTGCGAATAATCAGTCCCTGCACATCGATTTTGAGCAGAGCAGTGTTGTCGATATCACAGAGCCAGAAACAGCCATTGGGCATTCTCACAAAGTCTTCGGGATAAAAATGGCTTTCACTGGCGATTGAGAGATATTGCAGAAGTTTACCGTTCTGATCAAACTCTACCAGGCGCTTGTTGAGGCTGTCGCTGACCCACAGGCTGTCGCCGACAAAGCGCAGAGCAGCCGGCCCCAGCGGCAGGCCTTTTCCGAAATTCTCGCCTGCATCGGCGAGAGTTTTGAGGCCGAGGTCGGCGGTTGAGGTTCCGAGGGGCAGCTCGAGCGCAGGCAAGGTTGCGGCATTCATCAACAGGCAAAGCAGTAGAATTGTGTAGCGTTTCATTATCTATCTCCGTTGTTTTATGGCATTGCCCAGCCAAGGTACTGCAGACTGCCGACCATCTGGCTGAGAGTGAACTTCTTGATGTTGGAAGATGTGGTTGAAATGACTATAGGCTCGCCGTTAGCAGCTTTTTCGCCGGTAGCGATAAAAATATGACCATAGGGATTGGTGCTGGTCTTGTTGGTGAACATGACAGCGCCAGCAGGCGGGTTGCGATCGTTTTTTATCTTGCCGGCATTCTTGAAGTTATAATAAGCCTGAATAGCCGAAGGAGCGCGGAGCTCAGGAATTTTGCGACCGTAAGCGGTGCCAACAAAGGCGAGACACCAGCCATCCCAGGCGTCCGGGTTGCTTGAACGCTGGCCATTGTTCGAATTCAAACCTTTGCAGGTGCCACCGGGCATCTGATCGTGCGCCCAGGTAAGCGCTCCGGCCGGTGTTCCGTCGCCCTGTGCCTGCCCGATTACGGATGGCTTCTTCGGCAGCGTGCCGCTGCCGGTATTGCCGCCGGCCGTGCTGCTTCCGCCATCTTTGGGAATATAGCCACCACTGCGAGTGTCGCCGGGATAATCAGGATCTACCTGCGAAGCCGGTGCGCCGGGAATCGAAACGAAGTTTTTGTGCATGTAACCGGTCTGGCCATTTACCTGAACCTTGTAGAAATCGCCTTCGGTTCCGATCACGGTAACTTTGGTACCGCTCCCGAAAAGGCCGATGACCGGCCCCCAAGGGTATTCACGCAGACGCAGAGAGGGGTTTACCTCTACAGTGCCATCAACCGGGAACTCTGACTTTTTTGCATTCTTGTCTGCAGACTCTACCGCCGCACCGCTGCTGTCGAGGCCGGATACCGGCTTTGCCGGTTCGACCTTCTTTTCGGTGAAAGGATCGCCAAGCAGCAGGCCAGGAGCCATCAGACACAGGAATGACAATAAAAACCAGCGCTGCATAAAAGCTTTCATAATTTTTCTCCCATTCAGCCTTTTCTTATACTACTGTACATCGCTGCAAAAGTTTACCAGTCTTACATCGCAGTATTAAGGCTCTTCTGGGCGGCGATTTCGCTGGCAGCGATGCCCGGGTGGTGGTAACGCGTGCGACCTTTTGTCCACCACAGGCATTGAATGGCTTCAACCGGGCAATACTGAAGGCAAGCCATGCACTGTTCGCACTTTTTCAGCCATTGCGGCCGATTTCGATCAGACATCACTATATTGTTGACCGGGCAGACACTGGCGCAAAGGCCGCAACCCGTACAGGTGTTTTCAGCTCTGAAGCGTTTCTGCATATATGGAAAGCTGGAAACACACAGCTTTGATGAAAGCCTGGTCATCCATGCCAGTGGAGCAGGCAGGGAATATTCGACCGGTGTTCCAGCTGTAGTCTCGCAGGCGATTTCCAGTAGACGGTTGTCGGCCTCTTTCAACATGTGCTCGATGGTAGCAGGCTTTTCGCTGCCATAAAGCGGCGTATAATTGCCGGGCATGAAGATGACATGGCCGGCCGAAAGAGTTCTACCGCAGCGCTGCAGCATCTCTGCGGCAAAAATATCGAGGGCGGCGCCGGCAGAACTTGCGCAATTCGCGATTGCAGCCACATACTGAGTTCGCGGCATCTTTATCAGATCGAGCGATTTTGCGACAACAGCCGGAATTCCAGCACAGTAAACCGGAAAAACAAAGACGGCTTTATCGGTATTCACCTGAAAAGGCCTGCCTTCGTTCACGATTCCGGCCAGCGCTACGATACTGACATCTTTCAGCCTGGCCGCCAACGTTCGGGCAGCCGCCAGCGAATTACCTGTTCCAGTAAAATAAAAAACAGTCGCACTCATACAACGCCACCTCCGATCACCTTTTAAAACAGTATAGCTCTTTAAGCCGGCGCCGGCCAGCCTGTTTGAAACTGGCATCAATAAAGAGGTTTTACCGGCAGATCGATTATGTGTTAGTCTTAAATGGTAAAAAGCAGTAATACCGGAGGACAGAAAGTGATTTCAGTTGGCATCAAGAGAGTTTTTATAGCGTTTCTGATTGTTTTCACCACGCTGCCGGCATCGGCGTCCCGACCTTTTGAATCTCTGTTCTCCGAGAGGACAACTCTCGATGGCAAACAGCTCGACGGAAAGTATGACCCGAAAGCATCTTGTCAAGTCATCGAGGGCATGCCGACCTTTCACTTTATCGATAATGATTTCATTCCGTCCAATAAAATTACAGCTCTGTGCGAAGACCAGTATGGAAACATTTTTATCGGAACCCGAGACACCGGCGTTATAAAGTATGCGGTAATCGGTGACAAACGCGGTGTTTTCAATAATTTTCCGGTCGAAAACACAGAAAAACACGGTCAGATCGCCATACACGAACTGGTTTACAATAACCGCGAAAAAAGGCTTTATGTCGCGACCACCGGGGGGCTGTTTTACATCGTCGATGATGATGACTTCAGCTCGGCTACCTGTCGACCGGTTGAAGTGTTCGGTGACAAAACCATCACGGCAATGACAATCAGTCACAGCGGCGACATCTGGGCCGGAACCTCAGAGGGTCTGTACAACTCGAAAGGCGAGCATTATACCGAAGCCGATGGCCTTCCCTGTGACCGTATAATAACTCTGCTGTTCGACCGCCGTGATAATCTCTGCGTCGGCACCGAGACCGGCCTTGCCATTCGTCGTGGCGGCAATTTCCACACGATTTATTTCAGCGGTCGTGAAAAACTCTGGATAACCGATCTGGCACTTACCAGACCTCTGGAGATAATGATGCCGCTCGAAAAATATGAATTGATCGTCAAGGCATTTTTTACCGGAATCAGGCTCAGCAAAGCCTATAACGAAAAAGATCACGGCAATATCGATGCGATGGAACAGGTGCTGCTTGACGTGGCCAGACCAGGCTCAGATTCGCTTCTGATAGCTACGACAGAAGGTCTTTATCAGGCCGACCCGACCGGCAGCGATGCTTACGAAGTAAATGAAGGCTGGATGCACTGCACCGAATTCAAAGAGAACGGATTCATGTATGCCTTCAACAACAAGGCTGAGGTGCTCAATCTTTCGCCTACGACCAGAGATCTGGCGCGCTTCGATATCAATCGACGATTTCGCAACCGCATGATCGGCCGTATGTTGCGTGAAGTCAGGAAAGAGGCGCCACCCGCACTTCTTGATGAAGCGACTATAGCAGAGCTGCATGGAAGGCCGGAAGAACGTATTCTGCCGGAAATTGAGCCACGTCTTGACAGTCTGCGGGCAACTTCCATGCTCATTGACCGCAACAACTTGTTCTGGCTGGGTTTTGATGGCGCCGGACTCTTCGTTGTCGATGCCAAAATGAACACCGGCGACTTTTTCTTCAAGGGCATCGGAACTTATATTGGAAAAGACGGAATGCCGGTAGCCGGAGAGACCAAATACCGCTACTATATGGTTTCAGAGAGAGCTAACGTTCAGGTCGAAAGCGAAGACATGCTGCAGGGGCAGGCACACTATCTTGGCGCCTGGTGGGGCGCATACCGTTTTTATCCGTTGAAAACATGGATCAACCGTTGTTCATACCTGCGTGACGACGACTGGAATCGAATCGCCGGCTATATTGGCCGCGCCGTTCCACCGAAGGCAATTTTCGAATTCATCGCAACTCTTGGCTCTGACCCGTTCATATTCATACCCTGCATTCACAGCGGTGATATTCCGGATCTGGCAGAACAGAAAGATGAGTCCGGAAGAATCGATGAAAACGAAGAATTCATCAAGGCCCACGAAATTTACGAACTGCCAAAGCTGTTTATTGACATCGATAATATTATCGAAACCTACCCTGAGAATCACCCAGAAAGCCGCGTTAATGAGAATTCACGGGAACTTCCAGCTGAAGCCACCTTTGATGACAACCCGTTGATTCGTTAAAGCGGCCAGCTGCATATTACACAGCTGGCCGGCAGTTTCTGCGATTCTGAGAATGAAATCAGAATTCGGCTGATTTTGGGGTTCGCGGGAATGGCGACACGTCTCTGACGTTGCCCATGCCGGTGATGAACATCAGCAGGCGCTCGAAGCCAAGCCCAAAGCCGCTGTGAACGACAGTGCCATATTTGCGAATGTCGAGATACCACCAGATGCTTTCTTCGGGAATCTTGAATTCAGCAGCGCGTTCTTTGAGGATTTCGAAGCGTTCTTCGCGCTGTGAGCCGCCGATGATTTCGCCGACGCCGGGAACCAGGATATCCATGGCGGCTACGGTTTTGCCATCAGGGTTGACGCGCATGTAGAACGCTTTGTTCTCGCGCGGGTAGTCGGTTACGATAACTGGCTTCTTGAAGTGCTTCTCGACGAGATAGCGCTCATGTTCTGACTGCAGATCGATGCCCCAGCGATCGACAGGATACTGGAACTTCTTCTTTTTGTTCGGCGCGCATTCCATGAGAATGTCGATCGCCTGTGTGTAGGTGATACGTTCGAAACTGTTGTCGCGCACGAACTCGAGCTTTTCGAGCAGTGTCATCTCTTCGCGTTCGGCCTGTGGTTTGAGCTTGTTCTCTTCGGCGTAACGTTTGCTCAGAAAATCCAGGTCATCGACACAGTGTTCGAGAGCGTAACCGATGAGGTATTTCAAAAAGCCTTCGGCGAGGTCCATGTTGTCTTTGAGGTCGGCAAAGGCGACTTCGGGTTCGATCATCCAGAATTCGGCGAGGTGGCGGGAAGTGTTGGAGTTTTCGGCGCGGAAAGTTGGCCCGAAGGTATAAACCTTGCCGAGTGCCATGGCAGCCAGTTCGGCTTCGAGCTGGCCGGAAACGGTAAGGTTGGTCGCCTTGCCGAAAAAATCTTCAGAGTAATCGACACTGCCGTCTTCGCGCAGCGGCGGGTCTTTTTCGGGCAGGGTGGTGACTCGAAACATTTCGCCGGCGCCCTCGCAGTCAGAGCCGGTAATGATCGGCGAATGAATGTTAAAGAAGCCGAGATCGTTGAAAAACTTGTGAATGGCGAAGGTCATGGCGTGGCGAACGCGCAGTATGGCTCCGAACACGTTGGTTCGGAAGCGCAGATGACCGATTTCGCGCAGGAATTCGAGCGAATGTTTCTTGGGCTGCAACGGGTATTCTTCGGGGTCGGCGACACCTTCGACGCTGATGGTCTCGCACAGCAGTTCGACTGCCTGGCCGCTTCCCTGCGAAGCAACAAGCTTTCCCGAAGCACGCAGAGAGGCTCCAGTAGTAACTTTTACCATAACTTCTTCGGTGATGCCTTCGTAGCCCTTATCCAAATCGACGACCAGCTGCAGATTGCGAATGGTAGAGCCGTCATTCAGCGCGATAAAAGAAACATTCTTGCTTGCCCTTTTGGTTCTCACCCAACCGCGTACCGAAACAACCGCATCTGATGGCGGCATCGTCAGAATCTTGCTGATGGACTGGCTCATTGAATAACCTCGTTTGTATTTGATCACTGCATTCCTGCACCGGGCAGGTGCGCCGATTATACTGCACCGCCCCGATTCAGTCAATAATCGGCAAGCTGCAAAACTTGAACCGGGCGGCAGGTAGTGTATAATGGTTGATGAAACGAAGGGCGAAGGAGGATTGATGAAAAAGAAATATTACGAGATCAAGATCGAGCTGATGGAAGTCGAACCCGCAGTCTGGCGCCGTTTTGTCGTGCCGGCCGAGATTTCGCTCGACCGCCTGCATGACGTCATTCAGATCGTCATGGGCTGGCAGGACGAGCATCTGCACGAATTCAATTTCGGCAAACATCGCTATGTCGAAATCATCGATGACGAATTCGACGACAAGGAAACCTTTCTCGAAGGCACTGTGCGCCTCAACAAGCATTTCAAAAAGAAAGGCGACAGCTGCATATATGTTTATGACTTCGGTGATTCATGGAGCCATCGGCTGACTCTCGAAAACTCAGATTTCAAGCGTTCAGAAGACGATTTCGAAATGTGGTGCCTTGAAGGCGATCGCGCCTGCCCGCCTGAAGACGTCGGCGGCCCTCCAGGCTACGAAGAGTTCTGCAAAATCATCAAAAGCCCTAAAAACAAAGAACATGCCTCGACCGTCGCCTGGTCTAACGGCCTGCAGCCAACCGGCAAAAAGTTCGATCCAGCCTGGTTCGACGGTGACATGGTTAACGTGACGCTTTACTGGTATGCCCGCTGGTCACGGCCACGCAAGCTTGATTGAGAAAACAGGAGATACTTTACCGTAAGCGAAGAGTCTCATTGATCAATCACCGATGAAAAATCGCTGGCTTCAGACGGTTTCCAGCTGGTATTGCTGACTGCCCATGCCAAGCTTTTCGGTATAATCGAGAATTTCGCGGCCGCGCCCGAATACCGTCTTTCCTGCGACTTCGTCGATCTTATCAAGACATGCCCGGTCGATGGCTACCGGGTCGGTTGAGGCAAAAATACCGACATCGGGCAGCAAAGGCGTCATTTTGCGACCTTCACAGTCGCAGCCTGAAGTCAGATTCATGGCGAAATTGACATAAATATTCTGTTTGCAGATCTGAGCGGCAAAGCTGTAATCGGCCAGCTTTGCCGTAAAGCTGCCCAGCATGAGAAAGCGCAGATAGTTCGTATGAATTGCATGGTGCGGGCAGGTCGCGGTGCAGGCTGCACAACCGACACATTTCTGCCGGTCGATGCGCGGCCACCAGGTCTGCAGATTGATCGCATCGACGGCACATACCTGTCGGCAGGCACCGCACTTACGGCAGAGAAACGGTATTATAAAAGGTTTGGCAGAAAGATGCTGAGCCATTTTGCCGCCACGGGAAGCAAAGCCCATCGCCAGCTGCTTGAGCGCGCCGCCAAACCCGGCCAGCGTATGCCCCTTGAAATGCGCCAGAACAATCAACTGTTCGTAGGGTTTGAAACCTGATGCGATATAGCACTTTTTGAACTGGCGCCCGGCGATTTCCTGAATGTAATAGTCCTGCCCGACTTCACCATCGGCAATCTCGATCGGCAGCTGGGTAAAACCGTGCTCGCGCGCGGTGATCAGATGGTTGGTGCGATTGTTGCGGCGGCCGCCGTAAAGAACGTTGGTCTCGATGTAGCAGGATTCTACCTGCTTCTGTTGAAGAAAGTCGATTATTCCGGCATAGTTTTCGGGCCCGAGAAAAGTCTGGTTGCCCTTCTCACCGAAATGCACCTTCAGCGGAACTTTCTGGCGCAGGGAAATGCGCTCGGCCTCTACCAGGTGCTTCAACAGTTTCCCTGCTGCAGCGCTGACTTCTGCGGCGTCGTGACTGGCGTTGAACGGGTGAAAGTAGACTCTGGCCATGGCTGCCCTTTGTTTTGTTGTCTTGAGCTTCAATCTTAATTTAAGCTACAGTTCGAAGGCAATCAAAACTTTGCAGACAGTGCTCTGAACTGTGCAATTTGCATGAGGTGCGAGTTCTCTGATATATTACACCTGCACTTAAAAGTAGTCTGAATCGCTGTTACAGGCCCGAGAGACTTCGAATTAATACTACTTTTTGCTTCTGGCTTCGAGCAGCAGCAGGTGCAGACAATCCTGAGCGAGGCCGGCATGGCGCAGACCGAAGGAAGGTCCGAGAACCTTGTCGGCAAGAGCCTGAATGCGACCTTTGAAAGATGTCAGCGCTTCCGCCGCTGCCGGGCCACTCAGCAGCGGGAACTGCCAGGCAAGGTCGTTGCTGGAATCGCGCTGCGCACCATGCCAGCCGAACGCGGCCGGGTCGGCCATCAGATCGGTTTCGAGCTCCGCCGTGAGCGGAAACAGGTCGAATGATACACCGAACGGATCGAAGGCCGGCCAGACGCCGGCAAGCAGATCGAGCGTGCCCTGACGGTCACTCTCGTCTTCGCCCGGAAAGCCGGTCATGAGAAACGAATGAACTGCCAGCCCCGCAGCAGCGGCATCGAGCAATACACGCCGGGCACGTTTCGCATCGACACCCTTGTGAAACCGCGCAAGAATTCTGTCAGAGCCGCTTTCCACGCCAATAAAAAGTTTCAGACAACCGGCTGCCCTTGCTTTGGCAAAGCCTTCACGTGTATGCCCCTCGTCAAGTCTGGCATAACCGATCCAGCAAACCGGCTCAGACAGAGAAGCGAAGATATCGCTCAGTTCGCGCAATCGTGCAGGAGGCAGTGCTTCATCGACAATCATGAAACGGCGATGCCCTTGTGCGAACAGTTTGCTGATCTCGGCTGCAACCTTCCTGACCGGCTTCGGCCGGTACAGCGGCCGGCCGGTCGCGGCGCGCACCGGATGAATACAGAAGGCACAACGCCCCCAGGGGCAGCCGCGGGCGGTTTCGACCGGCATAACCAGATGCGGAGTCAGGTAGTCATCGAGCGGAAATTCAGAAAAATCTGGCATCGGCAAGTCAGACATATTCTGCAGCGCAGTTTTTTCTGGCGCCAAGCCGCCCTTTTCAGCCCAGTTCAAGGCATTAGGAGCAGTTCCCGGCGTCATGCCAGCCGCTATTGCTGTTATCAGTGGCTCGCCATCACCCATACAGACCGCGTCGATTGTCGCTCCCAGCCATGATTGGCCGCCAAGAAGACTGCGGCGGTAGGTAAACGCATCACCACCAAAAACGATCTGGCACTTCGGCAATTTCTGCCTGACAAGTGCAGATAGAGCCAGAGCGGCCGGCAGCTGCGTATCAGATATGACTGAAAAGCCGACCAGTTCTGGTTCCCATGCAATAATGCCGGCGATTTCGTTTTCCAGATGCCTGGCAAACGGCAGCAGATCCGGCGCTTTCGTGGCTTTCTGCCAGTCGCGTGAGGTAACAGCCGAAGGCAGACCGCCGCAGGTATCCCAGAACAGGCGGCCGGTTCCGCGTGGATCGAAGCGCTCGTCAAAGATTTTCTGCATCTCCTGACTGGTGTTCAGATAGTTCTCAGCATTGCGCAAACAGTTTGGGTCGAGCAGACGCCTGAGCAGAAAATCTGCGAAGTCATGCGTGCTGGTCTGACGAAGCAGGTTCCGATATAAAGCGATATTCAGATCAAAAACGCGGGTTTCGGCGCCGGCCGACTGCAGCGCCCCGACCAGAACCGCCGGGGCCAGCGGTGGCTGCCGGGGATCCCATTGTGGCGG